>NZ_JBQENP010000007.1:33462-199810 GCF_052044755.1 Acinetobacter sp. 22512 | reverse complement strand
GTTACCCATGTGAGAGTAAGTCATCGCCAGCTCATTATTCTAAACACCCCCGTTCTAATGAATGGGGGTGTTTTTTATTGGGGCAGAAAAAATATATGTGTGGGAAATAAACATAAAATTAAACTATGACTTGAGTTTTTAAATTTAATAGAAAAACTATACAATCGAAGGGTAATCAATTAAACAAAATTAAAAGAGAACTACCTCCTCCTAATTAACTTTTTATAACAAGATTTCGCGTCTGACTTTATTTGAGAACTATGTTTGATAGAATTAATTTAATAAGATTATTTTTATAATTGGAAAAATCTCTTTTTTCTTCTGCAAATTTCAGTTGGATATGTATGACAAATGGAGACTATATGTTATAAATATTGAATAGGCATGATTTTTGCTTGTTTTATGGAAAATGAAATATATGAAATTATCTGTTGGATTGAAAGTAGCGAATTCTCTATCGTTAACACCTCAATTGCAGCAGGCGATTCGTTTGTTACAACTCTCTAGTTTAGAGCTTGAACAGGAAATTCAGATTCAACTAGATAGTAATCCTTTACTTGAAAAAATAGAAGAAGAATCACTAACGGAGAGTCTGGCTGCATTAGAAAATAAAGAATCGGATGACTTAACGACTGAGCTAAATGCAGATCATTTACCTGATGATTTACCTGTTGATACAGAGTGGGATGATGTTTATACCCATCAATCAACAGCTTTGGCTACTCCAGAATTTGAAGAGCGAGAAGATAATCGCCAAGTTCAATTGTCGCTAAAGGAACATATTCTAGAACAAGTTAACCTTTTGCATTTTTCTAAAATAGATCAATTAATTGCTTATTGTATTGTTGATGCATTAGATGATAAGGGATTTTTAGATGCTGAAATTGAAGAAATAATTTTAGCGGCACAACAATTATTGAATGAAATGGATATTGAGGAAGAGATCGAAGAAGATGAGGTTTTAGTTGTTTTAAAACACATTCAACGACTTGATCCTTTAGGGATTGGTTCACGTAATTTAGCGGAATGTTTAAAGGTACAGCTCGAATTTCTACCGAAAGATGTTGAATATCTAAACGAAGCAAAAAATCTATTGCAGTATTATGAGCTTTTGATAGCCAATGATCTTAATAAATTGCTCAAACAAACTGGTTTAACGAAAGACCAATTAAAATTTGCAATCAATCTTTTAAAAACGTTAAAACCTTATCCTGGTATGGATTTTGATAAGCAAGAATCTGATTATCAAATTCCCGATGTAGTGGTTTCAAAAAAAGATTTACATTGGCAGGTTCAGCTAAACCCAGATGTACTTCCTAAATTAAGAATTAATTCTTTTTACTCTAGTATGATTCGTAGAGCAGATCAGAGTGAGGATAATTTATATTTACGTAACCAAATGCTTGAGGCGAAAAACTTTATCAAAAGTATTGATGAAAGGCATAAAACGTTATTAAAAGTAGCTTCTTGTATCGTAGAGCATCAAAAAGCTTTTTTGGAAATAGGCCCGGAAGCGATGAAGCCGCTAGTTCTTCGAGACGTGGCAGAAGAAGTCGAATTGCATGAATCTACAGTTTCTCGTGTAACTACAAATAAATATATGCTTACGCCTCGTGGTCTATTTGAGTTGAAATATTTTTTCTCTAGCCATGTAGGAACAACAGCAGGGGGAGAGGCATCTTCCACCGCAATTCGGGCAATGATTAAGAAACTAGTCGCCAACGAAAATCCACGTAAGCCTTTGTCAGATAATGTAATTGCTACATTGTTAAAGGATGAGGGAATTGAAGTGGCTCGAAGAACGGTTGCAAAATATCGAGAATCGTTACATATTCCTTCGTCGTCTGAAAGAAAAGTCTTGATCTGAATTTTGAAGTATGGCTATTCTAGAGATTCATTATGACGAAATAATGAAATTTCATTTTCACCAAGAGAGTAACTAAAATGGTTTAATTGTTCTAAGTTTTCTTTTTGATAGCATTAAATCGTTTTAGTTCTTCTTTAGATAACCTAAAAAAGGTGAGGGATAGAATTATGCAAATAACGATTCGTGGACATCATTTAGCAATTACACCAGCTATAGAAGAAAATATTAAATCAAAATTTAATCAGTTAACAAAACACTTAGATCAGGTGAATAGTATGCAGATTAAATTAACAAAAGATCATCAAATTGATAAGCGCTCTCATAAAGGTAGTTCGAACCATGTTGCAGAGGCTATTGTAAGATTGCCGGGAATTGAGTTGTTTGCTCAGGCAACTGCTGATGATATGTATACTTCAATTAAAAAACTAACTGAAAAATTAAAAAAACAATTATTAAAATATCGGAAAATGCAGTGCACTTATTCGCAAGTTGCTGTTTCTATTTAATAAGTTTTATATAATTGAAAGAGGCTTGAAACATAGCCTCTTTTTTATTGATAAAATATAAACACGTACTGAATTCTTTGAAAAAGTTATAGTAAAATACTTCGTTTTACACCTTAGGTTGTGTCAGAGGTCTTTGCAATGAATAGTGAACAGCTCACTCAAATTTTAAAAGAAGCTTTCCCTGAAGCGGAAGTAGCGGTGAGCGGACAGGCCGGAAAATTTGACCTCCGTATTGTGGATGATCAATTTGACGGTAAGCGTACTGTTGCTCGCCAACAATTAGTTTATGCACCATTAAATACTTATATTGCAAGTGGCGAAGTTCACGCGGTAACAATTCGTGCAATGACCAAAGATGAATGGCGTAAAGCAAGCCTTTTCGGAGCTTAAATATTAATGGATAAATTTTTAATTACGGGTGGTGTTAAGCTCGACGGGGAAGTGCGCATTTCTGGTGCTAAAAATGCAGCTTTACCATTACTTGCTGCAACTATTCTTGCAGACTCTCCAATTACGATCACTAATGTTCCAAATCTTAAAGACGTAAATACTTTGGTCAAGTTGATTGGTGGTTTAGGGGTTACAATCGGCTATGAAAATGACACAGTAAAAGCTGATACCTCTACTTTAGATAATCAGTTTGCTCCTTATGAGCTAGTAAAAACAATGCGTGCCTCAATTTTGGTTTTAGGACCATTATTAGCGCGTTACGGTAATGCGAAAGTTTCTTTACCAGGTGGTTGTGCAATTGGATCACGTCCAGTTGATCAACATTTAAAAGCTTTAGAAGCTTTAGGTGCACATATTGAAGTTGAAAATGGTTATGTCCATGCTTCAGTTGAAGGTCGTTTAAAAGGTGGCGAAGTTGTTTTTGATATGGTTACCGTTGGCGGTACTGAAAACATCTTGATGGCTGCTGCACTAGCTGATGGTGTTACGACTATTCGTAATGCAGCTCGTGAGCCTGAGATCACTGACCTTGCTCAAATGCTCATTAAAATGGGCGCTAAGATTGAAGGACTTGATACTGATACTCTTGTTGTAACTGGAGTAGAAAGTTTGCATGGCTGTGAATATGCTGTGGTAGCTGATCGTATCGAAACGGGATCTTATTTGGCTGCTGCGGCAATTACGGGCGGTCGTGTCAAAACTACACATACCGACCCTGCATTACTTGAATCTGTTTTGGATAAGTTTGAAGAAATGGGTGCCGAAGTCACTCGTGGTGATGACTGGATCGAACTTGATATGTTAGGCAAACGCCCTAAAGCTGTAAGTTTTAGAACTTTGCCACATCCAGAGTTTCCAACAGATATGCAAGCTCAGCTTATGGCTGTAAATGCTATTGGTCGTGGATTTGCAACTATCTCTGAAACGATTTTTGAAAATCGTTTTATGCATGTTCCTGAATTGTCACGCATGGGTGCTAATATTCAGGTTGAAGGTCATGATGCTGTCGTGACTGGAGTAGAAACTTTACAGGCTGCACCTGTAATGGCAACAGATTTGCGTGCTTCGTTCTCTCTAGTTTTGGCAGCTTTAGTGGCAGAAGGAGATACCTTAATTGACCGTATCTACCATATTGACCGTGGTTATGAGCATGTCGAAGAGAAACTTCAAGGTTTAGGTGCCAAAATTAAGCGAGTAAGTTAATGAATGATGTAAGAAACGATGATCCTAATTTTGATGTGATGGGCAATTTTGATCATGGTTTGACCTTGGCACTCAGTAAAGGACGTATCTTAAAAGAGACGTTACCTTTACTAGCTACAGCGGGTATTAATTTGCTCGAAGATCCGGAAAAGTCCCGCAAACTGATTTTTCCTACTACGCATAAGCAAGTACGTATTTTGATTTTACGTGCATCTGATGTGCCTACCTATGTAGAAAATGGCGCAGCAGATTTAGGTGTAGCAGGCAAAGATGTGTTGATGGAACATGGCGCTCAGCATGTATATGAGCTACTTGACCTGAAAATCGCTAAGTGTAAATTAATGACTGCTGGTAAAGTGGGAATGGAACGTCCAAAAGGCCGTTTAAAAATTGCCACGAAATACGTCAATCTTACACGTCAGTATTATGCAAGCTTAGGTGAGCAAGTCGATGTGATCAAACTCTATGGTTCTATGGAGTTAGCGCCTTTGGTGGGTTTGGGTGATTACATTGTCGATGTGGTCGACACTGGTAATACGCTAAGAGCGAATGGTCTTGAGCCATTAGAGGAAATTTGCAAAGTTTCTTCACGTTTAATTGTAAATAAAGCTAGTTTTAAACGTAAGCAAACTCTATTAAATCCAATCATTTCACAGCTTGAGCAAGCTGTTCAATCACGTTAAAAGCAATTTCCCATCATGCTTTTGTGATAGTTGCTTCAGATGATGCCCACAAGCGCTTAGAAAAAGAGTAAACTTGGTTTTTCTTTTTCGCCTTGTGGGTAAATTGATGCGACGTTTATCGACTCAAGATCAGAACTTCAAACAGGTTTTTGCTGAGCTTTTAGCATTTGAAACTGTAAATGATCTTAATTTAGTGCAAACAGTAGATCAAATTATTGCTGATGTTCGTCAGCATGGTGATGATCATGTTTTGAAGCTTACTCAACAGTTCGATAGACATCCTGCGCATCAATTTTCAGATTTAGAATTATCTCAACAACAACTTAAAACTGCTTTTGATAATTTAAGCCCAGAAATTCGTGATGCTCTAGAGTTAGCAGCAAAGCGTATTCGTTCATTTCATGAAGCTCAGAAACAAGAGAGCTGGACTTATATAGATGATTTGGGTAATACATTAGGACAAAAAGTCACACCTCTAGACCGTGTGGGTATTTATGTACCAGGTGGTTTAGCCTCTTATCCGTCTTCAGTTTTAATGAATGCAGTGCCAGCCCATGTTGCTGGTGTACCTGAAATTATTATGGTTGTTCCTGCACCAAACGGTGAATTAAATCCATTGGTTCTAGCTGCGGCTTACCTTGCAGGAGTGAGTCGAGTATTCACTATTGGGGGAGCTCAAGCTGTAGCAGCTCTTGCTTATGGTACTCAGACTATTCCACCTGTAGATAAAATTACTGGCCCTGGAAATCGTTTTGTGGCGGCTGCCAAACGCGCTGTATTTGGTCAGGTTGGTATTGATATGATTGCTGGACCTTCTGAAATTTTAGTATATGCAGAAGGTGAAAATAATGCAGATTGGTTAGCTATGGATGTTTTATCTCAGGCTGAACATGACACAGTTGCTCAAGCTATTTTCATTACTCCTGATGAAGCTTTGCTTAATGCGGTAGAGTTGGCAATTGAAAAGCATTTAAATGAATTGCCAAAGGCAGACATTGCGAGAACTTCGATTGAAAACCGTGGTGCTTTGGTATTAGTAAAGGACCGTGCAGAAGCAATTGATTTGATTAATCAAGTTGCACCAGAACATTTGGAACTTTGCTTAGATGATGCCGAGGCTATGAGTGAAGATATTCGCCATGCTGGAGCAATTTTCATGGGGCGCTATACACCTGAAGCAATTGGTGACTATTGTGCAGGCCCAAACCATGTATTACCGACCTCTGGAACTGCTCGTTTTTCTTCTCCATTAGGTGTTTATGATTTCCAAAAACGTTCGAGCTTAATTATGTGTTCGAAAGATGGAGTCAAATCGTTAGCTAAGACAGCAGATATATTGGCTGTTCAAGAGAACTTAGATGCCCATGCACGCTCAGCTCGCTATCGTTATCAATAAGCTTATAAACCTTGTAGTTTTTTAATTATTACTCAGGGCTGGTTTTCAGCCCTTTTTTGAGATAAGACCATGACTTTATCTACAGCACAAATGCGCTTTTGGAGTCCAGAAGTTCGTGAGTTAGAGCCGTATGTTCCTGGTGAACAGCCTAAAATTCAGAATTTATTGAAGCTCAATACAAATGAAAATCCATATCCGCCATCACCAAAAGTAGTTGAAGCAGTTCAAGCTGTTTTAACTCATCAGGCTGATGCATTGCGTTTATATCCAGACCCAGATGCTACGGCATTAAAACATGCGATTGCTAAGCAACAAGATATTGAAGTTTCGCAAGTTTTTGTTGGTAATGGCTCAGATGAAGTACTTGCTCATATTTTTAAAGCATTTTTTCTTCAAGATGAACCAATTCTTTATCCAGATATCACTTATAGCTTTTATCCAGTTTATAGTCAGTTTTTTGGTACAAAGACTAAAGAAATCCCACTCAATGATAATTTTGAGATAGAAGTTAAAGATTATGTGCAACCAAATGGTGGGGTTATTATTACAAACCCTAATGCTCCAACAAGTATTGCACTAGGCTTAGCAGAAATCGAACAAATTTTAAAAGCTAATCCAGATCGAGTGGTTGTCATTGATGAGGCTTATGTTGATTTTGGTGCAGAATCAGCGGTGAGTTTAGTAAATCGCTATGAGAATCTGGTTGTGTGCCAAACAACTTCAAAATCTCGCTCTCTTGCGGGTTTACGCGTTGGCTTCGCGATTGCTCAGTCTCATTTAATTGCTGCACTTGAAGCTGTCAAAAATAGCTTTAACTCATATCCTATTGATCGTTTTGCAATTGCAGCAGCGGTAGCCTCTTTTGAAGATCAAACTTATTTTGAAGAACAATGTCAAAAAGTTATTTCTAGTCGTGAAAAGTTAGTAGATGAATTAACTGCTTTGGGCTTTAAAGTTTTACCTTCTAAAGCAAACTTTATTTTTGCTTCACATCCATCGCATGATGCAGGTCAGCTTGCACAGCAATTACGTGAGCAGGGCATTATTGTGCGCTATTTCAATAAGCCTCGTATTAATCAATTCTTGCGAATTACTGTAGGAACTGATGAGCAAAATGAGCGTTTAGTACATACATTAAAAGAAGATATTCTCTAAATTTTACTCTGCTGTGCTGTTCATTAAGTTCAGCATAGCAGAGACTTTATCAAGACTTTCTTGATATTCTGCTTCTGCATTTGATGCAATCGTAATACCACCACCTGCCCATAAAGAGAGCTGATTCTGATATTGTTGAAAACTACGGATGAGAATATTCCAGCGACCAGTTCCATCAAAATTGAAGTAACCCAATGTCCCGCAATATGCACCTCTTGAAGCTTCCTCTAGCTCTTCAATGATCTGCATTGCCCGAATTTTGGGAGCTCCTGTGATTGAACCTCCTGGTAAGGCAGAGAGCAGCATTTGCATAGGATTAATATCATCTTTAAGAGTCGCAACGATCTCGCTTACCATGTGATGTACTTGATTAAAACTTTCAATCTCGAATAATTTTGTTGTTTTTACAGATCCTGTATTGGCATAAATGCTCAAATCATTACGTAATAAATCGACAATCATCACGTTTTCTGCTTGGTCTTTTTGAGAGTTTTTTAAGGTTTGTTTAGAAATAAAATCTTTTTCTGCATTTTCATAGCGAGGCATTGTGCCTTTAATAGGTCTAGTTTTAATTTGTTTATTTTGATTGAACTCGATGAAAAGCTCGGGAGAGCAACTTAATAATTCAAAATCATCTAATTTTAAATAACCTGCATATGGAGCATTTGTAAGTTGCCATAAATCTTTAGCTTTATTTAATAAGGATCCTGAAAATTTAGCTTTAAACTCTTGGGTTAAATTAATTTGATAGCAATCTCCAGCCTTAATATATTCTTGTATTTTATAGAAAGCATCGAAATATTGTTTTTTAGACCATCTTGGTTGAATAGTGGTTTTTAATTCAAATGTATTTTTAGAGTTATTGGAACCAAAATTCTCTATTTTATTTTCAATATATGAGAATAGATCAATTGCATTTTCTTCATCACTAAAAAAATACCAATCATTATCTATATATTTTAAAAAAGATCGATATTGACCTAGGAATAAAGAAGGTTGTATATGATTTTGCCCATTAATAAATTGATGCGCACTGAAATCATAGCTGATAAAACCAATATAACCACCTATAAAACTTGTTGTTGATTTAATATCTTTACTTAAATTATTTTCTTTAAATTGAATGAAATTTAAAAGTTGATTTGATTTTGATCTATTTTTATATTCGTTAAAATTTTGGCGCTCAAATTCTAAATAATTTTCATTTTGAATAATAATATAATCTTGCGGAAGAAATCCAATAGTTGGGTTGTTGTTGTCATTTAAATAAATAAGCCCAGTTAAACCATCTAATTTTTTTAAAATATCGGCAGCATTTTTACTATATAAAGAGATTTTTTTCTTTAACTGAGACATTTTTAAATAAAAGAGTGTTTAATGAGAGAGTAGTTAGTTTACTATAAGTTGTACTTCATCAGGAGAAAGTCTTTTAAGTACTAAACTTTTTGCTGATAAAATGAACGAAATTTTAACTGAGAATTTATTGTTTTTAGCAAGGTTTGTGTAGAAAAACTTGAGTGTACCGTTTGTCGGGTAATTGGCAAAAAATGCACAACACTAGTTGAACAAAAATTAACGTAGATGTAATTTAGTAATTGCTAAGCAAAACTACTCAAGGACTGGAAGTTTCGGTTGCCATATAAAGAAAAATGCAACTTGAGACAATAGAGTGGTTAAGTCAAAAAATAAATGCTCTTGGGAGAGTGCTCAATGAAAATGTTTACTAAACTTGCTTTAGTTTCTTCTTTAGCTATCAGTGCAAATGCAATGGCAATGCAGTCAATGGACGATGCTGCGCTTAGTGCTGCTACTGGTCAAGATGGTATTAATATCGGTATCGCTTTAGGTACTGGCGGTATTTCTATCGATAAATTATTTATTCATGACAATGATGGTTTGGATCCTGCTACTGGTATTACTGGTGCTGCAGCAACTGCAGGTGCAATTACAATCACAGGTACAACGGCAACTGGCGGTAAAGCGATAACCCTTACGCAGGTAGATACGACACAGAATCTATTGGATCTTAAAATTGATAGCGTTGGTGCATCTGCTACAAATGGCGCGTTTTTAAACGTTGCTGCAAATGTAGGGGCAGTTAATGTAAAAGTTGGTTCTATTGGTGTTGGTAGTTCTGGTACTTTAAATGAAACTACTGCTGTACGTGGTATTACAGAAGCTGCTCCAACTGAAATTCTTTCTGGTTTGGATTTATCTTTAGGCGCTATTTCAGCTAATGTTCAATTAGGTGCTACGCCACAAGGTGCAATGATTAAAGTAAATTCAAGTTTACAAGGTGGTTTAACTCTATCTAACCTAGGTATTAACGATGCCGCTGGCGGTGGTAAAATCTTCTTGGATAAAGTTATGGTCCGTGGTGCTGGTAATACAACTGGTAACTTAGATGTGAATGCAGATATTTCTGTTGTACCGACTGGCTTAAAAATTCAAAATAATAGTGCTCAAGGCATGAATGTCTATGCACAGGGTATTCGTTTAGGTTCAAATACTGCTGCTTCAATTGGTGATGTGGAAATCCAAGGTATTAATGTTGGTACTTCTACAATTACAATTTCTGGTCACTAATTTAAAAGCTTTAGTAAAAAAGCGCGTTTAATACGCGCTTTTTTAATTTATTAACTCATCTAATTTTGTTATATAAAAATATATTTTAATTGATAAAAACAATCTATTAATTTAAAAATCAACTTAAATTAAGCATAAAAGTCTCTCTATTTTTATAAAACTAAACGTTCATCAAAAAAAATTAAAAAAAGGCTGTTTTTTTCAAAAAAAAAAGGTATCTTCAACACACAGGGATGTAGAGCTATTGCTCTAAGAATAAAATGAATAAGGCCGGTTTGGCCACCATTTAGAACAAGTGCTTATGTTAGAGATTGCTTTGGGCTCAGCATTGATATATTACTTTGCGACAGAAGCCTTCGAAATAGAAAAAAAGCCACCGGGAACTGTTTATTATACAGAAACGGCCGATTCACGTAATTTATCTTTTCGCCGAAATCATATTGAGCCTGTAACGATTAAGCCAGCGATAGAAGATCAATTTCGCGGTATTGTTCGACAAGCATATGACTATAGCTGTGGTTCAGCTGCACTTACAACTTTGTTGAATGGTTATGTGGGTACAAGCTTAACTGAACAACAAACAATGAGTGGTTTACTTCAGTATGGTGAGTATCAACGAATTATTGAACGCCGTAGCTTTTCACTACTTGATATGAAGCGTTTCGTAACTGCTATTGGTTTGGATAGTGGCGGTTATCGAGGAGAGTTCTCTGATTTAGTTAAATTAGGTCAACCTGCGATTGTTCCCATTTCATATGCTGGTTTTAAACATTTTGTCGTATATAAAGCTTATAAAGATGGACGAGTCTATGTAGCTGATCCTGCTTTAGGCAATATCAGCTTTGATGAAAATCGCTTTAAAGAGGTTTGGGATAATAATACTTTATTTGTTATTTCTGTGCCTGAATCACAGCGTAAAGACTTATTAACATTGAAAGATGCTGATATGCGTCATGTGGAAGATGCAACTGTTAACCGTTATGCCTTTGTGGATGTGCAATATCCAACGTTTAATTATGATCGTTTAGCAAATAAAGCCTCAACAATGCGAAGGGTTCTGGATAATGATAGTCACTCTTCCAATCATAATCAGCCGATAGAAACTTATATGCGTCTTTATTACAAGCGTAAGTAATGAAAATTTGATTTAGTAAAATAAATAAATTGGGTGGGAAGAAATATGAATAATCGATGGATGAAGATGAGTGTATTGGCATTAAGCATGAGTGCTATTACAGGTACACTTTATGCAGATGATCAAGTTGCACAAGCAGATGTACAAAATAGTACAGCTGTTTCTGAAGCGACCACGGTATCAGATGTAACGCCAACATCAAATTCAGTGCAAGAAGATGCATTAGCTCCGACTAATGGATCTACCACTACTGAATCTGAACCTACATCAGCTAATCCAGAAGCAAATCAAGCCGCGACTGCTTTACAGAAAAAAGAAGGAGATGCGAGCCAAGAGACCAATTTACAAGAAGTTTTTACCTCGAATGAACGACAATATTCATTAATTAAAAAAGGCGAAATTTCAACATATTATGATCTCGATTATACCTATTACCGCGATAGTATTTTAGATTTAGCATTAGGAGATGATAATTCTAGTATTAGTCGATTGAGTATTAGGGAAGATGCTCAGCATACATTGACCAACAGTTTTACAGCTCAATATGGTGTTTTAGATAATTTAACACTTTCAGCGACTGTACCTCTTGTTGCTAAATCTGATATTGCTAGTGATTCAGATACTGCAGGGTTAGGGGATATTTCATTAGGTGCACGTTGGGAACCTTTCCCATTGAAACAAGGACGCTTACCTTTAGTTTTGTTTGGTAGCGTTTCTACTAAAACTGGCGATAGTCCATATGAAGTTGCTCAAAATGAACTTTCAACTGGTAAAGGTTATTACTCTGTAGGTTTAGGAGCAAGTACTCGTAAATATATCGATCCGGTGGTTTTATTTGCTTCAGCATCTGCCAATTATGGTTTTAAAGAGACTGGTTTAAATCAGGTACGTGGTAATCGTATTTTAGAATCTTTTGATCCTGGAATCAGTGGAGGATTCTCTTTCGGTTTTGCCTATTCCTTTAACTATGATGTGTCCTTAACCATGTCTTACCAACAAAGCTTTAACTTAAATTCAGAGTTTCAGTTTGCAAATGGTGAATCATATCAGTCACCAGATCAGAGTAGTGCGGTGATGGCTTTTGCTTTGGGGGTACGTGTTTCACCTGATACGATTGTTAACGGTACAGTTGGCTTTGGTTTAACAGAGGATGCACCAGATGTTTCACTTGGTTTGTCATTCCCGCTAGATATCTTAGGTTTGCGCAAAAAATAAAAATAAGGAGATAGGCAGGTGAAATATCCTAAATTATGTCCTTTAACAATGGCAATTGTGATCTCTGGTTTTTCTAGCTTTGCCAATGCTCAATTAGGACAAAACCTAGCTGTTGATATTCGTTCATTATCGATGGGGAATGCTGTAACAGCAGATCCACCAGGTATTAGTGCTGTTCATTTTAACCCTGCAGCGTTAGCCAAGATTGATGGGCTACAAACTGATGTACAGGGTATTCTTGCTAATTTTGATATCCAACGCGAGTTTTCAGCCCCCCCTGGCTATAATATTTTTGGTTATTCAGATGATCCTCTTGTCTGTAATGATGGACCAGAGGTTACTGCTAATATTTGTACAGATTTTAAGGGACCTGTGCGTGGTGATGTTGAATACGCTAGCTTGTATGTCCCTATCCTTAAAAAAATGGTTGATTTAGGGGAGGGTTATCCACTGGTTGCTCCTACTGCAGGAATTGCCTACAAACCACCTGGCTCAAAAGTAACTTATGCAACAGCGATATATGCACCATTGGTTGCTGGTTTTGGAGCAGAAAATGGAAATGCTGGTAACTATATGGGGCAGCAAGTTGCAGTAGAGCGAATCACCTATTTATCCCCATCTTTTGGTTTTCAAGTAAATGATCACTTATCAATTGGTGCCTCAATTGGTATGTCTTATAACGCACTAGCATTGAAAACTGATCTTCGCTTTCCAAATGAGATGCTTGGTGTATTGCGTATGGTTGATGAAGTGGTTTGCGCACCATTTAAGAATAACAATGACATGATTACCGACTTATTATTATTTGGTATGTGTAATGCTCAGGAAGGAATGAACCCATTTAATAAAATGGGAGCTTTACAAGTTTCATTGGAGCAGTCTTTAAGTCCAAGTTATAACTTGGGCTTATTGTGGGAACCGACAGACGATTTTGGCTTCGGTATGGTTTATCAAAGTTCAGCCAAGATGCGTATGAAAGGCAAATACTTGATTGATAACGCTAAAGCACCACAAGAATTGATTAAGGGATTGAATTCATCTGCTACAGGTCAAATTTTAGCTAGAATTTTAGGTTTGCCTGGTTATGTACCTGATATTGAATCAGGTTTAGTTGCAATGGATCTAGAGTACCCTGCACATTTTCAGGCAGGTATTAAGTATAAGATCTTGCCAGACTTACAAGTGAATTTTGATGTTGGTTGGACAGATTATTCGGCATGGGATAAATTTAAATTTGAGTTTGATCGTCAGATCTCATTACTCAAAGTTGCAAAATTATTATCTAATGATGTGACTGATAACTCTTTAGCATTACCTTTAAAATTTACTTCACCATGGAGTTGGGGTATTGGTTTAGAGTATTCAGCAACGGATCGTTTAAAATTACGAGCTGGTTATGAGCCCCGTGCCAGTGCTATTCCTAATGACAAACGTAATACCATGGTCCCAATTAATAATGCACAATTATTTGGTTTAGGATTAGGTTATCGTTTTGATGCAGATACAGATTTGGATCTTTCAGTTGGTTTCTTACGCAGTCGCGATAACATACCCGCGTGTACAAGTACTTTATCGAATAAATGTGGTGTTGATAATATTTTATTAAATCCTTATGCGGGTTTAGATGTAAAAACGAATACTAAAGTTACAGTGCTTGGTTTGAGTTATAGAACAAAATGGTAAGACAATATAAATGGATGTTCCGCCCTAAACTTGCTATCTCAATTTTATCTGTTGCGATGGTAAGTGTTTCTGGATCTTATGCAGATGGTTTTTACACGATTATAGGTCCAGATGGGCGTCCTATGATTGTACCGAGTAAAAAAGTTGATCAAAAAAGACAGCTACCTCCTAGAGTGGAAATACAATCTCAAAATCTACCGAATAAAATTATAATTGATCCAGCTCAAAAAGTTTCTAAAGAAAAAACTATAGATGCACCAAAAAAAATGGAGCAATCAACACAAAACAAATTAAATACTGCACCGACTGCACCGACTGCACCGACTGCACCGACTGCACCGACTGCACCGACTGCACCGCAAAAAGTCCAAAATACTCAGCCTACTTCAGCAAATAGTCATGAATTAAAAACACCTATTGAAAATGTAAAACTTCAAACGGCGTCTTATAATGAATGGCAGAAACAATTACTTTTAATTCCACCTCCGATCAAAAGTACCTCACAGGCTTCTCCTGAGCCAACTTCTTCACAAGATAAGTCTAAATTTACTACTATTGATGGCATAGAATATGTAAATAGTGAATATCTAGAAGACCAAGAGTTTAATTTAGAAGGAAAAAAACGTTTTTATATCGTGCCAGATGGATTAGGCAGAACTGAGTCAATAGAACGGAAAAAAGGTCTAAGTCGATCAACATTGGATCAGCTTTTTAATCGCCATACTCAAGATACAGATTCGGCAGTGGTATTAGCGCCGACGTATATACGTTTATCTTCTCAAGATTTAGAAGCAACTTTTGAACAGGATAAATGTTTTATTAAAAATTATAATAAATCAATTAAAAAGCTCAGTATAAATAAAGAAGTAAATTTGTGGCCAAGAAAACCTCTTAAAGAAAAGTTTGAGTATGAGTTGATAAAGCTTGATCCTTCAATTCAACATTTAAAACTTATGTCATTCGCTGCTAGTAATGAAAGACCTTTATATTATTGGCCTTTAGTTATTTTTTTAGATGATAAAGGGTGTATTTTAGAGGGGGTGAGCGGTTTCAAGAGTAAATCGTATCCTTCTACTCTATTACAACACGCATCAATCCAAGGTGTTTTAAAATTACCACCTTTAGCACATTACATGATGTTGACGCCATTATCCTCTGCCGTAGATGTTGCAGAAAATGAGTTAACGAATCAGGGACAAATTCAAATTTCAGTATTACGTTAAAAATAAGTAGGATATCTAATGAATAAAAAAGTTTTATGGTCTTTTGCACTTACCACATTGGCACTGATGCTAAACGGTTGTGGTGGTGGTAGTTCCACAATAAATGAGAATCCTACAAATGGATCAGGAGGAGCTACTGCTAATGGAAGTTGTTCCGTAACAAACAGTGATTGTCTACAATTCTCTTTAGATTACCCAATAGCGGGTATTAATTTTACCTGTAATAGTGCAGCGAATCTAAGTTTTGTTACTAAGGCTTCTGGAAATAGTGTTATCGGATCTTGTAAAGCAGGCGATACTGCTAGTTTTTATTTGCAAGATACCAAAGCTACAAGAAAAATTGAACTAGGCTCTGTTAAGTTAGACACTGTTTCAAAAATTCAGATGACTGTTCCGCCACGTTTGAAAGTCATGGATATGGCGATTGGATTAACTGGGCAAACACCAACATCACTTAACCAGAATGATCCTACAGTGCGGGTTGCAATGGCATTGGTAAAACTCTTTCAAAGCGTTGGCTTAGAGAGGGGAGATAATGCTGCTGGTGATTTGCAGCCAACCCAATTTACCGATGAGAAGAAAAATACTTTAAATATTTTAGTTCAAAATATTACAGCTACAGAATGGAAAAATGGTGCTTATGCCAATATTTTGAAACCATGGTTAGATGTAAGTCCAGTATCAGATACGCAAGCTTTTGAATTGGTAACCCAGTTGGCACACTTAAGTTTAGTAGGGTTATATCAATCAGATTATATTACTTTGGCTGAGCCTAATTTAATATCTGAAAATTTTTATGGATGTAATTTAACTAATTTAGCAGATTGTCCAAAAAATAGCGCTAATACCCAACATATGTTTGGTAATTTATTCTTACTATCTGATCGTCGGGGATATACATTTGGTTATGGCTTACAATGGAAAGGAACGAGTACAATTACAAGCCAGTTAGCAATTAGTGCAGTATTAAATGTTTTGACGAAATCTAAGCCAACTCAAATGGTTGCAGACTCGCAAACTACTTGGCTTGATCCAATACAGACAGAAATTAAATCAACACAACCATTCCGTTTAAAAACTTCTAGCAATACAAATGAAGATTTAGTGATTTATCAAGGCAAATTATTGAATGATTCACTTATTGCAGGACGTGATAGTTCATATTTCGGTTTAACAAATACTAAAACTCCTAATCCTCAGCAATATGCTTTATGGAAACAAAGTATTGATAACCAAAGTTATAATGGTTCTATGGATATTTATAAGGTAAGCCCTGCGAGCTATTTGTCTAATCAGATCTTTAAAACAGCTAATAATGTCAAATCTGGTCAAACTTATATTTTCCCATTATATGCAACTCTAAACTTTAAATTTGATACAGCAGGAATTGCACCTATTGATTTGGGTATTGTAGTTGATGAAAATGGAGACATTAGAACAGATATTAAACCTAATGCTACTGCAACAGACATGTCTGGTCAGTGTGGAGTGGTTTCAAATACGAGTTTGATTGATAACAATGGGGTTCAGCAGTACAGAATTGGCACAACTGGAGGGACAGAGTCGGCCACCAATGATAAGTCAATTACAGTAAGAATGATTTTTGGGGTACCTCAATTAGGGAATTTAAATGGCATTGTGGTAGGCCTAAATTCAAATGTAGTTCAAAGTACTTCTCAAACTGGTAGCCAAACTTTACTTGTAAGTGGCGCAAAAATTAACGTTGCTAATCTATTACAAGGGCAGACCAGTGGTGCGAATCTTACTACCTATGATAACAAAACAGTTTCATGGTTAAATCCGTATGCTTTCTATCAACAAGTTTATAATAATATTAAAGATATTTCACCTGCTCCGACTGAGACTGAAAAAGCTTTAGGTCAACGTATGGCTGGAACTGTGACACTTAGAACAGCTGATTGTTATCAGATTAAGACTAAATCTTAAAAAATAAAACACATATAAAAAAGACCGCGAAGGCGGTCTTTTTTATTATCTAAATGATTAACCTGTATGGTCTAAACGAGTCCCCAAAGTTTCAAGATGTGTTGGGAACACTTGTTTTTTACGGTCTTCAAAATAATGTCTTAATGTATGTTCGACACTAGGAAAGGCGAGTTCTCCCCATGGAATTTCATGCTCTTCAAATAGACGACTCTCGATGCTTTCTTCACCTGCACCAAAAATGCCATCTTTCAGCTGTGCTTTGAAAAGAACATAAATTTGACCAATACGCGGAATATTGTACATACAATAAAGTTGTTCTATTTCTATCTCGGCTTCTGCTTCTTCACGAGTTTCGCGTGCTGCACCTTGCTCCATGGTTTCGAACAATTCCATATAGCCAGCAGGCAAAGTCCATAAACCATAACGAGGTTCAATCGCACGACGACAGAGTAATACTTTGTCTTCCCATAACGCTAAGGCACCGCAGATTACTTTGGGGTTTTCATAGTGAATATTTCCACAATGAGTACAAACACGGCGTACTTTATGATCACCTAAAGGAATTTTTTGTTCGGTTTTATGCCCACACGCTACACAGAAACTCATAATTATCATCGAGTATAGAGATGACTCAGCATAACTGAATTTTTAGACTTACGCATCAACTCTATTCCCTAAGTTTGATTTTCAGATATGATGCAAAGAGAGATAGAATAATAGGTGAATGGTATGGAAGAGCACTTGCTAACACAAAAGTTACAGCAAAGATTACGCTTTTCCACCCGCATACAAGAAGCACAAGCTGCAGTACTTATTGCCATTACGAATGAGAATGATCCAAAGGTACTGCTTACACGCCGTTCAATACATATGAACAACCATGCGGGGGAAGTCTCTTTTCCTGGGGGAAAGCGTGATCCTAGTGATACCAGTAATATTGTTGTAGCATTGAGAGAAGCTCAAGAAGAGACAGCTTTAAATCCGTTTGATGTACAGTTGCTCGGTGATTTGCCGATGCAGCGTGCAAGAAGCGGTTTGTCTGTAAAACCGATCGTTGGGCTTATTCCTCCTGAGGTCACTTTAATTCCTCAGCCCACTGAAATTGATCGAATTTTCTTTGTGCCTTTACAGCAACTTATAGAGACGCGTCCGACGCCATATGAAGTGCGATATGCTCATCAATCTTTATACTTCCCAAGCTTGCAGATTGATAATGAAATTATTTGGGGTCTCACAGCGCGAATGTTAATTGCCTTATTTAAATATGGTTTAGGCTACCAAAAAGAATGGCCATTTCTACTGAATGCTCCAACGTTTGGAATGCCAAAATTTTCTCATAAAAAATAAAGATCAGGACTGATAAATTATGATGTATAGCTATCAAGGACAGCATCCAAAAGCCTTACATGAGCCATGGGATGGCTGGGTTGCTCCAACTGCAACGCTTATTGGGCAAGTAGAACTAGGCCGTCAGGTCAGTATTTGGTTTGGTGCAGTAGTTCGTGCTGATAACTGTGTCGTTCGGATTGGTGATTTCTCTAATATTCAAGAAAACTCTGTCTTACATACCGATGCTGGACTTGAGCTAAATATTGGTGAATACGTTACAGTCGGTCATAAAGTCATGCTGCATGGTTGTACGATTGGTGATAATAGTTTGATTGGTATGAACGCCGTAATTTTAAATCGGGCGGTGATTGGTAAAAATTGTATTATCGGTGCTAATGCTTTAATTCCTGAAGGGAAGGTGATTCCAGATAATTCAGTGGTGATGGGTTCACCAGGCAAAATTGTCAAAACTTTAGATGAAGATGGGGCAGCGAAAATACGTTTGAGCGCATTACATTATGCTGAACACTTTAAGAGCTATGCAGATTTAAAAGAGTTTCACTTTTAAAATCTTTTAATAAGTTATTTTCTATGCCAAGCACAAGCTTGGCATTTTTATTTAGAAAGAGAACAACTCGCCTATCAGAGCCGAGTGGGGTATCATAACCCTCGTTTTTAATCTGATTTAATACTAAGGTTGTGCATGAAATTGCTGGCGTTGGAAACTGCAAATGAGCAGTGTTCTATTTCATTAGTCGATGAAACCCAAGAACTGTTTTTTCAACTCGATACGCGGGCGAAAGCACAAACACAGACCATTTTGCCTATGATTGAGCAAGGGCTACAACAAACAGGTCTTGAAGTTGCTGGTTTAGATGCGATTGCCTTTAGCCGTGGACCTGGTTCTTTTAGTGGTGTTCGAATTAATGCTGCTGTTGCCCAAGCTTTAGCTTGGTCACAAGATTTACCGGTGGTTCCAGTTTCTACATTGCAAGCTTTAGCACAAGCGGCATACCGACTTGAAGGTTTGGAGCAGGTGACTGCGGTGCTCGATGCACGTATGAACGAAGTTTACATTGCAAGTTTTGTTCTAGATGAACAAGGAATTATGCAGTGTATTGATGAAGAAAAATTAATGGGCTACGAGTCAGCAGCAGCTTATGCAAAACATTGCTTAATTGGTTCGGGCGCCAAGCTACTTCAAGCTGATGCAGAGCATCAAACAATTACTGCAACTGCACAGGATATTGCTTCTATTGCACGTGTCTATGCTGCACAAAAGCAATGGGTGGATGCCGAGCATGCTTTGCCAGTTTATTTACGTGATGATGCGTGGAAAAAGATAGCGGATCAGGGTAAAGCAAAATAAAGGCAGTACTCATGCATATATATTTTGAACAAGATTTTCAAGAACAAGCACAGCACTACCAAGCTGTGCTTTGTTCTAGAGGTGTGACTGTTGATTTACAGCCAATTGAAAAGCTGAATGCACGGTTTTTACGTTTCAATCCTGAAATTGCCCTTTGTGTAGATGAAAACGGACTTTGGTTATCTGCTAATGGCATGAAAATGCAGCCCGACTGGAAAGCAGAAATTCCACGTTTAAAACGTGCAAGTCTTAAATCGGAAATGATTGCTCGTGCTTGTCAGTTAGGTGAAAAGCCAGTACTGCTCGATGCTACAGCGGGTTTAGGTCATGACAGCTTACTTATGGCTTATCTAGGAGCCCAAATCCAGCTTGTTGAGCGCCATCCGATTTTATTTACTTTACTTGAAGCTTCAAAAGCTCAGGCACAGCATGATCCATTTTTAAGCCAATTTATGGATCGTATTCAACTTATCTTCGCTGACTCTGGAAGCTATTTACAGCAATTACATCAAGAAGCAAAAACGGTTGATGTAGTCTATCTTGACCCGATGTTCCCACAGCGCGACCAGAATCAACAAGCAATAAAAAAACAAGCTCAAGTCAAAAAACAAATGCAGCTTTTACATCTTCTTTTACCTGAAGATGGTGAGATGGATTTGGGGGATAATTTGCTAGTTTTGGCACAGAGAGTTGCTAAACGTGTCGTGGTTAAGCGGCCACGCCATGCTATTTTCTTGGCAAATCAAGAGCCAGCTCATCAATGGCAAGGGGATGCTTGTCGTTTTGATGCGTATTTTCAGTAGGCTTATGTAAGGTTAGGTTTTATTGCTTGAATAATGCACAAATATATGTGATATAGTTCAAAAGCATGATTGCTAAAATTCTTAGCAGGCATACACTTAAGATGCCTGTCAAAAACGAAATTTTTGAAAACCTTTTATGATTGATCTTAAACCCTCCATTAACTTTTGGCATGATTTTAAAAGCAACCAAATTGCCGGAATGTGGCTGTTTTTGGGGTCAAGACGTTCTTTACAGATTGTACATCCATCTATTCTTCAGCTTATTGTTTGGGGAATTTTAGGAGGATGTACCAACTCTCTTTATAGCTGGCTTGTAGCTGGTCAAATCGGTGATTTTAATTCACAAGGTTTAATTGGTTATGCGCTTTGGCCATTCATTGCTTTAATTGTTGGTATTTTCTTATCTCAGCGAACCAACCAACCTCGCTTAATGCTAGTTCCTGCTTTACTTTGGCTGGTTCTAGATACAAATATCTTATTAATTCAATGTTTAATCCAGTATTTGGGGTCTAACGGTTATCTCAACTTTATTCCCGATGCTATTTATAACGGAATTTTACCGAGTTTATTTGTAGCTTTATTCGTGTGGCAAAGTTTAGCCGTAATTTGGGTTTTCTCGCGTGAGCTTAAGTGGCCATGGTGGGAACGTGCACTGGTTATGGTTGCGACTATTGCAACGATGGTGGTTTGGCAACTTTCTGTAAAAGATCAACCGATTTGGAAGGTGGAAGATTCGGCGCCAACGTTTGCTGAAGATGCTTTTTATGCGCAAAGTAAACTTTTAAATGATTCTCTAGAGCAAGTTCAATATGGTGAGCTCGCCAAAAGCCATTGGTATTTTCTAGGTGTTGCTGGCGATAGTTATCAAGATGTTTTTAAATCGGAAGTGGTCCGTATTAAAGAACAGTTTGATACACGTTTCGGAACGATTGGTCGTTCGATGATGTTAGTCAATAATCCAGACACCCGCACAGAAATTCCAATTGCCTCTAAAACCAGTATTGAACTGGCGCTACGCCGTATGGGCCAGCAAATGAACCGTGATAGTGATGTCTTATTTCTATATATGACTTCACACGGTGAACAAAATCACTTCGAAATTGAAAATGCGCCATTAGATTTAGGGCAAGTGGACCCGAAATGGTTACGTGAAACACTGGACAAATCCGGTATTCGCTGGCGTGTAATTGTAATCTCAGCCTGTTATTCAGGAAGCTTTATTCCTGCTTTACAGTCTCCTGATACCTTAATTATTACTGCATCGGCTGCTGATAAAACTTCTTTTGGGTGTAATAACGAAGCTGACTATACCTATTTTGGTCGAGCTTTCTTTGATTTGGCTATGCGAGAGCAATCGTCGATGAAAGATTCGTTTAACACAGCTAAGCAAACAGTAACCAAATGGGAAGTGGCTCAAGGTGTTGAACCTTCAGAACCTCAGTGGATGATCGGTAAAAATATGGAACTTATGCTACCTCAATTGGAAAAGTATCTATTTCCTCAACAAAATACGGGTAGTGTAGATATTGCTCAAACAAAAACAGAGGCTAAAAACGATGCAACTCCTGCAAAAAAACCGCTGCTTTGAGGGTGAGCAGCGCATATATCAATTTGAATCTTCTTATTTAAAAGGGCCTGCTAAGTTTGGTGTTTATTTACCACCGGCAGCTTTAGAGGGTAAAGCTTGCTCAACTTTGTTTTACTTAGCTGGGTTAACGTGTACTGAAGAAACTTTTGCCATTAAAGCCCATGCTCAGCATATGGCAGCACAACTGAGCCTCATACTGATTACCCCAGACACTTCTCCACGTGGTGAACAGGTTACGGCAGGGGATCATTGGGATATAGGTCAAGGTGCGGGCTTTTATATTAATGCTACAGAAGCACCTTGGTCTGAGCATTATCAAATGGAAAGTTATTTAATTGATGAGCTACATCCACTCATTTTAAAAAGCTTTCCTGTAAACGATCAACAAGTTGGTATCTTTGGGCACTCAATGGGTGGCCACGGCGCATTGACTTTGGCTTTTAAATATCCTGAGAAATTTAAGTCGGTATCTGCTTTTGCTCCGATCTGTGCACCAACAGAGTGTGCATGGGGAAACAAAGCGTTTAGCCATTATTTAGGTGCAGATCGCAATAGCTGGTTAGCTCATGATGCTACAGCTTTAGTCTCAAAGAATGGTGCAATATTTAGCGAAATTTTGGTGGATCAGGGATTGGATGACCAATTTTATGAACAACTTCACCCTGAAAAATTTAAGCAAGCATGTTTAAAAGCAGGACAGCCTTTAACTTTAAGACAACATGCTGGCTATGACCATGGTTATTATTTCATTCAAACCTTTATGGATGAGCACTTACAGTTTCATGCAATCCAGTTAGAAAAAGTATTTGGCTAATTAGTTTAGTGTTGCCATTCAACTTGAAATTCTTGTTGAGCCATACGGTTTAGATGATCAAGAACAACTTTTTCTAAGTGGTTGTGGTCATCTAACTGACTATCAATAGCAACGTTTAACTGCTCTGTTGCTGGTGCAAGCGTAATTGTTGCTGTAGGCATTAAGATTTTAAAATCCTGTTCAGTTTCTTGTACTTCAAATTTGTGTTTCCAATGATTAACTAGACGTTTTGCAATGCGTTTTCCATCGTTTGTTAATAGATGAGTTGTGCTTTTCATTATCAATCCTCACATTGGTTTAATGTACCTTAACAAATTCGTTTCGCCGTTAGCATTCTATTGTTGCAACGTTACGTTGCAAGTTTGAAATGTTGTCATTTAAGCAAGGAAGGGCGGGCCAATTAGGTTCTTTTTTGTTATAATTTTTAGTCTCTCCTTAAACTTCTAGCCAGGTCATCCACCTATGTCCAAGCCTTATTTGATTGCTCCTTCTATTTTATCTGCCGATTTTGCTCGTTTAGGCGAAGATGTAGACAAAGTGTTAGCCGCAGGTGCAGATGTAGTGCATTTTGACGTTATGGATAACCACTATGTTCCAAATTTAACTTTTGGTGCAGGTGTATGTAAGGCTTTAAAAAACTATGGGATTACAGCTCCTGTTGATGTGCATCTAATGGTATCTCCAGTTGATCGTATTATTGGTGATTTCCTAGAAGCAGGTGCAGATATTATTACGTTCCACCCAGAAGCATCTCACCACATTGACCGTTCATTACAGCTTATTAAATCTGGTGGTGCTAAAGCAGGTTTAGTTTTTAACCCAGCAACGCCATTGCATTATCTAGATTATGTACTTGATAAAGTTGATCAAATTTTATTAATGAGTGTAAACCCTGGTTTTGGTGGACAAAAGTTCATTCCAATGACTTTAGACAAATTACGTGAAGCGCGCAAAATTATCGATGCAAGTGGCCGTGATATCCGTTTAGAAGTTGATGGTGGTGTTGGCCCTGCAAATATCCGTGAAATTGCAGAAGCTGGTGCAGATATGTTTGTTGCCGGTTCAGCAATTTTTGGTCAACCCGATTATAAAGTTGTGATTGACCAAATGCGTGCAGAGCTTGCGAAAGTAGGCAGTGTTGATGCTTAAAAAGATAGAGTTAATCTAAAATAAACTTGTGGATAACTTTGTTTATAACTGTATGGATAACTGTGTTGATAACCGTATGGATAAAATGTTGGTAAAATAAACAAAATTAGATCAACCGTTTATTCTATAGACAAAAACTATGAAAAAAGAACGTTTTGGCGTTCTTTTTTTATGCGTGTTGAATAATTTATTAGCTGGTTTTTTATTAAGCTTTGCTAAAAAATAACCTGTGCAAAAAACGATGTAGCTCTGTGTAAAACTTTTTGTGCATAGATACGTATAAAACTGTAAAAGTGTCATGAAAAATAAAGCTAAATTTGGTTTAATAAGTTTTTAGTAAGAGACCTTGATCATTAATGACAGTAAAAATTTTAGCAGTAGATATGGATGGGACTTTTCTTAATTCCAAAAAGCAGTACAACAAAGCACGTTTTTTAAAACAATACGAACAACTAAAACAAAATAATATTCATTTTGTGGTAGCCAGTGGTAATCAACTTGCAAAACTTGTTACCTATTTTCCAGAAATTAGTCATGAAATTGCTTTTATTGCAGAAAATGGCGCGCATGTTGTAGATGCAGGGCAAGAATTAGCTTTTGCTCATTTAAGTCAGCAACAATATATTGAGATTCTAAAAGCGATTGATCCTTCATATACCTCAACCATGGTGATCTGCGGGAAACAGAGTGCTTATGTGCATAGCAGCATGAACGCAGAGGACTATGCCAAGGTTGCCCGATATTTTGAAAAACTGACAGTTGTAGATGACTTTTATGCACTAGATGACTTAGTGTGCAAAATTACTTTTACCGCTCAGGAAAACGAAAGCTTTGCGATTTTTGAGCATTTTCAGAAGCAAAGTTTTGTAGCAGATAAAGTTTTGGTACCTGTTTCAAGTGGTTTTAATTTTATCGATTTGATTCTTCCCGACCAGCATAAAGCACACGGTTTGAACTTATTACTACAAAAATGGCAGGTTGAACCTAATCAAGTGGTTGCGATTGGTGATAACAACAATGATATGCAGATGATTAAAGCTGTGGGCTATGGGTTTGCAGTTGAAAATGCAGTAGAAGCATTAAAAGCGGTGGCGCCTTATACCACTGTAAGTAATGAACAAGAAGGTGCATTAGAGGTGATTGATTTAGTACTTCAGCATCAACCCCCATTTGCTTAATTGCTCTATAACAAGCAGTTAAGATAGAAAATTGTATCTCTTTTAAAACTTCGTTATGCTAATGGCATTAAGATCACTCATCGGCTCTAGGCGATAAATCACAATGGCTCTACAACACTTACGCAAGTATGCTTGGTTTGTGTTCCTAATGGCTTTCGTCATTGGGTGGAGTGGTGTGTCTATTGCACAGACGCCTATGCAACATGATCTTCATACTATGCCGTGTCATAGTGAAAAATCTTCGCATAACAATATGCATACTCAAGCAAATGATCAGACCGTATGTCATCAAAAGATGACTCAGTCTCTTCATTCGCATGGTGAGCATTGTCAGGACTGTAACCCAGTCCATTGCCAAATGGTAAATTTGGCTCTGCAGCAAGCTGTACCTGACGTTGAATCTCCACTTATTCCTATTTCATATCAATTTAGCAGTATTTATCAGGCGCAGCATCTAGCCGGATACTGGCAAGAAATCTTACGTCCACCAAAAGCTTGATCCTTATTTACTTATTTTTTTAATTAAAAAGGATCACAGCAATGTCTCATAAAACAATTAGCAGCTTAGTCGCTGTATTTGGACTATTGGTTTCACCATGGTCACTCGCAGCAATTAAGGAATATCACCTTAATATTAATGAACAACAGGTCAATGTTACGGGCAAACCCCTTAAACGAATTACCGTAAATGGCAAGTTTACAGCCCCACTCCTTGAGTTTGAGGAGGGGGATGAAGCAGTTATTCATGTTCATAATCAGCTAAAGAACCAAGATACATCTTTACACTGGCATGGCTTATTACTGCCAGGGTTAATGGATGGCGTACCGGGTTTCAATGGTTTTAAAGGAATTGCGCCAAATGGAGATTTTGTTTACCGCTTTAAGGTGAAACAAAACGGCACCTATTGGTATCACGCGCATAGTAAAGGCCAAGAGCAAGATGGTTTATATGGCCCACTTGTGATTTACCCAAAAGGGAAAATACCCGTAGCTGCTCATGAGAAAACTGATCGTGATTACGTGGTAATGCTTTCAGATTTTCATAATTCTTCTAGCGATAGCATTATGAAGAATTTGAAGAAATCTGCTGAGTATTATCAAAATCGCCGTGAAACCGTATCTGATGTTTTGAAGCAAGTTAAAACACAAGGTTTAAAAGCAACTTGGCAAGATCGTTCGATGTGGAATCAGATGCGCATGTTAAAAACCGATATGTCTGATGTGACGGGTTATACCTTCTTAGTTAATGGCAAGACACCACAGCAAAACTGGACAGCTAACTTTAAAGCTGGTGATAAGGTTCGATTACGATTTATTAATGCATCAGCGATGTCATTTTTTGATGTCAGAATTCCAAATTTGAAAATGACTGTTGTGAGTGCGGATGGACAGCCAGTTAAGCCTGTTGCAATTGACGAGTTTCGTATTGGTACAGCCGAAACCTACGATGTCATTGTAGAGCCTACGCAATCAAATTATCAGATTGAAGCAGAGTCTATTGACCGCAGTGGTTTTGCCATTGGGACTTTACACAATGAAAATGCGCAGGCTGTAGGACCAATTCAAATACCAACCTCACGTCCACGTGCTTTGTTAACCATGGAAGATATGGGCATGAGTCATGGCAATGGGGCAAGTAATGAACATGCTGGCCATCAAATGAACATGCAACATGACATGTCGGCTATGCCTGAAATGAAAAAAGAAGCGAACCATGCTAATCATGATTCTACAATGATGAATATGGATCATGACATGAAAAGTATGTCATCTGAAAAACATGATCATTCCATGATGCAAATGAAGCATGACATGTCAGCGATGCCTGAGATGAAGCATGATATGCAGGCAATGTCAGCTAGCGAGCATGACCACGCTATGATGAATATGAATCATGAGATGCCTGCTCAATCTGAGAATAAGCCTAAAAAAGATGAGCCAGTTTATGGTTGGGCAAATGCTTCAACGCCAGCGGGTATGAAGGCACTGCAATATAGCGATTTGCAGTCTTTAACACCTCAGCCAGACACGCGTGCACCAGAACGTGAATTAGTTATTCGTTTAGGTGGCAACATGGAGCGTTATATCTGGACCATTAATGGCAAAAAATTTAGCGAAGCTGAGCCATTACAAGTTAAGTATGGCGAACGTATTCGCTTGAAGTTTGTGAATGACAGCATGATGGCCCACCCAATGCATTTACATGGCATGTTTATGCAATTAGAAAATGGTCAGCAAGCTGAAAACTTACCAAATAAACATACCCTTATTGTTCCACCAGGAAAAACCGTTACTGCGTTATTGACAGCCGATGCCTTAGGCGAATGGGCGATTCATTGCCATCTGCTTTATCACATGAGTGCTGGAATGATGAATAAGTTGATTGTTGCTCAAGTGAATGATGGACAACAACCTGCTCAAGCTCAACCATCTGTTCAATCTGAAAATGAGAAAGGAGCTAGTCATGCGCATCACTAAGTTATTTTCTCAAATGTTATATTGCGGTGCTTTCTCGAGCATATCAGTATTTACTTTTGCTCAAGAGCCTTTAACTCATGATCATTTACGTGAACATGGCGGGCAGGTTTATCAAGCAACAAAAATTGATACTGGCTGGACTCAAAATGAAGGAGAAGGTAGTTTTTCTTCTGAATTAGAAACTTGGGTGGGAACGGATGAAAATAAATTGTTCATTAAAGCCCACGTTGAAAAAGCAGAGTCAGAAGATGCCAATTATGGCGGTTCAGTACTTTATAGTCGAAATGTAGCTGACTATTGGGATGTACAGGCCGGTGTAAACTACGAACGTTCGCAAAGAGAAGATGAAAAGCAAGATCGCTGGGCCGGTGTAGTGGGTTTGCATGGCATGGCACCTTACTTTTTTGAAACCGATGCTTATCTTTATGTAGGTGAAGACCAGCTATGGAAGTTAAGTCTAGAAACAGAAAGGGACTTACTCTTTACCCAAAAGTTAATTGGTAAACCTTATTTAAAAGCAGATGTTGTTTTGCAAGATGAATCTCGCTATGCAAGTAAAACAGGTTTATCAAATTTACAAGCTGGTTTTCAAACCCGTTATGAAATCAACAAAAAGGTCATGCCATTTGTTGATGTTGGTTATGCCTATGAAAAAGGTTTAAAACAAACTGATTGGCAAACTGGAACCGACTCCGAACATGGTTGGTATTATGGAGCAGGGTTAACGCTAAAATTCTAATTTACGAACAAAAAGTAAGCTTAAACATATGCCATTGGTTTATACTAATGGCATTGTTTTTTGTGTCAGTTATGGTGCAAAGATGGCTTTAGAAAAACAAGAGAATCAAATACATTTAAGTAAAAATAGCTCTAACTGCGAATGCTCAAGCAGGTCGTCTCAGGAGAGTTTCACGCCTAGTGAACCTGTGGCTAAAAAGAGTCAATGGGTAAGTTATTACCATATTCCTCGCATGGATTGTGCAGCCGAAGAGCAAATGGTACGGATGGCTTTGGCTTCTTACAATGACGATATTCAAGAACTTTATTTTGACTTACCAGCGCGTCATTTGGCGATTTATCATAGTGTTCAGGCTGAAATGATTACTCAAAGTTTACAGCGTCTAGGATTAGGAGCAGAGTTACAACAAACGCAGCCACATTATGAACCAGTTGAAAAACCTAAAAAGGTTCGAGCTAGTTCTTCAACTAATGCAGCACAAAAGCAAGTTTTACAATGGTTGTTACTGATTAATGGTGTCATGTTTGTCATTGAGTTTATGGCCGGCATCATCGCTTCCTCTACAGGATTAATTGCCGATTCGCTCGATATGTTTGCCGATGCTGCAATTTATGGCATTGCTTTATTTGTGGTGGGTAAAAATCTAAATGCGCAATTAAGGGCTGCACATCTTTCGGGGTGGTTGCAGTTTGGCTTAGCCATGATTGTGTTAGTTGATGTACTGCGCCGTTTTATTTATGGCAGTGAACCCGTTTCAATTCTCATGATTTTAATTGGCGGATTAGCGCTTGCGGCCAATATTAGTTGCCTTTATTTAATGAGAGACCATAAGGAGAGCGGGGCACACATGAAGGCGAGTTATATCTTTTCTGCAAATGATGTCATCGTCAACTTGGGTGTCATTGTCGCGGGAATATTGGTTGCCATTACAGGTTCGCGTTATCCTGATTTAATGATTGGATTGATTATTGTTTTGTTTGTTTTAAATGGTGCACGAAAAATTTTACAGTTAAAAAATGAATAATATTTTCTGATAGAGGCAAGCCTGTGTCAGGGTTTGCCTTCATTTTTTATTTTAAAGTAAACTGAGTCCTCACATAAAGGAGGAACGACCTCCCCCATAATGGGACATCATGTCGGGACGACCTGACGCTATAAAAATTAGTGAATGTTATGGCTTGGGCTATTTTAATTTTAGCAGGTGTATTTGAAATCATTTGGGCATATTCTATGAAAATGTCCGAAGGTTTTACACGTTTAACCCCTAGTGTTATTACCGTAGTTTTTATGATTTTGAGTGTGGTTCTACTTTCAATATCAATGAAAACTTTACCGCTTGGCACTGCCTATACGGTTTGGACAGGAATTGGCGCAATTGGGTCATTTCTAGTCGGTATTTTCTTTCTTCATGAGCCTGTTGGCGCTATGCGAATGATTGCCGCTGTATTAATTGTGTCAGGTTTGGTTTTAATGAAAATTTCATCGCCGTCTTAAGAGAATAAAACTATGTTGCTGTCTTATAAGTATATCAATTCGCCTGTTGGGCAATTAAAGCTAGTTGCGAATGAAAATGCTTTGGTGGCAGTGCTCTGGGACAATGAAAATCCAAAACGTGTTCGACTGGCTGAGCTGGTCGAACAACTTGAACATCCAGTTTTATTAAAGACCGAACAACAATTAGTAGAATATTTTGAAGGTAAACGCCGTGAGTTCACCTTGCCGTTAGATTTCGAAGGGACCGCATTTCAAAAGCAGGTCTGGGCTGCTTTACTGACCATCCCTTATGGGGAAACAAGAAGTTATAAAGATATTGCACTTCAAATTGGCAATGAAAAAGCGGTGAGAGCAGTGGGCGCCGCAAATGGCAAAAACCCGATTTCCATTATTGCACCTTGTCACCGAGTCATTGGTGCGGGTGGAGCTTTAGTTGGTTTTGCTGGTGGGCTTGATAAGAAAGATATTTTATTAAAACTAGAGCAACAATGAGCCGTTTTTGCGCTCGATTTTTTTAGACTTTTCTACTAAGCTGTCCACTATGATATTTCATAAGGTCGGTGCTTTATTGCATCGCTTTTTTTGAAATATTGATCTTATTCAACAAACTTTGGATGTTCTAAAAATGGCTGTCGGTGACGTAACAATGCCACAAATGCATGTGGTAAAAGGTGTAAAAATTGGCTCAACAGAAGCATATGTACGTTACCAAAACCGACGAGATTTAGTCATTTTTGAGTTTGTAGAAGGCTCAAATGTTGCTGGTGTATTTACTCAAAATGCATTCTGTGCAGCACCTGTTCATGTCTCTAAAGCTCATCTTGCCGAAGGTAATCCCCGCTATTTAGTAATTAACACGGGTAATGCCAATGCAGGTACCGGACCTACAGGTTTGAAAAACGCTCAGGATACTTGTGCAAAGTTAGCGGAGCTTGCTGGTGTTAATAGTTTTGAAGTGCTTCCATTTTCTACAGGTGTGATTGGTGAGCAGCTTCCGATGGAGCGCTTACTTGCTGGTCTTCAGCCTGCATTAAATAGCGTACAAGATGCTGCTTGGAATGATGCTGCATCTGGCATTATGACCACAGACACCGTACCTAAAGGCGCATCTGAACAATTTGAACTTGATGGCATCACTTATACCATGACTGGTATTAGTAAAGGCGCTGGAATGATCCGCCCGAACATGGCAACCATGTTGAGCTTTGTGGCAACAGATGCACCTATTAGCCGTGATTTAGTACAAAAGCTATTAAAGACAACGGTTGAGCATTCATTTAACCGTATTACGATTGATGGTGATACTTCGACTAATGACTCTTGTATTTTTGTAGCAACAGGTCAGGCGGGTGGCGCTGAAATTAAATCGGACAGTGATGTACGCTACGCTAAAGTGTTAGAAATTCTTGCTCGTGTAATGAATCGTTTAGCACAGTTAATTGTTCGTGATGGTGAAGGTGCGACGAAATTTATTACTGTTGCTGTAGAAGGCGGCGCAAATACTCAAGAATGTTGTGACATTGCTTATAGCATTGCGCATTCACCACTTGTCAAAACTGCGCTTTTTGCATCCGACCCGAACTGGGGACGTATTTTAGCTGCGATTGGCTATGCAGGCGTTAAAGACCTAGACGTGTCTAAAATTCAAGTGTGGTTAGACGATGTACAAATCTGTAAAGACGGTGGCGCAGCTGAGGACTATACCGAAGAAGCGGGTGCGCGCGTTATGGCACAAACCGAAATTACCATTCGTGTTGATTTAGGACGTGGTCAGGCCAAAGACACGGTATATACCTGTGACTTATCTTACGACTATGTCAAAATTAATGCTGATTACCGTTCTTAAATATCAGTTATAATCAAGCCTCGACAAAGAGGCTTTTTTATTAGCCCCATCTTTTGATATTAAATGATTCAATCCGTAAATCATTTAAGCAGTAACGTTATATGCGAGCAGGTATGCCAGCATGAAGGATAGAGAAGACGTTTTATGAGTGATGCGACTTTAATTGCCAACGATGCAAAAAACATTGTACAAGCGCATTTAGACCGTTTAGGTGAGCCAAAAGACAATCGCTTAAGTGAAGAAGCAAAACAACAAAAGTTTGCACAGATCGAAGCAGAGCTCAAAAAACGTGATGCTGTCCTTGTTGCTCATTACTATTGCGACCCTGAAGTACAAGAACTTGCCGAAAAAACAGGTGGATGCGTTTCTGACTCTTTAGAAATGGCCCGTTTTGGGCGAGATCATGCTGCCTCAACACTGGTTGTTGCTGGGGTCAAATTTATGGGAGAAACAGCAAAAATCCTGTCTCCTGAAAAAACAATTTTAATGCCGACACTTGAAGCAACCTGTTCACTTGACTTGGGTTGTCCTGTTGATGAGTTCACAGCATTTTGTGATCAGCACCCTGACCATACCGTAGTTGTTTATGCCAACACATCGGCTGCTGTTAAAGCACGTGCCGATTGGGTTGTGACTTCGAGCTGTGCTGTTGAAATTGTTGAACATCTAGACAGCTTAGGCGAAAAAATTATTTGGGCGCCAGATCAGCACTTAGGTCGCTATATCCAAAAGAAAACTGGTGCAGATATGTTGCTTTGGGATGGGGCATGTATTGTGCATGAAGAATTCCGTGCACGTGGCATTGCCAACATGAAAGCACTGTACCCAGACGCTGCTGTATTGGTACATCCAGAATCGCCAGAATCGGTTGTAGAAATTGCAGATGCGGTAGGTAGTACTTCTCAACTCATTAAAGCTGCACAGACTTTACCAAACGAAAGACTCATTGTGGCAACTGACCGCGGTATTTTCTACAAAATGCAGCAAGCAGTACCCAATAAGATTTTAGTTGAAGCGCCAACAGCGGGTGAGGGGGCAACTTGTCGTTCATGTGCCCACTGTCCGTGGATGGCAATGAATGAACTCGACGGAATTTTAGAAGTTTTACAAAAAGGTGATCAGGAAATACACGTCGATCCAGCGCTTGCTGAACGTGCCAAAATGCCTTTAGATCGAATGTTAGCCTTTAGTGCATCGTTAAAACGTTAAAAAACCTCAAAATGCTTGTTAAATATACATTTGATAAGGATTTTTAACTTTTTTTGAGAATAGGTGTTGACGTCTGAGGGCGTCACGCCTAGAATGCACACCGTACCGCACGATGTGCGATACAGCAAAAGCTGAGATAGATCGGAGCATAGCACAGCCTGGTAGTGCACCTGGTTTGGGACCAGGGGGTCGTAGGTTCGAATCCTACTGCTCCGACCATATTTAAAAGCGTTCAAGCTTTATAAAATATCCCAAATATTAAAAATAATTTCTTCTTGTCTTATTGATAGAAGGAATTTTTTTGTTTTATATATCTAAATTTTAATTCAAACGCCTCCAATATTTGAATTCGTCTCCTTGCATACATATGTTCTCTGTTATTGATATTTCTGCCTTAACTCATCTTTTTCTTGATCTGATAAAAATGCAATTTTAAGACCATTTTCTTGAGCTGTATAAATTTGCTCAGGGCTTAAACCTGCTAATGGGGCGGCAGTTAAATATTCATGTTGTATTTCAATGCCTTCCACCGCTGGGTCATCTGTATTAATGGTAGCAAGTACGCCATGTTCTAAAAAAGTCTTTAATGGGTGTTCTGTTAAAGACGGTACTGTGTTGGTTTGAATATTTGAGGTGAGGCAAGATTCAATACCAATCTGGTGTTTTGCCAAATAATCTAAAAGTTTTAAATCTTGAACTGCTTTAACACCATGTCCAATTCGTTCAGCACCTAATTCTTCAATGGCTTGCCAAATACTTTCTGGACCGGCAGCTTCGCCTGCATGTACCGTAATGTGCCAACCTGCATTACGTGCTTTTTTGAAGTGGTCAATAAATAAATTGCCCGGAAAACCAAGCTCATCTCCAGCAAGATCCAGTGCTTTAATATCATTTTTATGGGCAAGTAGGGCATTTAATTCTTTTTCGCAAGCTTCTTGACCAAAAGTACGGCTCATAATGCCAATTAGGTTCGCTTTTACGCCGTACGCCTGACTACCTTCTTTTACTCCAGCAATCACAGCTTCCACAACGCCCTCAAGGGGGAGTTGATGTGTCATTCCCATGTAACCTGGTGAAAAACGTAGTTCTACATAGTCTAGGCCTTGCTGTGCTGCATCCTGCATGTTTTCAAAAGCAATACGTTTGCAGGCATCTAGGCTCGCTAATACTTTTACACCCCAATCGAGCTTCGATAAAAAACTTAATAAGTCTGGTTGGTTATCCATCACTTGTACGTGGGGTCGTAAAGATTCAATGTCGTAAGCAGGTAAATCTAAATTGTATTGTTGCCCCAAGTCTAAAATGGTTTGAATGCGGATGTTGCCATCAAGGTGGCGGTGTATATCTGTAAGCGGGAGCGTTTTTGTAATCATAGACTTCTTCTTATCTGTTGCTATTAATTCATCATGCCTGTTTAGAGCCACTGATAAAAGTTTGGATTTGCTATGTTTTTGTGAAAAGCGTTGAGTTGAGTTTTTTGAACTTACTATATTTGTATAAGTTTTAATTTTGATGACATTGTTCTGGCCTAAGAAGATAACGCAGTCTGTGTAAGATACAAGCACCAAGATTTTTATTGTTTTTAATTTCGCTGAGCCTGTTTTTTGTTGACTCTTCAATAGTGGATTGGCTGAAGAATGGTCATTGGTATTTTGCCTTTTAGTTGTAAAGATGAATAAAGGCTTGCTAAAGACCAAACTGATAAAGCGATTAATTTATCTGTAGAAATCTATTTCTGGCAAGTAAATGAAAAAGAAGAAATAGGAAGCGCTCAAATGAAGTCGGTACTTTGTCATCAAGCAACATTACAAGTCGTGGACCAACCGAACTTAACACCTGCAAAAGGGCAGGTTTTGTTAGAAGTGATTCGATGTGGGATTTGTGGTTCAGATTTACATATGCAGCACCACTGCGACCACATGCATGATTTGGCTGCACGTGTCGGATTTCATGGTTTAGCCAAGTCTACAGACCCATTTGTACTTGGACATGAATTTTGCGGCAAGGTTTTAGACTATGGTCCAAAAACACGTCATAAATTTAAAGCCGATACACTTGTTTGTGCAATGCCTCTTTTAAATGTAGATCAGCATGGTTATTTATCTACAGGGCTTTCTCCAAATGCTTCGGGTGGCTATGCCGAGCAAGTATTGGTTCAATCGAGCTTGATGTTTGAAGTACCCAACGGTCTAGATGCCGATAGTGCTGCCATGACTGAACCTATGGCGGTTGCATTGCATGCTGTTCGCCGTAGCCGTGTAAAAACAAGTGAACCTGCGATTGTGATTGGTTGTGGTCCTGTTGGGTTAGGTGTCATATTAATGCTTAAAGCGGCTGGTGTTAAAACTGTAGTTGCCAGTGACTTTTCTCCAAACCGTCGTAAGCTTGCCGAGCAATGTGGTGCGGATATTGTGGTAGACCCTAAAGAGACATCACCATTTGCCAACTGGAAAGAGTTTGGTTTGCTTGGCAATGTTTCTGATGCCATTAACATGGGCATGGGACTGTTTGATAAGTTGCAAGCGACACGCTTACCTTGGTGGCATGGATGGCGCATGATTGATAAATTGGGTGCTCTGCCAAAACGTCCTGTTATTTTTGAATGTGTGGGCGTACCGGGTGTTTTACAGCAGATTATTGAAGGGGCGCCTTTATTTTCCCGAATTGTTGGGGTGGGCGTCTGCATGCAAAGTGACAAAATCGAACCCGCACTTGCAATTAATAAAGAGTTAGAAATTCAGTTTGTGTTGGGCTATACACCGCTTGAGTTCCGAGATGCGCTACACATGATTGCAGAAGGTAAAGTGAACTGTTCACCGCTCATTACCGGTGTTGTTGGCTTAGAAGGTGTTACTAATGCATTTGAAGCATTACGTGATCCTGAACAGCATGCCAAAATTTTGATTGACCCTAAACGTAGCGGTTCAGATATTCAATTGATGAGTCATTAATTCAAAGTCATTTATGCTTAACTAAAAGATTGTGATTTGATTAATCACAATCTTTTTTTATGCGTATAGATCGCACAAAGTGGCTCAGCTAATTTGTATTGCTTTTTAGTTGTTCTAGTTCTTGGTAAATCCACTCAACAAATTTTTGAATAGTCGGTGATACATCTTGGCTTGAATGAATGAGATAGTATTTTCGGCTACCTTTTAGTTTCTTATTGGAAACAATCACCAGTTCTTTTTTTTGTAGTTCAGACTCAATCAACATTTGTGGAATTAAAGCCATTCCCATGTCATGACTGGCAGCAACCGCAAGCATTGAAAATAACTCATGGCGTTGTCCATCAAAAGGTTTAGGGTGCTGCATCTGATGGGTCAGAAACCACTCTTGCCAAATGCTAGGTCGAGTGGTTTGTTGCAGTAGAGGAATTTTTAGTAAATCCTCACAGCTTAAATCATAGGTATTTTCATTAATCATCACTGCATCTGGAAAATACTTTTCGATTAATCTTGGTGAGCATATAGGTACAATTTCCTCATCCATTAAATAATGTGCTTGTATGCCGGGCCAGTGGTCAATTTGCTGCTGCGTACCTGCAAAAATCGCAGCGTCAAAAATATTGTCATTAAATAAAAAAGGTTTAGTACTGGTTTCTAAGTGAACCGTAATTTCAGGGTATTTTTGATTTAAAAGATGAAGCTTGGGTAATAGCCAGCGCGTTGCAAAGGTAGGAACCACACCTAATTTTAGTGTGCCACCTAAACCCTTATGAGAAATCACATCGGCTGTACATTTCTCTAAACCTAATAAGTAGGGCTTAATACTTTTAAAATACTGCTGACCAGCAATGGTGAGTTCGACACCATGCCGAGTACGTATAAAGAGTTCAACGCCTAAGAAATCTTCTAATTGTTGAATTTGGCGAGAAACTGCACTTTGGGTAATACATAACTCTTGCGCAGCATAGGTATAACTTAGATGTTTTGCTGCACTTTCAAAGCAAATTAGACCCTGAATGGAAGGGATGCTTCTTCGCATAAATAAATCCTTTTATTTGTCGTCATATTTCAAAACAGCATATGATCTAAACGCAGATATCAAAGTTTAGTATAAAAATAAGCCATTTTTAATGAAATACAATGAATTAAATATCTAAATTTAATACGTCTTATTTTAAATATGCGTAAGTCGCATATCTGCATGAACATTTATCGTTTGATTACTGCATTTTTCACGCATAACATCGAGTTAAATAAAGAAGTTCAAATTAAGCAGAGGATGCGATGAATCACATGGTGACAACAAAAAAAGCAAAAGTTCAATTTAACTGGCAAGACCCATTTTTAATTGAGCAACAGCTTAGCCCAGATGAGCGCATGATTCGTGATGCGGCTCATGCCTATTGTCAAGAACGTTTGCAACCCCGTGTACTTGAACAATTCCGTCATGAAACAACAGATCCATCTATTTTCCGTGAAATGGGAGAGCTTGGCTTACTTGGCCCAACCATTCCTGAGCAATATGGCGGCGCGGGTTTGAACTATGTGAGTTATGGTTTGGTTGCGCGTGAAATTGAATATGTCGACTCGGGCTACCGCTCTATGGCGAGCGTGCAAAGCTCATTGGTCATGGTTCCGATTCATGAATTTGGTACTGAAGAGCAAAAGCAAAAGTATTTACCTAAACTTGCCACAGGTGAATACATTGGCTGTTTTGGTTTGACTGAACCTGATCATGGCTCAGACCCGGGCAGTATGATTACTCGTGCTAAAAAAGTTGACGGTGGTTATCGTTTAAGTGGCGCAAAAATGTGGATTACCAATAGTCCAATTGCCGATGTATTTGTCGTTTGGGCAAAAGAAGTTTCTGCTGAAGGTAATGTGGGTGACATTCGCGGCTTTATTTTAGAAAAGGGTTGGGAAGGCCTATCTGCGCCTGCCATTCATGGCAAGGTCGGTTTACGTGCCTCGATTACGGGTGAAATCGTGATGGATAACGTTTTTGTACCTGAAGAAAATGCGTTCCCTGAAGTTCGAGGTTTAAAAGGCCCATTTACCTGTCTAAATAGCGCCCGCTATGGTATTGCATGGGGTGCGATGGGTGCTGCCGAGTTCTGTTGGCATACAGCCCATCAATACACCATGGACCGTAAACAATTTGGTCGTCCATTGGCTGCAAATCAGTTGATTCAAAAGAAACTGGCAGATATGCAAACTGAAATTGCTTTGGGTTTACAGGCTGCTTTACGTTTTGGCCGTATGAAAGATGAAGGTATTGCATCCGTTGAAGGTACATCTTTAATTAAGCGTAATAACTGTGGAAAGGCACTTGATATTGCCCGCATGGCACGTGACATGATGGGTGGAAACGGCATTAGTGACGAGTTTGGTGTGGCACGTCATTTGGTCAATCTTGAAGTCGTAAATACCTATGAAGGTACACATGATGTTCATGCCTTAATTTTAGGTCGTGCACAAACAGGCATTGCCGCATTTAGTAACTAACTCAATCATTTTTTAAAGATAGAGGTGTTCTTTCGAGAGCACCTTTAGGGATTTTTACGCAAAAATTTATGGAAAATGACAAGATTCATCGTAAGGATACTCATGTGAAGATGTCCTCTGTGTACTTAAAACTAAATATAAGATGGTGAAAATATAGAAGATTAAGTCATACAGAAAACATAAGTAGGCTACCGATGACTCATTTGGGAAAATGAGGAAATAAATATGAACAATGACGTTCAAGTAATATCGAAAGAATTAAGAACCACATTTCCAAGTAACCTTGGAACATATGAAAAGATTGGACCAAATACATGGAAATGGGCGTTGTTATTTGCCTATTTTGCGATGGTGGTCGATGGCATTGATATTATGCTGCTGTCTTATAGCTTGACCAGTTTAAAGGCGGAGTTTGGTTTAAGTACCTTTCAAGCGGGTGCCTTAGGCAGTGCTTCTTTAGCAGGTATGGGTATTGGCGGTATTTTGGGTGGTTGGGCATGTGACAAGTTTGGCCGTGTACGAACGATTGCCAACTCGGTAACCTTCTTTTCGGTAGCGACTTGTTTGTTAGGCTTTACGCAAAGCTTCGAGCAATTTATGGCTCTACGTTTTATTGGTGCTTTAGGAATCGGAGCACTCTATATGGCTTGTAATACCTTAATGGCTGAATATGTGCCGACAACTTACCGTACAACGGTCTTGGGCACATTACAGACGGGTCAGACCGTAGGTTATATTGCTGCGACGTTATTAGCTGGTGCAATTATTCCAGATCATGGCTGGCGTGTTTTGTTCTTCCTGACCGTAGTGCCTGCTTTTGTTAATATTTTCCTGCAACGCTTTGTGCCAGAGCCAAAATCTTGGCAGCTCACCAAAATTGAAAGCTTACAAGGCAACAGACAACCTAAAGAAAGAGTGGTGGCTGAAAAGCCGAAAAGTAGCAGTATCTACAAACAAATCTTTAATAACTTTAAGCACCGTAAAATGTTTTTGTTGTGGATGACCACAGCATTTTTCTTACAGTTTGGTTATTACGGCATTAACAACTGGATGCCAAGTTATTTAGAAACAGAAGTACATATGAACTTTAAAAACTTAACCAGTTATATGGTGGGTTCATATACTGCAATGATTCTAGGCAAAATTTTAGCGGGTTATCTTGCTGACAAATTTAACCGCCGTGCTGTTTTTGTGTTTGGAACAATAGCCAGCGCCGTGTTCTTGCCAATCATTATTTTCTTCAATACGCCTGACAATATTTTGTATTTATTAATCACTTTTGGCTTCTTATATGGCATTCCATATGGTGTAAATGCGACTTATATGGCTGAAAGTTTTTCAACTGATGTACGCGGAACAGCCATTGGCGGTGCTTATAACATTGGTCGTGTTGGGGCAGCGATTGCACCAGCCACGATTGGTTTCTTAGCATCGGGTGGAACTTTTACCATGGCCTTTATTGTGATGGGCGCTGCGTATTTTGTTGCGGGTGTATTGCCAGGCTTATTTATTAAAGATCGTCAGTACGATCCACAAAGACAATCATAAACAATGAAAAGAAGGTGCGTTGAGTGCCTTCTAAAAGATAAGGGTATCGTTATGGGTGCATTACAAGGAATTCGGGTTTTAGATTTAAGTCGTGTACTTGCGGGGCCATGGTGCGGGCAAATCTTGGCAGACCTTGGCGCAGAAGTGATTAAAATTGAACGTCCTCGAGTAGGTGATGACACCCGCATGTGGGGACCACCATGGATGCCCGATCAAGATGGAAACATGACCCGTGAATCTGGTTATTTCCAGTGTACCAATCGTAATAAATATTCAGTTGCGGTGGACATTACCACACCCGAAGGTCAGACTTTAATTTATGAAATTGCCAAGACTGCTGATGTCGTGATTGAAAATTATAAGACAGGGTCTTTGGCTAAATATGGTTTGGACTATGCTTCCTTAAGTGCGTTGAACCCAAATATTATTTATTGCTCGATTACGGGTTTTGGACAAGATGGCCCACGTGCACAAGAGCCTGGCTATGATTTTATTATTCAGGGTATGTCTGGCTTAATGAGTATTACTGGCGAGCCTGATGATGTGGCAGGCGGTGGTGCACAAAAGGTTGGTGTGGCTGTGGTAGATATTCAAACGGGTTTGTATTCCACGATTGCGATTCAAGCGGCCTTGATTGCACGCTCACACACTGGACGCGGTCAATATATTGATATGTCACTCCTTGATGTGCAGGTCGCGGCACTGGCAAATCAGGGAATGAACTATTTAGCTTCTGGTAAAGCCCCACAGCGCATGGGTAATCAACACCCAAGTATTGTGCCGTATCAAACTTTTAAGGCCAAAGATAAAGAATTTATTATTGCTTGTGGTAACGATAAACAGTTTAAAGATTTGTGTATTGCAATTGGTTATCAAGAGCTACTCGAAAATGAAAATTTTGTGCGCAACCAAGACCGTGTCAAATATCGAAATGAACTGATTCCTTTATTATCGGAGCACTTTTTGCAAAAAACTGCTAAAGAATGGGTTGAGATGATTCATGCTTTAAAAGTACCCGTAGGTGTTATCAACTCTATTGAAGATGCCTTGGCTGAACCACAAATTGTACATCGCAATTTGTTGGTCAATATTCCTCATCGTTTAAATGAAAACTTCCAAACGATTGGCTCACCAATCAAGTTGTCTGATACTCCAGTTGAATATCATCATGCACCGCCAGAGTTGGGTGAACATACGGCTCAAATCTTATCGAGATTTAAAACAGCAGAAGAGCTAGCTGCGTTAAAAGAGAAAGGCATTATTGATGGAAAAATTGCTTAAGCTATTGTCATTTTTAATGTGATTCAATTTAAATAAAAACTGTGATTTGCAATAAATCACAGTTTTTATTAGAAACTAAGCGTTTTAATATTTAAAAATAAGCGGCAGCTCTGGTCTGAAATCATGAATTATTCCTTGATGTTCATGATCAAAACTAATTTCCATTAAATGCTCCGATCCATCAGTCACTTCAAAATCATCAAGCGTATTGAACAGTAACGAAGTAGGGTGCTGTTCGAGGTTTGGAATAGAAACCTTAATTGAGGTGATTTCTGATAAATCTTTGCTATGCACAAGTGGTTGTTGTTTTTCTTTCGCAGCAAGGTCTGGTCGTGAAGCAAATGAGAGAAAGAACCACATTGGCTCAGATACAACAGAGTCTTTGGCAACATTTACTTCTAAGCTGGCTGGTAAATAGCTTGGCTTGTAAACCCAATTAGGAAATTTTGCGCCGTTATCATCTTTATCTTTAGGTCTAAAGCAAATACCAAAAGGGGACGGGATATTATCTTGAGCACTCAGTCGTTCAAAAAGCAGAGTTGGTTTGGTGAGATCGCTTGAGGCTTCTTCTGGATTATTTAAAAAGATTAACTCGATAAAAATGTTTTTAAAGAAAAATCGTCTGTTTTCGGTACCTTGACCTGGGTGCTTATTGGATGAACCTTCTGTTAGACCGAATTTTTTTAAAGTTTCAGCTTCGGGAGCGCCTGATTGTACACAAATAAAAATATGGTCCACTTCCATTTTAAGTTCTCATGCTAATGTTGATGAATATTAAATAATTGATTAATAGAATTTTTCATGTTTATCGCAAGTATTTCATCGAAACCATCGACTAAAAAGCGGCTAATTAAGCCTTCAATCACTGTATAGATCAGCTCAGATAAAGCTTCACCATTGGGTATATTGCAGTTTTGTGCAATCAATACTTTAATCCATTGTTTATGGGCTTTAGAAATAGAAATAATGTCTTGATCATCTTGGTTAGATTCAGCGACAGCTCTTACAAATAAACAGCCCTTAAAAAAATCTTGTCTAAACCAGTTAGTGTGCCAATCCAGAATTTTATTGATGGCCTCTAACCCTGTTGCATCTCCCACATAGCCCAAAAGGCTTTGCTTAAACCGTTCATCACGTGCAACGAGCACAGACTTAACCAGTTGATTTTTATTTTTATAGTACGTGTACATCGTGGTTTTTGAGCAGCCAGATTCATCGCGAATCAGATCGACACCAACCCCGACAAAACTATTTTCGTTAAATAACTTCTCGGCTGTATCTAATATTTTTAAGGCAGATTTTGACATAAAACTTTTCCAAAAAATAAAATAGTACAGATCTGTACTATTTGAAATTTTATCTATATGCTTTTTAAAAAGCAATGTCTGTTTAAGGAATAAAACCATGTTCTCGATTTTTTATGGCAAAGAAAAACTGGCTCCATCGCCCACTAAAATTGATGTTTTAAGAAGCCTTGTTGGGGGGACAGTCAGTATTTTTATACTTCTGTGGTTGAGTAAACTCACACACAATATCTTTATCATGGCGCCGTTTGGTGCGACCTGTGTATTGCTCTATACCGTGTCGCAGTCACCTTTGGCACAGCCGAGAAATATTATATTTGGGCATCTTATCTCGGCTTTTGTGGGTTTGTTTTTTCTAAAATTTGTCGGTGTTTCTATTTTTACAATTGCGTTATCAGTGGGCTGCGCTATTGCACTCATGCAGATTTTTAAATGCGTTCATCCACCTGCTGGAGCTAATCCTTTGGTTATTTTGCTCACCGCAAGCAGCATACATTACGAGTGGAGTTTCTTAATTTTCCCTGTTTTGGTTGGTGCAGTGTCTTTAGTTTTAGTGGCGATGCTCATTAATAATATTAAAGCAAGTACGAAGTGGCCAATGTATGGCTTGGGAATTTTAAACAGTAAAAAGTAGGGATGGCATGAAGTGTTTTGAGCTTAAAATAATGAAAGTATTCACTACGCCAAGATAGTGAATACTTTTGAATGAAATTATGATTTCTTGGAAATACGTTCTTCGATGGCAAATTTGAGTAAAGAAGCACTGCGGTAAAAACCGTGTGCGAACTTACCAAATGGCATGGTAATAAAGAAAGTCATGACAGTGGCTAAATGGAAAATCAGTAAAAGTGCCATGTAAGGGGTATTGCGAAATGCCATAAGTGCTAGCCCTGAAGCACTAACGATAAGTAGAAGGAAAATAAAGCCTCGATCTACAGGTTTTTGCTCACGGTCACCATGCAACGGATGACGTTTAAGATTTAAATAGAGTAAGCCAGCAGGCCCGACAACTAAGCCAATTCCACCTAAAGTGCCTAAAATCACAGGCAAGCTTAGGTAAGGATAAGGTGCATGTAGGTCAAGAAAATAGTGATATAAAGTCGCTACACCTGTAGCTGCAAAGCAGAGCATAAAGCCATAAAAAGTTAGGTGATGGAACACACGGCGGATTTGTGTGTAACGGTCATCTTGCTCATTACAGCCTTTACCATGACCGCCATCTAAATATTTAAGTGTTAATACATTTTGAGTGGCTTGAACCAGATCGGGTTTCTCAACTTTGCCGTGAATGACTTTAGAGGTTTGTCGCCAGAATTTGCCAATTCCAATGCCGAGCAGAACAATGGCAACTGTAAAGGTCGCTCCAAATAATAGAGCTAAAAAGTTATGCGGGAAAATCGCATAGAAATTACCTTGATAGCCTGCAAACAGGTCGGTACCTTTGTACCACACCACAGCTAACATGCAAAAAAAGAAAATAAGTGTTAATACCGAAACAAAAGGAATACCCACAGATTTATAAAGTCGACCTAAAGGCTGAGGGGTCGCAAACTCTTGGTAAGTTTCTAAACGTACTTGTGCCATCGCTTTTGGAATGTTTACGCCAAACTCATGAGGTGGGGCATATTGGCAAGCGTGTAAACAAGCACCACAGTTATGGCACAGGTTTGCGAGGTAATGAATATCGGCTTGATTAAACTCAAGGCGTTTGGTCATGGCTGCAAAAACAGCGCAAAAAGACTCACAGTAGCGACAAGCATTACAAATCTGTAGGGCTCTTTGAACTTCTTGCTCATGGTCAGAGAGCTGAACAACTGGAATTAGGGCTTTGCTATTAGCATTCATGTTCAACTCCTTGTGAAAGTGCATAGTGGGCGGCATTTTTTCCGGCAATGCGTCCAAAGGTCGTGCCAATCGACATGCCAACGCCTGCGGTATAACCCTGACCAAGTACGTTGCCTGCCATCATTTCACCTGCGACAAATAGGTTGCGGCTTGGTTTATTGTTAAAACGCACAGCCGCATCATCTTCGACTTTTAAACCTAAATAGGTAAAGGTAATGCCGGGTTTAAGGGCATAGGCATAGAAAGGTGGCTGGTCGAGAGGAACAGCCCAATGGGTTTTGTTGGGAACAATATTTTCGGTGGTGCAGTCATCTAAAACCGTATGGTTAAAGGTGCCTTGTACACAGGCTTGATTAAATTCTTCTACGGTGTGGCATAAGGTTTTTGCATTTAGCCCGATTTTTTCGGCTAACTCTTGAATGCTATTTGCTTTTACACCAGCAAATACAGGTGGCATAAAGCGGCCAATCGCTTTTGAATCAATAATCGAATAAGCAATTTGTTGGGGTTGTTTGGCAACAAGACGGCCCCAAATCGCATAACGTTTTGGCCAGAAGTCTTCGCCTTCATCGTAAAAACGTTCGGCTTTGTTATTAACCACAATTCCCAATGAAACACAGTCAATACGAGTACAAATACCGCCGTCATATAACGGTGCGCGTGCATCTACGGCTACGCAATGTGATTGTGATGGGTCACCAATAATATCGGCGCCTTGATCTATCATAAATTTAAGCAAGTTGCCCTGATTAAAGCGGGTTCCCCGAATAATGAAATTATCGGCAGGCCATTCGCCGTTTTCATTTTGTCCCCATGCTTCTCTTAACCATTCTAAATTTGACTCAAAACCACCTGCGGCTAAGACACAGCTTTTTGCTTTAAACACACGGCCATCTTCAGCAATTGCAGCTTCAAAATGTCCTTGGTTTAACTTTAGATCTTTAATTTTTGTGTTGTATAAAATTTCGATACCAAGCTCTTGGGCACTACGGTAATACGCATTAATGAGGGCTTTACCGCCGCCCATAAAAAATGCATTGGTACGTGCAACATGCAAAGCACCCGATAGTGGCGGCTGAAAATTCACACCATGTTTACGCATCCAGTCACGGCAGGTCGCCGTGCTACGAATGACGAGACGAGCTAAATGTTCATTGGTTTTGCCCGCAGTCACTTTAAGTAGGTCTTGCCAATATTCTTCTTCGGGGTAGGCATCAACCAATACATCTTGAGGAGCATCATGCATGCAGCGAAGGTTACGAGTGTGTTGTGAGTTACCACCACGCCATTCTTTAGGTGCTGCTTCTAGCACAAGCACAGAAGCGCCACTTTCTTTTGCCGTGAGCGCGGCACACAGTGCGGCATTCCCACCACCAATTACAATCACATCATGCATGGATTTCTCCCTTTCTCAGCTAGGGCTAATGTAGCTTTAAAAGGAAAGGTGAAGTGAGAGGCTAGGCTTGAATGGGTGTTTAGTAAAAATAAATACTAATAGCTTAAGTGTTTATAAGTTTCGCACCGGGCCAGCGCTTTTCATTAATCAAGTTTGCTACACAGGCACGAATCACCACCTTCGTGGCTAAGGTGGCAGGCGAGAGTTCTTCTTCAGAGAGGCTAATTAAATAATTAATACGCTCAATGGCAGGTTCTACAACGCGCAGTAAACATAGGTCTTGCCGCGAATTTAACGATGCACCCGCAGGTTGGATGGTTGCCATTTCGAGTTGGCTAATGCTTTCCATTAACAAATGCAGCCCATCAATTTCATAGGCCACTTTAAGCTGATGAATTTTCTGTTCGAGCAACAAGCGCAGTCCATGTCGTTGACTCGGTAAAATCAGGGGAAGTTCTTTAAGCTGTGAATGATTAATGGTTTGAGTATCGATACAGCTTTCAAGGTCGTATTGGCTCAGCACTTCTTTAGGCGAGATTAAAAACATCTGTTCTTTGACTAAAGACTGTATGGCCCACTGTGGGTCGACATCGTCACTAAAGATGATGGCGACATCGAGCTGCCTTGCATTCACCAAAGCTTTGAGGTCACCCGATAAGCCTTCGATTAAACGAACTTTAATGTCGGGGTAACGGTTTCTCATGAGTTTTAAAAAATGAGTGCCTATAACAGACGCAACACTCGGCGAAAAACCGACGGTGACGTGGCCACTTAAACGTGAGGAATGTGCAGAGTCTACGGCATGGTCTAGGTGTCTAAGTGCCAGTTGCACTTGTTGAAAAAAAGCTAAGCCCGCAGGGGTGGGAACCGTACCCAAAGCGGTACGTTGTAAAAGGCGAATAGAAAGCTCGCTTTCTAATTTTGAGATTTGCTGACTTAATGCAGAAGTTCCAATATCGAGATTTTTTGCAGCTTTACCCAAGCTTCCTGACTCGATCACTGCAATAAAATACTTTAATTGTTTCAGTTCCACGGCAAATACTACATTAACCTTTATGGATTAATTCTACACTGGTTTGTCGCTATAGTTTTTACTCTATTGCTTTGAGTAAACCACTAAAAGAGTAAAGGCAACATCACCTCAAGACGTTGCCTTTTAGAGCTTTTATTGTTTAACCTGCTCAAGACCCTGTTCTTCAATAATTTGTGTTGCTTGTGGCGATTTCACAAATTTGATTAACTCTTTTGCGACTTTTGCATGTTCCGAATTTTTACCAATGCCTGCCGCAAATACCGTCACTTTTTGATACGGTGCAGGGATTGGGCCGACTAATTCAACTTGACCATATTTGCCAGTAAAAGGTTTGATTTCACTAATTTGCTGGAAACCAATATCAAACTGGCCTTCGGCAATACGTTTTGCAACGCGGTCGCCTACCACTTTTTCTGCTTTACTCGAAATTACTTTGTACTCGACAGGTGGGAAGCTTGGGAAAACATCTTTTTCAAGATGCGTACCGCTCGCACTTGCTGAATAGCCGATGTGCTTGGCATTTAATAAAACTTTTTCAAACTTTTCTGCAGAACTAATGTCTGGCTTTGGCGCACCTTTAGGCACAGCCATACCAATGCTTGAATTCACTAAAGCACTTTGTGAATTTGGGTCTACATAACCCTTTTCTGCGAGCTTGCTCAGTTCAGGAGCAGCCAAGACCACCACATCAAAACGTTCACCACGATCGAGTCGATTTGGAATTGCAGTCGGTGATGCACCCATTGATGAACCAGATGAAAGGTGAACCGTGTGACCAGTTTGCTTTTCAAATATTGGAATGAGTTTTTCCATAGATGAATAGAAACCGCCTGAGCTAATCACTTCGAGTGTATCTGCGTTAGCAAGGGTTGAGCCTAAGCCTGCACCAGCTAGGCAAATGGTCATGAAGATAGGGGACTTTTTCATAGTATCTCGCTTTAATGACAGGAGAACACAGTACGGAGACGTAAGATCTGCCGTACTGTTCATTAAAATTTCAGGTTAAGTAGTAGTTGTTTTTAAGCGCTAATTTTTGCAGGTTCAGCAATCGCGTCAGTATTTTTCTGTTTAGAACCGCGGCATAGATACAAGCTTGAGATGAGGCTACAGACCGCAGCAAGCATGAGCCAGAAAGCAGGGGTACTAGGGTTGCCTGTGTTTTCGACAAGGAAGGTACAAGCCATTGGTGTCATACCACCAAAAATAGCGGCTGCAAGGCTAAATGCTAAAGAGAAACCAACTGTACGTACACGTTTTGGCATCACTTCGGCAAGGGTTGCAACCATGGTTCCGTTGTACATACCAAAGAAGAACGAGAAGTAAGCAAGCGTAATTAGAAGGTTTGAGAAACTAATGTTGCTCACTAACCAACTTAAAACCGGATAACTTGTAAAGAGAGCAAGTGTGGTAATACCGACTAGTACTGGACGGCGGCCAATTTTGTCTGAAAGCAAACCACCCATTGGTAACCAGAAGAAATTAGACAAACCAACAAACACTGTTGCTAAAAGGCTGTCTGTTACTGACATTTCTAAAGTACGTTTTGCATACACTGTGGTGTAAACCGTAATAAAGTAGAAAGTGGTCGTCGTCATTGCACTCATCATCATGCCTGCAAGGACGATGCGCCAGTTGCTCGCCAATGTGCTGAAAATTTCTTTTGTTGAAGGATGAGTCTTTTGCGATTTAAAGTCTTCAGTTTCCTCTAAAGTACGACGGAACAAGAAGATTAAAGGAATAATCAAACAACCGATTAAGAACGGAATACGCCAGCCCCATTCACCCACTTGAGCCGTAGTTAAGATGGTGTTGAGCCAGTAGCCAAGTAATGCAGCAAACACAACAGCAACTTGTTGGCTGCCAGACTGCCAGCTTGTGATAAATCCGCGATTTTTATCCGTTGCAATTTCTGCGAGATAAATAGACACACCGCCAGATTCAACACCTGCCGAGAAGCCTTGTAATAGACGTCCAATCACCACCAAAATCGGAGCAATAATACCTATGGTTTCATAACCTGGTACAAAGGTAATTAAGATGGTTCCGATGGCCATAAGGCTTAAAGTAACAATGAGACCTTTACGTCGACCAACTCTGTCGACATAAGCGCCCAAGAAAATAGCGCCGAGAGGACGCATAAGAAAGCCCGCAGCAAATACGGTAAATGTCATCATTAAAGAGACATATTCATTTTCAGAGTGGAAAAATTTTGCCGCGATATAAGTGGCATAGAAACCAAAAAGAAAAAAGTCGTACTGCTCTAAAAAGTTGCCACTCGTTACGTTTAATATTTTTTTAAAAGTAGCCCTACGGTTATTCACGACATCCATTGGAGACCTCCTTGGCCTGACAAAATGGAAACATTCACGATTTTCGAGGCTGGACCTTAATTGATTCAATCAATAAATCTAAAGAGCAAATGGGTTAGAGATGAGATTTAGCGAGGTCCTTTGCAGAAAATGTGATGCCTTGTTTCCAGTTCAAACTACACATCTATATTTCGATAAGAGGAAAACCACTTATCATTCGGACGAAAATGTAATCTCAAAAAGCAGGAGGGAGTGAGAGGGCAAAATTAATTAGGTATTTAATAAAATTAATGACTCTTTATAAAATAATTTCAGAACATGGCCAAATCTGGTTTTGAATCAAATCTTTCACGCAAGCCTTAATGGCTGACTTTGCGGCAAGTGCGGCAGGTGATAATTCTTCTTCGGCAAGGCTTACCAAGTAATTGATTCGTTCAACTTCAGGGTCTACTAACTTGAGCAATTGAAGCTTATGTTTGTACTCTTGTAAACAAGCGCTACCTGGGCGGACGCTGGCAAGGTCGAGGTGAATTAGACTGTCCATGAGTAAGTGTAGGCCATCAATTTCATAGACGACATTAAGCTGACCAATCTTGTGTTCAAGCAACTTTCTTAAACTATGGCGCTGACGTGGTAATACTAAAGGAAGGTCTCCAATTTGTTGAGACTGAATCACACCACTTTTGATGCAATCAGCAAGACCATATTCTTCTAGAACTTCCTTTCGTGCCATTAAATACATTTGCTCGCGTACCAAGGGTTGAATCGACCACTGTTTGTCAATTTCATTGGTAAAAATAATCGCGATATCGAGCTGACGCGAGTTAATGGATTGAATTAGATTGCCCGATAGCGTTTCCACAATCTCTAAACGAATATCTGGGTAACGTTCAGACATTAGTTTCATTAAAGGGATACCAATCAAAGCAGTAATCGTCGGTGGAAAGCCAAGGCTGACATGCCCAGACAGTCGTGCAGAATGAGCAGCATCTACCGCGAAGTTTACTTGACGTAAAATAAGTTGAGAATGTTTTAAAAAGGCGAGACCTGCTGGAGTAGGAGTGACACCAAAGGCATTACGCTGTAATAGGCGAATGCTTAGCTCTTGTTCTAATTTACTAATTTGCTGGCTAATAGCAGAAGCACCCACATCGAGTTTTTGGGCAGCTTTACCAATACTACCTGCTTCAACCACAGTTAAAAAATACTTTATTTGTTTGATTTCCATAATAAATGTGTTCGCTCATCATCCTTGATTTAATTGATACAGATATGAAGGATTGGGAAATCTATCATGTGCTTTAATATTAACAGCAATCCATAAAAAAGATCTTCAATTTGATATTCTAAAAATAATAAAACGATCTTTTTCAACTTTAATATTAAAATTTATTCTCTAACTTTTATTTATTATTACGATAAATTTACCGCTAGATTTTCAGTCTTTCACATTCCCTATTCTTAGAATTTTAACCTATTTAATTTTACTAATGCCCCCTTTAATTTATTGGTATCACGATGTTTTCTTGATCTGTGCTTTAATCTTTTCAAATGAAAAAGGGAGCACATTAAATGCATGATGCATTAAAAAATATGATGGATTTTCAAATTATGAAGAAGAGTAATTGATTAAATAACTATTGGAAAAATATATGAGTATTTAGCTCATTTGATCAGAAGGGAAGATTGGGTAAACAGGTTTATTTATTTAAATATTAACGTTACCCATAGCATGGATATGCAAAAGACAACTCAATAGATTAAGTTTTTACTATCTTGTTGTTATTCACCAGTATTATTTAACCGAAGCATTTCAGGATATTTTTGCAAAGGTTTTAATTCTCATTATAGATCTGGTGATTGTCCTAACTTTCCCTCTCCTTAGCTATTTCTTTCAGTCGATTGATTCGTAATTTTTATAGTAACGCTGCATTACTGAAGTTCGCTGTGAAAAAGCGCATTTCAAAACATAAGACCAAAACTAAAAACCAATAAGCATGATCGTGCCAAGGAGGTCGATTATGGAGATTGGTAAAAATCAAAATATGAATAGAGCAAAACGTTATAAGGATGTATGTAACATGAAAAATTTAACTTTACTCGCATTAACATGCGTCAGTGTGACAATGGCTGGGTGTGGTTCAGGAAATGCTTCTAAAGAGGCGGGTCAGCCAAAACGTCCGGAATGTATAGCCCCAGCCAAGCCGGGTGGCGGGTTTGATATGACCTGTAAATTGATTCAATCTGGCTTTAAACAAACAGACCAGCTCAAAGATCCAATACGCGTAACCTATATGCCGGGTGGGGTTGGTGCCGTAGCCTATAACAAGATCGTAAACAGTGACCCTGCGAATAATAATGCCGTGGTTGCATTTTCCACTGGTTCACTTCTGAACTTAGCACAAGGAAAATTCGGACACTTCACTGAAAAAGATGTGAAATGGTTGTCTGGGGTCGCCGTCGATTATGGTCTGGTTTCGGTACATAAAGACTCGCCATTGAAAAATCTCGATGACTTGATGAAAGCACTCCGAGAAAACCCAAAAGCACTCAGCTTTGGTGGTGCAGGAAGTGTAGGTGGTCAAGACTGGATGCAAACAGCAATGTTGGCAAAAAAAGCAGGTATTAGTCCTGCTGATTTAAGATTTGTTGCACTTGAAGGTGGTGGGGAAGTGCTGACTTCATTACTGGGTCAGCATATTCAAGTTGGGGTCGGCAATATTAGTGAAGTCAGTTCATACCTAGAGTCTGGTGATATTCGGGTTTTGGCAGTTTTTGCTAACAAACGTTTGGACGGGAAGTTCTCAAAATTACCTACTGCAAAAGAACAAGGCTATGACATTGAGTGGCCAGTCATCCGTGGTTTCTATATGGGACCAAAGGTCAGTGATGAAGCTTATGGTTGGTGGAAAAATGCCTTCGATAAAATGATGGCTAACCAGAAATTTGACGCAGTCCGTGAAAATCAGGATCTACTCCCATTTCAACTGACAGGTGAAGAACTCAAAGCTTACGTTTATAAACAGACCGCGGAAATGCGGCAGTTATCGCAAGAATATAAATTATCACAATAACAAATCGACTGGGTTGAGAAGCTATTTTTCAGCTCAGTTTTTTTCTGAGGATAGATGATGAAATCTGAACGGATTCTTACCGCCATTATTACGGTTTGCGGGTTATTTTTGTTGATTTATGCGAGCAATTTTGAAGCCCCAATTTCCTACGATCCAGTGGGCCCTAAAGCTTTTCCTATCTTATTAATGGGCTTAATTACAGCGAGTGCAGCATATCTCACTATTCGACCAGCCATTATGTTTGAACCCGTTGAGTTGGGATGGACAAAACATTTAATCGTTAAGTTAGCGTTGTGCGCGGTGGCTTTAACGCTATATGCATTAGTTTTTGAATGGCTCGGCTTTATTGTTGCAACCCTATTAATGACCATTGCAGTGGGCAAACTTTTCCATGGCAAAACCATACCGGTTTTGGTGACAGGTTTAGTACTTAGCATCAGTACCTACTATATGTTTGACCGTTTCTTGGATGTGCCGTTACCACTTGGATTTTTTGGTTAAGGATGACCCGCTATGGATGTATTAAGTTTTTTAATGATGGGGTTTGAGGTTGCTTTACAACCACAGAATCTTTTAATTGCTTTGATTGGCGCATTTATTGGAACGATTGTTGGCTTATTACCGGGTTTAGGTCCAATTAATGGGGTGGCAATTTTATTGCCGTTTGCTTACGCTTTAGGTTTGCCCGTAGATAGTGCCTTGATTTTATTGGCAGCAGTTTATTTGGGCTGTGAATATGGCGGACGTATTTCAGCGATTTTGTTAAACGTACCCGGAGATGCTGGAGCCATTATGACTACGTTAGATGGTTATCCATTGGCACAGCAAGGAAAGGCAGGAATCGCATTGTCTTTGTCATCGGTCAGTTCCTTTGTTGGAAGTACGGTTGCCTTTATTGGGATTGTGTTGTTTGCTCCTATATTGGCGAAATGGGCAATTGCGTTTGGACCTGCTGAATATTTTGCTTTGATGGTCTTTGCAATTGTTTGTTTAACTGGTCTGGTCAGTACGCAGCCTTTTAAAACCTTAATTATGGCACTCATGGGCCTAGCACTTTCAACTGTGGGAATGGATGCAATTACAGGTGTATATCGCTTTACCTTTAACAGTGTGGGTTTAAGTGACGGAATTGCTTTTACTACTTTGGTTATTGGCCTATTTAGTGTAAGCGAAATCCTATTAATGCTCGAACGTACGACAATTGGTCAAGTTGCTTTAAAACAAGGAAAGCGTTCTCTTTTTAATCTTAAAGAGTTCTTTTTCTCGTTAGTTGCAATTATTCGCAGTTCAGTGATTGGTTTCTTCTTGGGTATTCTTCCAGGAGCAGGCGCAACCGTTGCAAGTGCAATGGCCTATACCACTGAACGAAAAATGGCAAAGGATAGTAGCAAGTTTGGTAAAGGTGATTTACGTGGGCTTGCTGCACCAGAAAGTGCGAATAACGCAGCGGCTTGTGGTTCATTTGTACCCATGTTGACACTCGGTGTGCCGGGCTCGGGGACGACTGCGGTCATGATGGGCGCGTTGCTTATGTACAACATTGCACCAGGTCCACAGTTATTTGTTCAGCAACCTGTATTGGTGTGGTCGCTGATTGCATCGCTTATGGTGGGTAATATCATTCTGTTGGTATTAAACTTGCCATTGGTAGGCTTCTTTGCCCGCATGCTGAGTATTCCTAATTACATTCTGATTCCGATCATCGCAAGTGTAAGTTTTGTTGGTGTGTATGCTATTCATAGCAATATCTTTGACTTGCTGCTCTGTATGGGCTTGGGTGTATGTGGATATATTCTCAGAAAATTTGATTTTCCCTTAGCTCCACTGATTCTTGGTTTTGTACTTGGCGAATTAATGGAATCGAATCTGCGCCGTGCACTTTCAATTTCTCAAGGGGAACTTGATGTCTTATGGAGCAGTAACATTAGTATAGGACTTTGGATCATGTCAGGATTATTATTGATCTTGCCAATCGTTCGTAAATACTTGTTTATCAAAAAGCAACAAGCTTAAAAGGACAGCAATAATAGTCAGCATTGGTTGGCTATTATTGCTCTGAATTATGGAAAAAATAAGCTCAAATCTCAAAGGATTAGCAATTGCTCTGGTCGGAGCTTTAATTGCCAAATATTTGCATATTCCCTTGCCTTGGTTGCTTGGACCTTTATTGACGGCCTTATTGTTCGGTAGTGTTGGTCATCCACTTGCCTGTGACCCCCAGTGGCGACGCATAGGGCAGGTCATTATTGGTATGGCTTTAGGCCTATACTTTTCACCAGCTTTGGTACAGGCAGTGGCAGCATATTGGGGCTTTATCCTCATAGGTTTGGCATGGTCACTTGTGTTGGGTACGTTGCTGGCTGGATTGCAATATCGAGTTAATACCTTGGATTGGGCAACTGCATGGTTTTCTTCGGCCATTGGTAGCGCCAGTGAAATGGTGAATATTGCAGAGCGACACCAAGCTCAAGTCGATAAAGTCGTTGCCGCTCATAGCCTAAGAATTGTGATTCTGGTTGTGCTGGTCCCAATTTTTATGGAGCTTTATTTTCATGTCGAATGGACTGGTTTAAAGATACCAGTGTCGGATCAATTTAGCTTTTTTCAGGTCTTCTTACTGTTTTGTCTGGCCCTGTTTGTTGGTCAGGTTTTTCAATTTTTTAATCTTTTAAACGCTTGGATTTTGGGGCCACTCGCCATTATTGGGTTATTGTCATTTTGCGGAATACTTCAGATGAAATTGCCTGAATGGTTTACTGCCTTTGGTCAAGTCTGTATTGGTTGGTCACTAGGTAGCAAGTTTCCATTTAGCTTTTTAAGGAAAAATAAAAAATTTATTGGAATCACACTGATATTCAATTTACTGGCTTTAGTACTATCGATCAGCGTTGCTTTATTACTGGTTAATTTAAGTCATACAGAAAAACAAATCTTGATTTTAGGCCTTTCACCCGGAGGCATCGCAGAAATGTCACTGATGGCTAAAGCTCTTGGACTCGCAGTACCCATCGTCGTTTCTTTCCAACTCTCAAGATTAATTTTTGTAATTCTCACTACGCGCTTTTTTTATCAATACAGTCTGCAATTGTTTTTTAAATCTAAAAAGTAAGACCCTTTTTTAACATAAAAACTTTGTTGTGCTTACCGCTATAAAAATCATAACTTTTCAATATGGCATCTACGGTCAAATCATTGGCGTTTGGAGCTAAGCAGAAGCATTCAAATCTACATAAAGTGAGGAATCAAAATAAAAAATATCCAGGATGGATCCATGAGTTTTGTTGTGAATAAAAAAATATTGATCTTAGGAATAACTTCAATTTGCACAAGCACCTTACATGCGGCTGCATTTGATAAAACAGGGCAGTCTGTAGCGGCATTTTTACAACCGGGTAACTATTTTGAAGCAAGTTTAGGAATCACAGATGCCGATTTAAGTGGTGTAGAGTCCGGTACCAACCCTTCACATCATTCAATTTCAGATATAGCCAACACCGATTATCGACCTACCGCAGCGTTAAAACTACAGTTAGCACCGCAGTATTCATTTGGCTTGCTGTATGATCAACCTTTTGGTGCCGACACAGAATATTCAGGCCTAAATGGCTTTGTTGCAACGCCAAAAGACATGGTTATGTTACCTGGCATTGCAACAGCAGGACTTGCCAATGCTACTTCTGGTCAGGCTCCTACAGGAAATGCAAAATCAGAATTTGATATACAAAATTTAAGCTTTATTTTGGGATATCAACCCACAAAGAACTGGAATCTTTATGCGGGGCCAGTCTATCAAACCTTTAAAAGTCAGGTTGAATTAAGAGGTAATGTATTTAGTCTTTACAACGGCTATGACTTTCACACCAAAACTGTAGGTGACTTGGGATGGTTAGCAGGGCTTGCCTACCAGATTCCGGAAAAAGCTGTGAAAGTCTCATTAACCTACCGTTCAGCCATTACTCACAAACTAAACGCGACTGAAAATGCCCCACTCATTGAGATGTTAAGCACTCAACAAGGTCGTGATTTAGTTAATCAGCATCTAGACTACATGATTTCTATTGGTCAGATGACTCCACAAAAGAAAGCTTACTTAAATCAGATTATTGCCAATTTGCCAGAACAAGAAGATACAGGTACAACAAAATTTAAATCTCCTGATTCAGTGAATTTGGAGTTCCAGACCGGACTTCGTCAGGGAACGTTACTGTTTGGTAGTTTACGCTGGGTAAATTGGAGTGATCTCGCTCTACAACCTTATCGCTTCGGTGAGATCTCAAAAGTTGTTGGCGTACTATCAACGCCAAGCCGTCCGGAAGGTTTTAATTTGGTTCGTTATTATGACGACCAATGGTCTTTAAATTTAGGGGTTGGACAACGCTTTTCACCTAAATGGTTAGGCTCTGTGTCGGTTGGATGGGATTCAGGAGCAGGTGATAAAGTGTCAACGGGTGGCCCAACCAAGGGATATTACAACTTGGGCGTGGGTGCTCAATATAGCCCGACATCGCAATACTTTATTTCTGGTGGCGTGAAGTATTACTGGTTAGGTGATGCAAAAGCTCAGCTTGGCGCGCAAGCAGGTAGTGACTATTATGTAGGTGAGTTTAAGGATAACCACTCAGTCAGCTATGGCTTAAAAATTGGATATAAATTTTAAAATTAAATCAGTCATTTATAAGGTTTTAATTACATGAATAAAATCATTAAAAACAGCCTATTTTTAGGATTATCGACTTTCATTGCAGGTTATGGAACTCTCCTTCATGCGGAAGCAAGTCCAACAACTTTGCCGGCGGTTTCGCAAAAAGCGTTAACCATTATTGATACGCAAACAGAGTGGTTAAATAAGGTCTATAAAGACATCCATGAACACCCTGAACTTGGGTTTATGGAAACGCGTACCTCAGCAATTGTTGCCAAAGAACTTAAGTCACTGGGTTTTGACGTTAAAACGGGAATAGCCAAAACAGGCGTGGTTGGCATTTTAAAAAATGGTGAAGGGCCAACAGTCATGTACCGTGCCGATATGGATGCCAACACTGTTGAAGAAGCGACTGGTTTACCATACGCGAGTAAAGTGCGTGTAAAACTTGATGATGGAACTGAAACACCTGTAGCACATATGTGCGGTCATGATGCACATGTGACATGGATGCTCAGCATGGCAAAAACATTAGTCGCTTTAAAAAAGGAATGGAGCGGAACTATTATTTTAGTCGCGCAACCTGCCGAAGAGCCGATCACAGGTGCAAAAGCTATGGTGACCGATGGCTTATGGACAAAATACAATTTACCAAAACCTGATTATTTCTTTGCAGTGCATACCACGCCTGCACCTGTAGGCGTAGTCATCAATGCACCAGGGCCACGTATGGCGGGAACCGATCAGCTTGATGTTTTATTTAAAGGTGTGGGTGGGCATGGTTCACTACCAATGCTCACCAAAAACCCAATTAGCATGGCGGCCAATGCAGTAAATCAATATCAAACCATTATGGGTAACGCAGTTGATCCGCAACAAGCGGCAGTGTTATCAATTGGCTCAATCCAAGCTGGAAATTCGAATAACGTGATTCCTTCTACAGCATTGGTCAAAATGAACTTGCGCTGGTTTGATCCTAAAGTGCGTGAAACCATGTTAAATAACATTAAGTCTATGAGTGAAGGCGCGTCTCAAATGCAGGGGATGGGTAAAGACCAAATGCCGACCTTTACTTTTAAAGGTTCAAGCACACCTGTAATTAACAATAAAGAATTTTCTGCACGTTTAAATGGGCCTTTAAAAGCATTATTAGGCGATAAACATGTTCTAACTGAGTATCCTGCGGTTATGGGGTCTGAGGATGTTCACCATTTGTTAGGCGACCAAAAAGACATTCCGTTTAACTTTATGTTTATTGGTGTGGCAGACCCAGTTGTGTTTGCAAATGCAGTCAAGCAAGGCAAACCTGTGCCTTATATTCCACATAGTCCAAACTACATTGTTGACTTAAAAGCTTTACCAGTGGGAGCCAAAGTCACTACAGTTTCGATGCTAGAACTACTTACTAAAAAATAAGTTACTCATAAAAAAAAGATGCACTTACATGCATCTTTTTTGCCTAGGTTTTTTAAAAGTTAAGAGCAAGCCAGATATTTTTCTCGATAATGGATAGGTGATAAATCGGTCCAGCGGCGAAATGCGCGGGTAAAACTACTGACATCAGTAAAGCCAAGAATATAAGCAATCTCAGTAATATTATGGTTTGAGTTTTTAATATACGATAAGGCGAGTTCATGCCGAGTCTGATCAAGTAACTCACTATAAGAGGTGTTTTCGGCAGAAAGTTTGCGTTGCAGACTCCGTATGCTTAAGCCCAGACTTTTTGCAACGTCTTGTTGTTGAAAATCACCTGTAGATAATTTTTCAATTAATTTTACTTTCACACGTGCCAATATATTTTCTTTATCGAACCGTGCCAGATAACGATTAATAATTTCATCATATTCTTGGGTGAGAGTCGGATTTGCACCTTCGAGTGGTTGTTCTATGGTTGCCGTATCAAACACAATCATGTCTTTGGTTGCATTAAAAACAATCGGAGCTTTTAAAATACTCTGGAATGTTTCTAAATCTTCAGGTTCTGAACGTCTAAGTTCAATGCGTAAGGGTGAAAAAACAGAGCCTTGTAAGGCACGACTCGAGCGAATAAAAACGGAAATAAATGCATCTATTGACTCGGGTTGAACTTCGTCGGGAACATGAATCACGAAATAATGGTTATTTCCTTGCCCATAAAACTCTAGCTCTGGAATATCCGTAACCACACGAAAATAACGAATAATTCTTAGAAACATCTCTTTTAGGGTGGTGCTGGTAATCAGTGAATGCCCTAACACATGAAAAGTATTTTGATTGACTTGGCTGGCAACTTTAAGGCCAAAACATGAATCTTGAGTTTTCTGAACTGCTAATTTCCATAAATTTGCTGTTTGTTTTAATGAATATCGTGCATCAGGATTACTCAGAGCCTGAATATCTAAACCTGCTTGTTCTAATAAAGGTTGACTATCAACACCGGCTTTTTCAAGCGCTTTTTGAATCGCTTTCACCCAGCTAGCCAGTGCCGTTGCTGTCTGTGGCATGTTATGTCCTATAACTTCTGATTCATATTCCTGTAAACAGTATAAAAGATTCAAAACTAAAAAATCTTTTGTTTATTTTGAATCTTTTTATTTTGGCATCCATAGCCAATAGATTGGCGTTTCGAGCTAAGCACATTTAGGGTGATCTAAATAAAGTAGGGGCATGAAAAACTGAGGAATAACGGATGACCTATATTTATAAAAATCCTGCTGGAATGACCGATAGCGAAAAAACGGAACATATTAAAAAAGTAGTAACAGCAGAAGGTGTGGCTTTACGCAAACGCCATCCTATTTTGAACCATCAAAATGCCATTGGGGCGATGATTCTATTTATATTGTTGGTGAGCATGATAGCGACTGCTGTGCTCTATATAAATCATCAACTTTCAGCTTGGTTTGCAATTCCAATTATTGCTTTTTTTGCATCGCTCACCCATGAGTTAGAGCATGACCTGATTCACTGGATGTATTTTAGAAAGAAACCATGGGCACATCATTTAATGATGGGCTTAGTCTGGTTAGCTCGACCAAGTACAATTAACCCGTGGAAACGTCGTGAGCTGCATTTTAACCATCATAAAAACTCAGGCACCGAAGTCGATTTAGAAGAAAGAGCTTTAACCAATGGAGAGCAGTGGAGCATACGTCGACTCATCGCGATTGGTGATAACGGCTTGGCGGTCTTGTTCCGTATTATTTCTGCAAGCAATTGGACGGTTAGAAAAGTAATTTTTAAACGTGCATTTATGGCCTATTTCCCGCTAGGGATTATTCACTGGTCACTGTGGTATATCTTCTTAGGTTTTCACGCAGTTGATTTAGCTGCAAGCTTGGCAGATGCACCAATTGCTTGGTCGGCTACCACTTTAAACATTATGCATGTAGTTAATATTTTGACTGTTGTTTGGGTTGCACCGAATGTGCTGCGTACCTTCTGCTTGCACTTTGTGACTAGTAATATGCATTACTACGGTGATGTTGAATTGGGTAATGTCATTCAACAAACTCAAGTATTAACGCCGTGGTGGATGATGCCGTTCCAATTGTTTTGCTTTAACTTTGGTTCAACACATGCCATTCATCATTTTGTGGTGAAAGAACCATTCTACATTCGCCAAATGACTGCACCAGTTGCCCATAAAGTCATGCGTGATATGGGAGTACGGTTTAACGATGTCGGAACCTTTAAAAGAGCAAATCGTTGGAATGTAAATGATTTATCAGAGTCAAAAAGTTAAAACATAGCTTTTTATCTCACTCAAATGGACTGAGTTCTGTACGAAGCGCTCAGTCCATTAACCATAAACTCACTATACAGTTTCTTAAAAAATAACTAGCTCTACTGAAACTTAGTAAAAAGCAGAATCACGCCTAAGACACATAAGATTGATCCAATCACCTTATTAATCTGTACTTGCTTGGCTAACATTTTTTGTCTCAGTAGCATGGATGAAAACAGTACAGCCACCAGTGAAAACCATACAAAATGCGCAAAAGACATAAAAAAGCCATAAGCCAAAAGAATCGATTTAGGCGTGGTTAAACTCACAATTTGCGTATAGGTACTAATCACAAATAGGGTGGTTTTAGGGTTCAGAGCATTGGTAAAAAAGCCGTATTTTATGGCTTGCAAAGTACCTATAGAATTTAAAGTAGCAGAGTCTAAAACTGGTTTTTGAGTAAAGGTTTTATAGCCAATATAGATCAGGTAAAGCGCGCCAATATACTTAACAATATTCAAAATTTGCGGCGTATAAGTCATCACAAAGGCAACGGCAACTAACGTATAGGTCACATGCACCAACACGCCAAGCGATATTCCAAGTGAAGTGAACACACCTATTTTTCTACCGTACAGATAACTGTTTTTAGTCACGATCGCGAAGTCTGCGCCGGGGCTAACCACCGCCAAAATCGTAATTAAAATAACCGCAATAAACTCTGCCATTATCTTGCACTCTCGCTGAAAACGAGAGGGTTGATCTGTACTTTTTGGAATGTATTTGAGAGGAGAACTGTTTTATTGAGAGCTGCTATTCTTTTGGTGAGAAAGATAGGGGTTTTACATTTATGAAGATAGATATAGATATCTAATATATTTTTCATCATCTAAAATGGGGTTTAATAAACATGATTTTTATTTTGAACAGAAACCTAAAAAATAAAAATCGATAAAAACGACTACACATTTATGAGTTTTTGGAATGATCGAAAGAATATCGCTGAATTCACTAAAATTTTTCTATTTTGTGGCGAAGTATGGCAGCGTGACTTTAGCTGCAAAGAAATTATTTGTGACGCAAAGTGCGGTTAGTAAACAAATTTATAATTTAGAAGAAGCTTTAAATACCACTTTGTTCGATCGAAAAAATAAAACACTTGTGATGACCGAGCAGGGTGAAATTTTATTGAGTTGTTGCCATCAAGTTTTTGGTCAACTCGATGAATGCTTAATACAACTCAGCCAGCCTAAAGCTGAAAACAAACAACTGGTCTTGTCGTGTGAACCGACTCTTTCCATGAAATGGCTCATTCCACGGTTATCAAAATTTAAAAAGCTCGGTCATGATTTTGAGGTGGTGTTACTTACCGCAGGCGGTTTGGTCGATTTTGAAAAAGATAATATTGATATCGCGATTCGCAGAAATGACTTTGATTGGGGAGAGCATATTTATAGCGAAAAGATTGCCGATGAATATATCGCTCTAGTTCAAGCAACCAAGCCATCGGAAACAAACGATTTACTCATTTCGACCTCTAGACCGAATTTTTTCAAAAATATCACTCGCATTACTGAGTTAAAGCAGAGTTTAAAAGGCTACGCTAAAGTTGAACTCGAACATTTTTATCTATGTTTAGAAGGTTGTTTGGCTGGACTCGGCGCAACAGTCATCTCAATTTATATGATTGAAAAAGAGCTTGAGTGGAACTTACTGAAAAAAATTTCACCTGTTGTGCAAGATAATTCAGCCTATTTTTTACTTTCTCATGGCGCTTTTGAGGAAGATTCACGTAAAACCATATTTTTAGAATGGCTAAAAGCAGAGATGAATGAAAGTCAGCACACATTGCTTTAGGTTGATTCTTTTTAACTTAAATTTTTACTATTAAGTATTTGAAAGTAATAATTAATATTTAAAATGATTAAGGTGCTGTGTGAGCGCCGTATATTGAATTTCTGCTGTCTAAAATTCCCGAAGATGAAAAAAATTTAACTTTATACTTATTTATTAAACCCTAAACATGAATTTCACTCAGTTTGTAATGAGACTAAATCATTTTTATTCATGTTGTGATTGCGGTATAAATCTATTCATGCTCTGAAGCGCTCCAGTAATTCACTTTGATAAGACCATAAGGCACAAAACTGACAAGTCTGGAAAGTTTAAAAAGAGCAAAAAGTTTTTATTTAGGTTTTATCTCAGAAATTAGGGTACTGATCACAATGAGTAAAGAATTTACATTTACGATTAAGAGTATTTGTTTCGATGAGAACTATCGTCCAGCAGACAATACACGTATTACAACCAACTTTGCTAACTTGGCAAGAGGGATGAGCCGCGAAGAGAATTTGCGCAATACATTGCAGATGATCGACAATCGTTTCAATGCCTTAGCTCATTGGGACAACCCTAAAGGCGATCGCTATGGCGTTGAACTTGAAATCATTTCAGTTGAAATGAACATTGATGCCGAAAACCGTACCAGCGGGCTTCCTCTCATCGAAATATTGAAAACCAATATTGTTGATAAGAAAACTAATGAGCGCATCGAAGGTATTGTGGGCAACAACTTCTCGTCTTATGTACGTGACTATGACTTTAGTGTGCTGTTGTTAGATCACAACAAAAACAAGTCGACTTTTAGCACGCCAGAAAAGTTTGGTGAATTACACGGTAACTTGTTTAAGAGCTTTATTAACTCTGAGACTTATAAAGCCAACTTTAAAAAGGCGCCTGTGATTTGCTTAAGCGTTTCGACGACTAAAGAGTACCACCGTACTGAAAACGAACATCCTGTTTTAGGTGTTGAATACAAGCAAGAAGACTATTCACTCACTGATGAATATTTCCAAAAAATGGGCTTAAAAGTTCGCTACTTCATGCCGCCAAATAGCGTTGCGCCGTTAGCGTTCTATTTTACAGGCGATTTGTTGAGTGATTACACCAACCTTGAGTTGATTAGTACCATTAGTACGATGGAAACATTCCAAAAGATTTACCGTCCTGAAATTTACAACGCAAATTCAGTGGCTGGAAAATCTTATCAACCAAGCTTGAAACACGAAGATTATTCACTTACTCGAATTGTGTATGACCGTGAAGAACGTAGCCGTCTGGCTATTGAGCAGGGGAAGTTTGTTGAAGAGCAATTTATCAAACCATACCAAGCGATTCTTGAGCAGTGGTCTGCTAATTACGCTCCTAATTAATCAACATACGGGTCATTGATCATGAAAAAATTATTACCAACTTCAACTGCTGGCAGCTTACCTAAACCGTCTTGGCTTGCAGAACCTGAAAAGCTTTGGTCGCCTTGGAAACTTGAAAACGAAGGTTTAGCCGAAGGTAAAAAAGACGCGTTACGTTTGGCGTTGCACGAACAACAACTTGCTGGCATTGATATTGTCAGTGATGGTGAACAAACTCGCCAACACTTTGTGACCACGTTTATTGAACACTTAAATGGCGTAGATTTTGAGAAGCGCGAAACTGTTCGTATTCGTGACCGTTACGATGCAAGCGTACCTTCTGTAGTGGGTGCGGTATCTCGTCAAAAGCCTGTGTTTGTTGAAGATGCGAAGTTTTTACGTCAGCAAACCAATCAGCCAATTAAATGGGCATTACCTGGCCCAATGACCATGATTGATACGCTTTACGATGGTCACTACAAGAGCCGTGAAAAACTTGCTTGGGAATTTGCCAAAATCTTGAACCAAGAAGCGCGTGAGCTAGAAGCTGCTGGTGTAGACATCATTCAGTTTGACGAACCTGCATTTAACGTATTCTTTGACGAAGTAAATGACTGGGGCATCGCGACTTTAGAGCGTGCAATTGAAGGTCTAAAATGTGAAACTGCGGTCCACATTTGCTACGGTTACGGCATTAAAGCCAACACTGACTGGAAAAAGACACTCGGTTCAGAATGGCGCCAGTACGAAGAAGCTTTCCCGAAACTTCAAACGTCTAACATTGATATCATCTCGTTAGAATGTCACAACTCACATGTGCCTATCGATTTACTCGAACTCATTCGCGGTAAAAAAGTAATGGTCGGTGCAATTGATGTCGCATCTAACCAGATTGAAACACCAGAAGAAGTTGCTAACACACTACGTAAAGCGCTTCAGTTTGTAGATGCTGACAAGCTTTATCCTTGCACAAACTGCGGTATGGCACCTCTTTCTCGTGAAGTGGCACGTGGCAAGTTAAATGCTTTAAGTGCAGGTGCAGAAATCGTTCGCCGAGAACTGACTGGTTATGATCTTACTGCTTAATATTTACCAATAAGTGGTATAAAGGGTTACTTTTTTGATGGCAGTTGATAATCAAACAAGTAACCCTCATTTTACTTACTACATGTCGCTCTAATCAGATCGCATGTCGATAGTACCTTCCTGATGGAGTTGGGCGGTATAGCAAGCACACAGGATAAGGTACGGTTCAATTTAGGAATAATGTCATGGTTCAAGCAACAGACTTTAGAAATGCAATGTCTTTACTCACAAGTGCAGTTAGTGTTGTGACCACGGCAGGCATGTCTGGCCGTTTTGGATTTACTGCCTCTGCTGTTTGTAGTGTGACCGACACACCACCGACATTATTGGTCTGTATGAACCAATCTGCGAGTTCACATGCACATTTCCTAGATAACAAAATCTTAACGGTGAACGTGTTAGGCGCGCATCACGAACATATTTCAAAAGCATTTTCATCTAAGCTCACACCAGAAGAGCGCTTTAAACATGGCGCATGGATTGAGTTAGAAACGGGTTCACCTGTGTTAGACGATGCTTTGGTGAGTTTCGATTGTGAGATTGAGCAAATTCAACAAGTCGGCACACACACAATTTTTATATGTCCGATTGTGGCGATTAAACAAAGCCAACATGACCAAAGTTTGGTTTATTTTAACCGTGCTTATCACCAAGTGGGACAGACAGAGATTGTCTAATCCCACTTTCCATTTTGTTGTTTCAAATTAAAAGTTAAAAGATAGAAATGAATAAGCATGGATCGCTTCACTTAATTTAAAAATACAATTAAATATAATATCTAAAATAATAATTAAGTTAATCTAATGAAAAACAATAAGAAATTTAATTACTTGTCATAAAAGCTACATTGACACCTCTAAACTCTCGGATTATCCTTTGCGTGCTGGCCACATTGCCAGCCGGTTTTAGCAGACCGCATAGTAAGAGCATCAGATTATTCCTTCTGAGGAGTAGTCTTATGTGTATCAATCGTCCCTCGCTCGTTGCGGTAGGACGAGTGAGGGACACCTTCGGGTGTGCTGATTTCTTACTATCAGTCTGCTAACCCTTGCTCGTTCTGCCACCATAATTCTTAATGAATGCTTTGGCAGAACTCCCAAAATTAGGAGTTGGCTATGCACATCCATCATTTCTTGGTACTCAGTGCCAAAAGCTATAACGACACAGCTTAAAAATTTACAGCAGCTTGAACGCCATAAGGTTTTCAGGCTTTAAGTCATTTTTACTTAAAACTTAGCAAAACAAAACTTGAGATGTGCCAAGCACCGTCTTACGGCTTTGCTGTGCCTTTTTTTCTCCCAGAAAGGGCACAGGCTTTTTATCTCATTTAGAAACAACAAGAATTTATAACGGTAAAACTATGCCAACTTTAGAAATATCTTCCAAAAAATTACAGGTGGTTCAAACCGCCATCCAACTTTTTACCACGCATGGATTCCATAATGCAGGCGTAGACCTGATTATTAAAAAATCTAAAATTCAAAAAGCCACGTTTTATAACTACTTTCACTCGAAAGAACGCCTTGTTGAAATGTGTTTAATCTTTCAAAAAAGCCGACTCAAAGAAGAAGTGCTGGCAATTGTCTACTCACATCACTACCCAACCGCAGCCGATAAACTCAAAGAAATTGTCCGCTTACATGTCGATGTGAATAGCCTTTACCATCTTTTGTTTAAAGCCATTTTTGAATTAAAACTGCTTTATCCACGGGCTTACCGCATGGCAGTTGAATATCGAAAATGGCTACTGAAAGAAATTTTTGATCTGGTCTTTAGTCTGCAAACCAACAAACTCAAACCCGATGCCAACATGGTTTTAAACCTAATTGATGGTTTGATGCTACAAGTGTTGAGTTCAAATCGTTTGGATGAAAGGGATGTGGTGTTGGAATGGTTTTGGGGGAGGGGTTAAAGAATTTGAAGACATACAGGAGATTTTAAAGGTTATAAGATGAAGTTTTTTACATTAAATAAACTATTTAAATCATGCTATATTAGAGCAAGTTTTCACATTGCTCTAATATAGTATTTATACTCTTAATTAATATTCTCTTGACATATATTAGTTATAAACTCCATGAAATTTATAAATTTTGGTTGAATTCTTTGTCTACGAATTTCATTTTCTTCAAAGGGTTTAGAAAACATAAATTTTACGAGATTTGATATTTTTTCTTCTTGATCAGGAGTTCCTCCTATTACTATTTCAGATGAAACATGCAGAGTATGTCTATGAAAAAGTACTCTACTTAAGTCTTTATCTAGAGATTGACCTATAAAAAAATGCTTTTTTTTGTTTTTGTATTGACTACATACATCACATATTTGGAATATATCAATATCACCTAATCCTTGTAGTATAGTCTTTTTCTTAAATGTGTTTAATTGTGAAAATAGAATAGTTAATTCACCACTTGAAATAGGCATTGCATTTGGATTGTGTTTTGATTGTTCAATAATATATTGTTCAACTCTTCCTGATAGTACAAAATGTACATACCAGGGATCAAAATATTTTAAAGTTGGAAGCGTTGGTAATGATTTTGCTGCAATACTCATTGGTATTTTTACTCCCATAGGAGCTGCTAAGTCAGTTTTCCAAGATATTTTATCAATTCCTTGAATATATTCAGTTAATACTTTTTCATCATGAGCTATATTTAAAAGAATTGGATATAAAGAATTAGCATCACGAAAACTGATATATCTAATCTCTAAACCAGAGATAGCTAAAATATTATTTAACTCAATAAGAGCATTATGTAATTCTGATAATGTTGATGGTATTTTTCTTCCAAGATGCTCATAAATAGCCATAGGAGATATCGCAAGATAACTAGTCCTGTCACTCCAATATTTCACAAACTTACAAAATGTAATATAAGCTTCTGCTTTTATAGCTCTATTATTTTTCGTATCTTTATGCTTAATTTCTTGTATTAAACTATTATCTAAAACTAAATATATTTCACCATCAAGTTCATAGCTCATTATGTAGTGTAAAGAAAATTTTTTTATTTCATTAAAATAATTTAGAATATCTTCTTCAGATTTATCTTTTAAAAAATAATTTATATCTTTTTTTAACAAATCTAAATTTTTTCTATCTAGCATGATAAATACATCCTTAAATTAAAAGTTACTGTTTTTAAAATTTTATTAAAATTAGAAAAAATTTCCATAAAATAATAAAATAGTTGTTAGTTAATTAGTTTAAAGTAATGGTTTGTGAGTTTGAATAGTAGTTTTTAAATGGGCGACATATTGTGACGTTTATTTTTACTATATTTAATTTTTTTTAAATAATTTTATTTAATTTAGTTATTATTCTTAATAATTTAAAATATTCGTCTGTTTTTAATAATAGTAGGTTGTTATGTATTGATGAACTTAATAAAAATACTATAATAGATAGTTTTATTAAGTTTTGGTAATCAATGTTGTTGAAAAATTAATTTTTAATTAATTATTTGTACTTAAAAAATTCGCAACTTCTATAAAGAACTTTCATACTCCACATACCCATCTTCAATTGCAGGAATAATCTCTACAAACTCAAAGTAGGGCACTGTACAAAATTCAGAATCTCGAATCGCATCAATCACAAAATAATAATCTTGCAGAGATGTGGTCTCAAACACAGCAATATCACTCGCTTTAGTACTAAACGCTTCAACGTCATACCAGCGAACTTTTACGGTCGGGTACTTCTCAAAAATAGGTTCAAGCTTCTTTGCACTAAACTCAGCCCGCTTTTTACGAGCTAAAGCCAACCAAGTAGGCAAAGCTCTTAAATGAATAAAAAAAGTATAGGTTCTAGACATAACCACTCCATGACTGGGCCGAGTTGAAGCTCAACTGAAAAAGACATTATTTGCTTGTCATAACAACATGACTCAGTCAGTATATGAGTGATTACTCACATTAAATACTCGCATTTCGGCCCATGTCAGAAACCCTTCCAGACCCTCGCAAACGCCCGCGTCAAGCACGCTCAGTGGCTACATTTGAAGCTATTTTAGAGGCGGCTGCTCGCATTTTAGAGTCTTTAGGGTTTGCTGGATTCAACACAAATGCCGTGGCTGAACTTGCTGGCGTAAGCATTGGTAGCCTATATCAATACTTTCCATCTAAAGATGCTTTAATCGTTGAGTTAATTCGACGTGAGCGAGCTAAGCTTTCAAGTCATATTGTTGAAGCTATACAGCAAAATGATGCCGCAGACTTAAAAGAAAAATTAAAACTCGTCATACATGCCGCTGTGCAACATCAATTGAGCCGTCCGCAGTTGGCACGAACACTAGAGTTTGCTTCTGAAATCATTGGTAAAGACATTGAAGAAAGAGAACTTCAACAAGAGCTTGAGACCATAATTTCCGATCTGTTTATACGTTCTTGCATTTCATATGCCCAGACAGCTGCACAAGATATAATTGCTTTAAGTAAAGGAATGATTAATGCGGCAGGCATGGCAGGGGAAGGTGATTTAAATCAATTACAGCAGCGAGTTGAAAAAGCTGTATTTGGTTATTTGAATTTGAGCTAGCGTACATAAGCCAATGTTATAGAAGAATTTTAAAGATCCTTCATCTCTGTGGGTAATGTTTTTTAACTATGCTATATTTTTGATGTACTTAGAATAATTTAGTAGAGAAATGGTTATGTTTAAAAGAAATTTTTATCGTATTTTTTCTATTTATTTGTTTCTCTATTAACTTTAACTTATTTTAATTTAGTGGATGAGTTCTTTTCTGAGCTTTTAAAGCTACTTCAGATCGAAAATAAGTGTGTTGTATATTTAATTGTTGCTTTGGGTATTTTTTTAACAAATCCTTATTTTCAAGAACTGTTTAGAAAAAGGATTAGAGAAGCATGCTTAATAAATTTTATGACATATCGATTGAATTTTGAAATTTATAGATTTAAATAATTTCTCTTTAAAATATTATTTGTAGAAAAATAAAAAAGCCACTCTGGTAGAGCGGCTTTTTGAGTCTGTTTGTCATGTAACACATAAATTGTCATTTTCTCTTTCAGCAATCCAAAAGTTTAGTAACTCTTACGACATATGAAGGATTTAGATTAGTTATTTATTAGCTTTAGAACTAAGAGAGATTATATGAAATTGTGGAAAGTTGATCAATAAGTAATCGTGAAGCGTGACAAATTATTAAAAAGTAAGACTTTGATTTATATAAGATAAAAGTGAATTTCGTATAAGCTGTATTATGTTAATTTTAGGGAAACTAATATATATGGATGTAATTTTTATAATTACATGATTAAATTCAATTTTTATTACTATCTAAAGATAAAACTATGAGTTCAATAGTTACACCTAAACCCGTACAATCACTTTTTGACATGTATCTCAAAGAACAAATTGTCGTAAATCGTAGATATCAAAGAAAATTAGTTTGGTCTTTAGAAGAAAAAGAAAAGTTTATTGATTCTTTAGTAAATGGGTATCCAATACCTTTGATACTAACATCTAAACAAAAAGATAGTGAACGCCTAGAAATATTAGATGGGTTACAAAGACTTAATGCTATAACATCTTTCTTAGAATGTGAGTTTTCTTTAAACGGAGAATTCTTTGATCTTGATTCAATAACATTAACGAAACAACTTAAGTCTCAAGGTATTGTGAAACAGCGAACTCCTGTTTTAGACAGCGACAAATGTTCCACAATTCTTAATTATGAAATTCCTCTTTCAACAACAATTTCAAAAACCAATGATTTTATAGATGAAACCTTTAGAAGAATTAATACAGGTGGAAGAACATTATCTAAACAAGATTTAAGACAAGCTGGATCACTGGGCCAAATTCCAGAAATTATTAATCAAATCTCAACATATATAAGAAAAGATTCATCTAGAACTGATATTGTAACGTTAAAGAATATAAAATCTATTAGCATAGGTAATAGCGGTCTTAACTATGGTATTGATATAGATTCAATATTTTGGGTAAAGAATAAAATAATTTTAAGAGATGACATTAGAAAATCCAGAGATGAAGAACTTATTGCTTACATGTTAAGCTATATATTATTACCTAAAACATCTGAAACATCTGCAACATATTTAGATAAAATTTATATACAAGATTCAAATGAAAATAAGTCATTAACTGTTGAAATAAATAAATACACTAAAGATTTTATAGTTAAATCTTTCAATCATATATTTGATGAGCTAAATAAGATATTTAAAAATGATAGAAGTTCTTTCTCAGATACTATCTATAATGGAAAATTTATAAAGTCTTCTAGTAGCTTTCAAGTGGTTTTTTTAAGTTTATATGAATTAATAATAAATGAAGGAAAAAAAATTAATAACTATAAGAATCTACATAATGATTTATCTCTTATATATGAAAAACATTACAGTTCAATTTTAGGATCAGATAAAAAATGGAGGAATTCTGATAGAACCAAATTAATACAAGCAACAAAAGGATTGATTTCAAATCATTTTTCTAAAAAAGAAAATGATAAATTCCAACCTGGTGGATGGATAAAAAATTTAGAAAATATTATAAATGAATCTAGAACTGAACAACAATTTTATGATTACAAAGCTGGATTATTAACAATTAGTCCACTTCAAAATAAACTTAATTTTGGATTGATAGATAAAATACTAAAAACATTAACGGCCATGACGAATAGTAACAAAGGAGAATGCATGGTAATTGTTGGAATATCTGAAACAAAAGATGGAGCAATAAATCATCAAAATACTTTTTCAAAAAGCTATATAGAATATAATGATTTATTTATAGTTGGAGTTGAAGAAGAAGCAAAACATATATATAAGTCTCTTGATAATTATTTAAAGGCTATAAAAGATTATATTGAAAATTCAGATAAAATATCTCAAAGTTTTAAAAATACTATTCTTCTAAACTTAGTTAATTTTTCTTATAAAGAAAAAGAAATACTTATGTTTAGAGCAGAACGAGGTAAAGCACCTGAAGCATATGATAAACAGTATCATACTAGATATTTATCACATAATAATGATATAGAAATAGGATCTCAAGAAATGGTTGATTTATTCGCAAACTTCAATAGCTAATAAATCTTATTATATTATCTTTTCAAGGTTAAGTTCTATTTGAAGTTAACCTTAGATAATTTATTTAACATAAAATCTCTTTTTCGAATTCAAAATTAGAATAAAAGCGAATATTCATCACAACAGATATTCTTGTAGTTCTTTTTCAATCGTCTCGCTAATCAACGTTGAATAGTCACTATCCTTAGTATCTAAATGACGCATTAACCACACATCTTGTTTTAAAGTTTGTTCAGGTAGTATGGATGCTAAACCAGAAGCCTTTGCAACAAAACAAGGTAAGGCTGTAATTCCTTGTCCTTCAATGACTGCTCGTAGCTGTGAGTGCATGTTATCAAAAGACAAAGCAGGGGCTGCATCTTGGGTGAGTTCACGCATCCATTGCGCTAAGAACGTATATTGAAGGCTTCGGTCCCAACCGATTATACGATGATTCAGCAAATCATCAGCTGTTTCAGCATGCTCTGTGAAACTGGCGAGATAACCTTTACTGCAATAAAGTCCATACTCTAGTTGACCAAGGCGTCGAATAATGTAACGCCCGCTTTCTGGTCGAACAAGTCGAAGAATAATGTCAGCTTCCCGTCGGGAAAAATCAACAGGAACGACACTCGTTGAGATTTCTAATTGTAAATCTGGATACTTCAGTTGCAACGCTGTTAGCTTTGACTGAAGTAACTGTTGCCCGATTAACTCAGGTAAAGCAATGCGGAACAATGATTGTTGCCCTTGATCGTTGTAACGTTCCATCGCTATTAAATGCTCTTCTGCTTTTTCAGCCAAAGCAAAAAAATGTTTTCCAACGTGGGTGAGTGTATAGCCATCACTGTCTCGAGAAAAAAGAATCGCATTGAGACTTTTCTCTAGTTCAACAGCTCTGCGATGTACGGTAGAAACACTAATACCAAGCAATTTTGCACTGCGGCTCAACCCGCCAGTTCGTCCAATAGCTAACAAAATTTTAGTATCGTCCCAGTTCATACCTTTCCATATTTAGAAAATGCGTTTGCAATAAAAACTATAGTATCCCCGATGTTTAGATTTATACAATTCAAATAACTAGTACAAAGAATCAAAACTCATTATATGAGGCGACTATAAACCTTTTTGAGCTAAGGCATGTGTCGTTGCAATTAAATAAGATTTTCTGGTTATGGCAGGAGCTATTTCTGAGATCACAATGTTAACAACAGAGGAGTTCTGCCATGACGACCATTTATGTAGTTGATGCGTTTACCACCAAACCAAATACAGGAAATCGAGCAGGGGTTGTTCTAGATGCGGACCATCTTACGACTCAAGAGATGCAAGATATTGCTGCATTCGCAGGCTATTCGGAAACTGCCTTTGTTTTGTCACCTAAAGATCAAAGCCATGACATACATGTTCGATATTTTACCCCTACACATGAAGTCCCGATCTGTGGACATGCGACGATCGCTACTCATTTTTTACGTGCAACTACTGGCCACCAATCAGACTATCCATTAATCGCAAAAACGGGGGCTGGTCATTTACCCGTTTCAATATTTGGAAGTCCAGAAGCGTTATTGGTGAAAATGACTCAAGGTCGCGTAGAGTTTTTATCACCTTTTAATGAGAGTCAACGGACTGAACTCGCAAGCGCATTGGGTGTAAGTATGAATGATTTTGCTGACTTACCAATACAAGTTGTTACGACGGGGCATTCCAAGGTGATGGTGCCCATGCTGAGCAGAGGTACGCTTGATGGATTAACTCCGAATAATGAAAAACTGAAAGCTATTAGTGCTGAAATAGGCTGCAATGGTTTTTTCCCATTTGTCTTGGAGGGTAGTAAGCAAGAACCTATTACCTATGGCCGAATGTTCGCCCCTGCAATCGGTATTAATGAAGATCCTGTAACTGGTAATGCAAATGGTCCAGCGGGAGCGTACCTTATTCATCACGATTTAATCGAATGTGATCAGAAAGTAACTTATTGGGGATATCAAGGCTTCGCAATAGAAAAACCGGGGCGAGTTTTAGTGACAGTTGAGAAAACAGATTCAATATTACAAGTTAGCATTGCAGGTCAAGCTGTTTTAGTTGGCTCAGTTTTGTACTCGGGTAAAGATTGATTATATTTAAGAAATTATGACATTTTGAGTAATAAAAAAACCGCTATAGATAGCGGTTTTTTATTTAGTAGATCCTTAAACTTACCAGCTTAACGCACCACCAGTTTGGTAGTCAGTTACGCGAGTTTCGAAGAAGTTCTTCTCTTTACGTAAGTCCATCATCTCAGACATCCACGCAAATGGATTCGTTACACCAGCAAATTGCTCTGGTAAACCTAACTGAGATAAACGGCGGTTACAGATGAATTTCAAATATTCTTCCATCATGCTTGCGTTCATACCCAATACGCCGCGTGGCATTGTGTCACGTGCATATTCGATTTCAAGCATCGTACCTTCAACAATCATTTGAACCACTTCTTGTTGGAACTCAGCAGTCCAAAGGTGAGGGTTCTCAATCTTGATTTGGTTAATCATATCGATACCAAAGTTCAAGTGCATAGATTCATCACGCAAGATGTATTGGAACTGCTCAGCAACACCGTTCATCTTGTTACGACGACCCATACTCAAAATTTGAGTAAAGCCACAGTAGAAGAAGATCCCTTCAAGTACACAGTAGAATGCGATCAGGTTACGAAGTAAACGCTGGTCGTTTTCAGGTGTGCCTGTGTGGAAATTAGGATCAGTTAAAGATTGAGTATATTTCAAGCCCCAAGCTGCTTTACGTGCAACAGATGGAACTTCACGATACATGTTGAAGACTTCGCCTTCGTCCATACCTAAAGATTCGATACAGTATTGGTAAGCGTGAGTGTGAATTGCTTCTTCAAACGCTTGACGCAAGATGTACTGACGGCATTCAGGGTTAGTAATGTGACGGTAAATCGCCAATACCAAGTTATTTGCAACCAAAGAGTCCGCAGTCGAGAAGAAACCTAAAGAACGCATAACAATAGTACGCTCGTCTTCAGTTAAGCCATTTTCAGACTTCCAAAGTGCGATGTCATGGTTCATGTTAACTTCTTGAGGCATCCAGTGGTTTGCACACCCGTCAAGATATTTCTGCCAAGCCCACTCATATTTAAATGGAACAAGTTGGTTCAAATCGGCACGACAGTTAATCATTGCTTTGTCGTCAACTTGAACACGTTGAGCACCCATTTCTAGCTCTTCAAGGCCAGGGGCAACGTCTAAATGTTCTAAGGCTTGAGCGGCTCTAGCCACTGTATCGGAGGCAACTGTTGGTCGCACGGAATGGGTTCCAGCGGATTGTGGAGCTGCCACGCTCGGCGATGATGGCTGCGCAGTAGATACATTCTGCGAATCTGACGCTTTTTCCGATTGGACGGGCGCAGACTTGTGTTCAGGTGTAGTCGGTTTTTGCGAATCATCTTCAAAATCGTCCCAACTAAGGATAGACATTTTTGTTCTCTCTTCGTTGTATATATCTATATTTGACATCTCTTAAACGAAGATGTCCCTACTATACGCTTTTAATGTGTAAACAAAATTAAGTTTTATTGATGCATGACCAAATTTTGGGCCTTTGGTCTCTACTCACTACAACTTATTTTGTTTACGCTGTTGCTTACGTATTGTGATAAATGCGTAAACCATCGGCATATAAAAGAAAATAAAGGCAAAGATTAAAACTCCAACACCAAGCATATAGTTATGGCTGAGATGAGAAAGCATAATCTTTACCTCTTTTAAGGTTGCTCTTTAGTGAAAAAGAGCAACCTTATTGAATGTTATTGGCAAGCTTCACAATCAGGGTTGTCGATTGAACAAGCCATTGGTACAGGAGCTGCTTGAGTGAAGCCTTCTTCTTCAACCGCTGCTTCTGGTTTCTTCGCTTCTACAACAGGGGCAGCAACAGCTGCTGCTTCAACAGTCGCAGGTTTAACTGCGTTTAAAGCACCTGTGTTAATTGTAGATTTTTCAGCAGAAGTTGCACCTAAAGCTCGGAGGTAATAAGTCGTCTTAAGACCACGTAACCATGCCATCTTGTAAGTGATGTCAAGTTTCTTACCATTTGCACCAGAGATGTAAAGGTTAAGCGACTGAGCTTGATCAATCCATTTTTGACGGCGTGATGCAGCATCAACGATCCAACGTGTATCTACTTCAAACGCAGTAGCAAAGATTGCTTTTAATTCTTCAGGAATACGAGCAATTTTTTGTACTGAACCTTCAAAGTGTTTAAGGTCGTTAACCATTACTGTGTCCCAAAGACCGCGTTCTTTTAATGCACGAACAAGGTATGGGTTAATAACAGTGAACTCACCAGACAAGTTAGATTTCACATATAAGTTTTGGAATGTTGGCTCAATAGACTGAGAAACACCACAAATGTTAGAGATGGTTGCAGTTGGAGCAATCGCCATCACGTTTGAGTTACGCATACCGTCTTTTTGAACTTTGGCACGTAAAGTGTCCCAGTCTAAACGTTGAGTACGGTCAACTTCGAACATGCGCTCTGGACGAGATTTCGCAACAATTTCTAAAGAGTCGATTGGAAGGATACCTTGATCCCACAATGAACCTTTGAATGTTGAGTAAGCACCACGTTCAACAGCCAAGTTGCTTGATGTTTCAATTGCGTAGTAGCTAATTACTTCCATTGATTCATCAGCAAAATCAACAGCAGCGTCTGAACCGTAAGCAATACCCATTTCGTATAGCGCATCTTGGAAGCCCATGATACCCATACCCACAGGGCGGTGTTTCAAGTTCGAGTTTTTCGCTTGTGGTACAGCGTAGTAGTTAATGTCGATCACGTTATCGAGCATACGTACTGCTGTTTTAATAGTGCGAGCTAACTTTTCACGGTCTAATACACCACCTTGAACGTGTTGTACAAGGTTGATCGAACCTAAGTTACATACTGCAATTTCGTCTTGATTTGTGTTCAAGGTAATTTCAGTACATAGGTTAGATGAGTGAACTACGCCAACGTGTTGTTGTGGTGAACGTAAGTTACACACATCTTTGAATGTGATCCATGGGTGACCAGTTTCAAACAACATAGAAAGCATTTTTCGCCATAAGTCTTTAGCACGTACTTTCTTGTGTAGCATGTTAGTTTCTTTCGCTACAGACTCATAGTAAGCATAACGCTCAGCAAATTCAGCACCAGTTAAGTCGTGCAAGTCTGGAGTTTCAGAAGGGGTAAATAATGTCCATTCACCATCTTCAAATACACGTTGCATAAACAAGTCTGGAACCCAGTTCGCAGTGTTCATGTCGTGAGTACGGCGACGGTCATCACCCGTGTTTTTACGAAGCTCTAGGAACTCTTCGATGTCTAAGTGCCAAGTTTCTAGGTATGCACACACAGCGCCTTTACGCTTACCACCTTGGTTTACCGCAACAGCTGTATCGTTCGCAACTTTCAAGAATGGAACAACACCCTGAGACTTACCGTTAGTACCTTTAATATAAGAGTTCAAGGCACGAACAGGTGTCCAGTCATTACCTAAACCGCCAGCCCATTTAGAAAGCATCGCGTTGTCACGCATTGCGCCATAAATGTCATAAAGGTCATCGCCAATTGTTGTTAAGTAACAACTTGAAAGCTGTGGACGTAATGTACCTGAGTTAAACAGCGTAGGCGTAGAAGCCATGTAGTCGAAGCTAGACAATAAGTTATAGAACTCAATTGCACGCTCTTCTTTATCTTGCTCATTGAGTGCAAGACCCATCGACACGCGCATGAAGAATAATTGTGGTAATTCAAAACGAACGCCGTTTGAGTGAATGAAGTAACGGTCAAATAAAGTCTGTAAACCTAAATAGGTAAACTGATTAGAACGTTCTGGCTGAATTGCTGCTGATAATTTTTCTAAGTCGAAGTCAAGCAAGTCAGGTGAAAGCAAATCAAGCTCAACACCTTTTTTCAAGAATGCTTCAAGTGCATTGTTTTCAGGTGTGTCTGTTGATAAGCCTAAGAACGTTAAACCAGTGCTCACTAATTCGTTACAAAGCAAACGTGCAGTCACGTAAGTGTAGTTAGGTTCTTGTTCAATACGGGTACGTGTTGCCATCATCATTGTAGTGGCAATATCACTTTCTTTTACGCCGTTATATAAGTTTTTAACGGTTTCATCGACAATGGCTTGAACGTCAATACCTTCCAAACCTTCAGCTGCCTTAGAAACAGTTGCTTGCAATGCACTTAAATCAAGTGGCTGAAGCTGACCGTTTTTGTCGGTAACTTGTAAAGTAGGGTGGTGGTTTGAGTTCGTTTGCTGACGAGCGCTAGCACGTTGTTCACGGTAAATCACATAAGCGCGGGCAACTTTTTGTTCCCCAGTACGCATTAAAGCAAGTTCTACTTGATCTTGAATTTCTTCAATATGGATCGTACCGCCCGATGGTAAACGGCGAGTAAAAGTATTTAAGACCATTTCCGTCAACTGGGTAATACGGTCATGAATACGGCTAGAATCCGAACTCTGTTGACCTTCCACAGCAAGAAAAGCTTTACCAATCGCAACTGAAATTTTCTCTGCATCAAATGCAGCAACATCTCCAGTGCGCTTAATCACCTGAATTTGACCGGGAGTCGAAGTAATTACGCTCATGCCAGCATAGCTCCATTGTCACTTTTGTTATGTTCATAGACCGTTTGAACCGAGCAAAAAACATGCCACGATATTTGAGGGATAAACACAAGACTTAGTAGTTAAAGTTTATTTTCAACACAAGATACGGGATTTTTCATAGCAGATCAATCTTGACTTTTTAGTAATTTTTTATCTGTATGATTTGATGGGAGATAGCATAGCAAAGCTGTTAAAAAACGCTTATAGATAACTTTGTGGATAACTCAAAAAACAAACACTTAAATAAATTTAAACTAAACAGAGAAATAATTTGTTTAATATTCATACATTGGAAATATGAATAGAATATGAAATTTAATAACAATAAATAAATCTTAAAAACACGTGAAAATTCAAAGGCTAATAAAATGCAACAAAATACGATGGTCATGTATCAGTTTGGTGAACGCCTACTTGTTTACAATGTAAACGTGTGTATATTGCAAATGATAAACGAATGTATCTGCAAGATTTTTAAGATGCATGAAACGAGATTTATAGGGGCAATGATATGAGCCAAGAAGAAAAGTTACCAAAGATTCTGATCGTTGAAGATGACGAGCGCTTAGCGCGATTAACTCAAGAATATTTAATTCGCAACGGCTTGGAAGTTGGTGTAGAAACTGATGGTAACCGTGCAATTCGTCGTATTATTAGTGAACAACCAGATCTAGTAGTTTTGGATGTCATGTTGCCGGGTGCCGATGGCTTAACAGTTTGCCGTGAAGTTCGTCCACATTACCATCAACCGATTTTGATGTTGACTGCACGTACAGAAGACATGGATCAGGTACTTGGTTTGGAAATGGGCGCAGATGACTATGTTGCTAAACCGGTTCAACCACGTGTTCTTTTAGCGCGTATCCGTGCACTATTACGTCGCACAGATAAAACTGTAGAAGATGAAGTTGCTCAACGTATCGAGTTCGATGACCTTGTAATTGATAATGGCGGTCGTTCTGTCACGTTAAATGGTGAACTTGTTGACTTCACTAGCGCAGAATATGACCTATTATGGTTGCTTGCATCAAATGCTGGTCGTATCTTATCGCGTGAAGATATCTTCGAACGTTTACGTGGTATCGAATACGATGGTCAGGACCGTTCAATCGACGTCCGTATTTCACGTATTCGTCCAAAAATTGGTGATGATCCTGAAAATCCAAAACGTATTAAAACAGTACGTAGTAAAGGTTACTTGTTCGTTAAAGAAACCAATGGGTTATAAGATCTGAATAAACTTCCTATAAGGTTGGTCGAGTGTTTAAACACAGTATATTCCTGCGAATATATGCGGGATTGGTAATTCTTGTTGTTTTGGTTGCTGTCTTTGGTTATTTGCTTGTACAAATTATCAATTATCAACGGGCACAAGAATACCGAGAATCTTTAACCGATGGTATTTCTTATGTCATTAGTGAGGGAGTCGCTCGACAGCCTGGGAAGCAACAGAAAATAGACTGGGTTTCAGATGCGTCAGATTTATTGGAACTTCCAATTTACTATACTGATGCAAGCAAGGTTGAGTTATCTCGTACCGAGAAAAAACGAATCGAAGCTCAAAAATCTGTTGTGCGTTACGATGCCAGTAATAGTATTGCGTATATCATTATTGGCTTACGTGATGATCCTCAGCACTTTTTATCTATAAAAGTCGACAAAATTACTGAGCGCCAAATGAAGGCTCTCCCTATTTTTGTACTTGATTATCTAATGTTTTATCCGGGGCAAGAACAAGAATATCTTGCCAAGATTCAAAAGCATTTCTCTTACCCAATTAATATCTACAATATTCAAGATATTAATCTGGACTCCGAACAAATTGGTCGTTTACGCCAAGACCAAAGTGTCATGTTGTACAAAGACAGTGCGACAGTACGCGGAACAACTATTTCAATCGTCTCTCCAATTCCGAATCAGCCTACACGGGTTCTCGTGCTTGGACCAGTGCCGATGTTTAACTGGATGCCTTTGCAGCTTTCAGCAGGGATTACTTTATTTAGCTTATTTTTGCTGAGTCTAGGTGTCTATGGGTTGATCTTGCCACTAGAGCGTAAAATTCGCCAAGTACGTTATGCATTAAACCGTATGAAGTCTGGTGATTTGTCATTGCGTGTTCCTATTGAAGGAAGCGACGAAATGGCAAACTTGGCATCAAGTTATAACAACATGTCTGATCATATTCAGCGTTTAATCGAGGCTCAGCGTGAGTTAATGAGAGCGGTATCTCATGAGCTTAGAACGCCTGTTGCCCGTATTCGCTTTGGTACAGAAATGTTGGCAGAAGAAGATGATTACAATCATCGTATGCATCAGGTCGATATGATTGATAAAGATATTGAAGCACTCAATACCTTAATTGATGAAATCATGACTTATGCAAAACTAGAGCAGGGTACACCTTCGCTAGATTTTGATGAAATTACTTTATTTGATGTGTTAGATCAGGTTGCGGTCGAAACCGAAGCTTTAAAAACGCAAAAAGAAATTGAACTTGTTGCTCCTCCACTTTATGTAAAAGTAGATGCTGAGCGTCGTTACTTACATCGTGTTGTTCAAAACTTGGTGGGTAATGCGGTTCGTTATTGCGATAATAAAGTTCGGATTACTGGTGGTATCCACAGCGATGGTATGGCCTTTGTTTGTGTTGAAGATGACGGTGCAGGTATTCCTGAACAAGACCGTAAAAGAGTATTTGAAGCTTTTGCCCGTCTAGATGATAGTCGTACACGTGCGTCGGGCGGTTATGGTTTAGGGTTGTCTATCGTAAGCCGTATTGCCTACTGGTTTGGCGGTGAAATTAAAGTGGATGAAAGCCCAACCTTAGGTGGTGCTCGCTTTATCATGACATGGCCAGCAAAACGCTTTAAACAGCCTCCTTTAAAAGCCAATAAAAAAGCACCTTCATAAGGTGCTTTTTTATTGATCTATTTATAGTTGAGTTGCATCTGGTTCCAAAATAGGTTTTCCGCTTCTTAAGCTGGTTAACGCATCGGAATTAAAATCGATCAGTAACGAATTGTTTTTTGCATCAATCTGGTATTTTTGAATAAGAGGTTGATCTCCGTTAAGCGTTTCTATTTTATATTCATCTGCAATATGCAAAATACCTTCTAGGTTTGTTGTCGTTGACGCAAAATCCTGTCTAAATATTTCATAGACATCCCTCAAGTCAAAAATTGCATTATTGGCATCTGGATGTTTGTGAATATAGCTTTCTATATGTCGCACTAGTAATTGTGCAAACAAGTAGTAGTTTGGTTTATGCGTATATTCTAGAGTCATGCATTTTTCTCCTTATTATCTGTTATTAGCATACATGGCAAAACACAGGTTATTGTATAAAATTCATTACACTAGATGATGAAGTGAAAATATTATAAAGAGATAAACACTCGATTACGTCCTTGGCGTTTTGCTTGATATAAAGCGTCATCTGCTTCTTTAAATAAACTTTCAATCGCTCGATGGGAAGATGGGGAATATAAGCTTATCCCAATACTCACCTGTATAAAAATTGGTAATTTCCCATAAATATAAATCGGTTGCTGACTAATTTTAATTCGAATTTGTTCAGCCAGTTCAAATGCACTTTCCTTGGTGGTATCTGCAATAAAAATGGCAAACTCTTCACCTCCAAAGCGACCTAATAAATCATGAGGATGTAAAATATTTTGAATCGTGGTGACACAAGTTTGTAGCGCCCGATCACCGATTTGATGACCATAGTTGTCGTTAACTTGCTTAAAGTGGTCGACATCAAGCATGAAAAAAGCTGAGGTCTTATTTTCTTTTTGTACTTTTTCTTGAAGTAATCTGACCGACTGTAAAAACTGGCGTCGAGTCAGACTTGACGTTAGTTCATCATGTGCAATGGCATGTTGAAGCTTTTGAATTAACTCTGAATGCAAAACACTAATACTAGAAACCGTAAGTGGGGCAATCGTCATCATAATTAACCCAATTCGGATTGAGATCGTATTGCTGAAATATTCGTTTGGATAGAGCAAAAGGTAATGTCCAGAGACATGATAAATAATATAAGCACTGGTAAAGCTAGTAATGAGTGCAACAACAATAGGTTTGTAGCGAATGGCACACCAGATCAGGGCAGCAATCGGGTAGAGCAGCGAACCCGGACCAGAGTCATAATAGCTAGCAGCAATCGAAATAAGCACAGCGCCAAAAGGTAAAAGGTCGGTTGGTTGTAGGCCACGATTTCTTGAAAAGTAATGTTTAACCTGACTATATTGAGGGATGTTCAATATGATAGGTAAAAGAAGCAAGGCATTTTGCAGTTCTGAAGTAAACCAGTAACCAAACTCATCCAGCAAGCCACCAATCATAAATTTGGTATTAAACATAGGCACGAAAGTTGCTGCAAACAATGCACCTACTACGCTACCTATTCCGCATAATCCAAATAAAAAAAGGTAAGAATAACCGCGATAGGCCGCCTTAATATGTTGATTAAAAAACATATAGAGCGCAAACGTAGTAACAACATAAAGAAAGTTTGATGTTGTTAAAACAAGTGTGAGAGCAAATGGAGTGCCCTGAAATAAGTCAGCAATCACATATCCTATATAGGCACCGAAAAATGCGCTTGGTCGGCGTGTGATTGGAAAACGAATAAGCAATCCGAGCAAAACCGAATTGGCAGGCCAAAAGAATGCAAGAAAACTTAAAGGGCGAGATGCAATGCCAATGAAACAACATGTCGCAATAATGAAGCTAAATAGGAGAAAAAATTTTAAAAAGGAGAGAAATGAAAATTCACGAAGTGAGTATGGCATCAGCTGCCCTTAATGATAAATACTCTTATCCAAGAGTAATAAAATATTATGTATGATTAAACATTCATCATAATTCAGAGGAGAAGCTGAATACAATAAAAAACAAACTAATATTATAAAAAAGTAAGTTATAAAAAGTTAATAAGCGCTTCAACTGTGTAAATATTCTAAAATTAAAAAATGAAAAAAATCATCATAAATAAAGAAACTATTAGTTAAACCGATTATGTGCTGTGAAACCCCCCTTACAACACATAGAAGAATAGTTTTGTCTAGAAAATCATCCGAAAGACTAAGACGCTTCAACTAGCATGGGAAATTAGAAATCAGGTACAATTGGCGGGATTAATTTTGTGTTTGGTGTATTTGAAGGCCAATACATACATTCTTTGTTAAATAATAGGCCTGCCAGGAGTTATCCCCGCATGAGTGCCATTACTCCATACGACTGGGCGATTATCGCCTTCGTGATCGGCGTTACATTTCTTTGCGTCTTTATGCTCACAGTTCCCTTACTCCTCGGGGGAAAATCGTGGGGACGTGCTAAGCAAGAGCAGTTTGAATCAGGTGTCGTGAGTGCTGGTGGCGCTCGCATTCGCCTGTCTGCAAAGTTCTATTTAGTTGCAATTTTCTTTGTTGTCTTCGACTTAGAGGCGCTTTACCTCTATGCATGGTCTACTTCTGTGCGTGAAGTAGGTTGGTTGGGATATACCACTGTAGTGATCTTTGTCGTTGATTTATTGATTGCGCTTGTTTATGCCTTCTCTGTAGGTGCTTTAAGTTGGTCACCAGCAGATCGCCGTAAATCAGCAGGTGAAGCGGTTAAAATCGGTTCACCAACAATGAACATTGCTGAAATTACACGCTTTAATTCTATTGAAGAGCTCGTAACTGACCCTACAGGCCAGATTCCAGCTCAATCATCAGGTCGTGTTAAGTCAAAAACTACACCTGCATTGTCATCTGAAAAGGAGTAAGTCGGGATGAAATATACTCTGACCCGCGCGAATCCGGATGCTGATCAATACCCATTGCAAGAACGTCAAATTGTGACGGATCCGCTTGAAGAGGAAGTGAATAAAAACGTATTCATGACTCGTTTAGAGGATGTCTTGCATACAGCAGTAAACTGGGGACGTAAAAACTCTTTGTGGCCATTTAACTTTGGTACCTCATGTTGTTACGTCGAATATGCAACGACCTTAACAGGTGTGCATGACTTGTCACGTTTCGGTGCAGAGGTTATCCGTGCTTCACCTCGTCAGGCTGACTTGATGATTGTTGCAGGTACCTGTTTCGTAAAAATGGCACCAGTTATTCAGCGTCTGTATGAACAGATGTTAGAGCCTAAATGGGTCATCTCGATGGGTGCTTGTGCAAACTCTGGAGGTATGTACGACATCTATTCAGTAGTACAAGGTGTAGACAAAATTATTCCTGTTGACGTGTACGTCCCAGGTTGTCCGCCTCGTCCTGAAGCATTAATTCAAGCTTTAATGCTTTTACAAGACCAGATTCAATTAGAGCGACGCCCGCTTTCTGCCGTGATCGGTGATGATCTTCAGCCAGTATATAAGCCAAAGATGATGCCAGAACGTGACCGTAAGAATGCAGAGCGTATTGCCGTTAAAAACTTACGCTCTATGGATGAGATTAAATAATTTTTTGACGGTGTTTTGACATATCTAACTGATATGTTCATCGAGACAATTGACAGAATTTGTATTAAATAGGAAGCCAAGCCAATGGCTGAAACTGACATTGCTATGCCAGAGTCAACAGCAGTTGATTCACGCCCAGCATTTGCAATCGTAGAAGAGCTCAAAACCAAATTTGGTGAGAACTTTTACGTGCAGGCGACTTTTGAAGAGTTTCCAACAGTCTGGGTTGAGCGCGCACGCGTGCAAGAAGTCCTTATGTTCCTACGTAAAGTGGAACGTCCGTATGTAATGCTATTTGACTTATCTGCGATGGATGAACGTTTACGTGTTCATCGTGATGGTTTACCAGCATCTGACTTCACTGTGTTCTATCATTTATTATCGCTTGAGCGTAATAGTGACATTCGTATCAAGGTTGCCTTGAACGAAAATGATCTAAACATTCCAACAGCGACAAATATCTGGCCAAATGCCAACTGGTATGAACGTGAAGCTTACGATATGTTCGGTATCAATTTCGAAGGGCATCCAATGCTCCGTCGTATTTTGTTGCCAACCTATTGGGAAGGTCATCCGCTTCGTAAAGAATATTCAGCACGTGCGACAGAATATACGCCGTACATGCAAGACAAAGCGAAACAAGACTTTGAACAAGAGCACTTACGTTTTGTACCAGAAGACTGGGGCCTTAAGCGTGGTAACGCTGATGAAGACTTCATGTTCTTGAACTTGGGTCCTAACCATCCATCTGCACATGGTGCGTTCCGTGTTGTATTGCAGTTAGATGGCGAAGAAGTGAAGGACTGTGTACCTGATATCGGTTATCACCACCGTGGTGTGGAAAAGATGGCTGAACGTCAAACATGGCATTCTTTCATTCCTTATACTGACCGTGTTGACTACTTAGGTGGTTGTGCTCAAAACATGCCGTATGTAATGGCTGTTGAGCAAATGGCAGGTATTAAAGTTCCTGAACGTGCGCAAGTGATTCGTGTCATGTTGAACGAATTGTTCCGTATTAATAACCACTTGTTATTCTGTGGTACGGCAATTCAGGATGCTGGTGGTATGACACCAGTATTCTATATGTTCGCAGACCGTCAAAAAGTTTACGACATTGTTGAAGCAATCACGGGTTACCGTATGCATCCAGCATGGTTCCGTATTGGTGGTACAGCACACGATCTTCCAAACAACTGGCAAAAGCTTGTTAAAGAATTGCTAGAGTGGATGCCTAAACGCTTAAACGAATACTACACAGCGGCATTGAAAAACTCTGTGTTTATTGGTCGTACGCGTAATGTTGCACAATACGATGCCAAATCTGCACTCGCATGGGGTGTAACTGGTACTGGTTTACGTGCAACAGGTATCGATTTTGACGTTCGTAAATATCGTCCATACAGCGGCTATGAAAACTTCGATTTTGATGTGCCGGTTGAGTATGAAGGCGATGCATACGCACGTGTGCTTGTTCACTTCCGTGAAATTACCGAGTCGCTAAAAATTATTCAACAGTGCTTGGATAACATGCCTTCTGGTCCATATAAAGCGGATCATCCATTGGCTGTTCCACCACCGAAAGATAAGACATTACAAGATATTGAAACCTTGATTACGCACTTCTTGAGCGTTTCATGGGGTCCTGTCATGCCAGCGGGCGAGTCATCATTTATGACTGAAGTGGTTAAAGGTGCAAGTACTTACTACTTGACTTCAGATAAAGCGACCATGAGTTATCGTACTCGTATTCGTACACCGACGTTTACTCACTTACAGCAAATGCCTTCAGTGATTAACGGAAGTTTAGTATCTGACTTAATCATTTATCTGGCGACCATTGACGTGGTTATGGCTGACGTGGATCGCTAAGAGGTAACACATAATGATGATTTTGACTGATAAAAAACCACGTGTGAATGTCGAAGGGATTTTGACTGCGGAAGAAATTCACGAAATCGAACATCACATTGGTCACTATCCATACCCTCGTGCAGCCTCTTTGGATGCATTGAAGTGTGTACAGCGCCGTAATGGTTGGGTAGATGACGCTCAAATGAATGCCATCGCACAGTTGTTGTCGATGAGTGTTGCTGATTTGGAAGGTGTTGCAACATTTTACAACCGTATCTATCGCCATCCGGTAGGTCGTCACGTAATTTTGCTTTGCGACTCAATTGCTTGCTTCTTAATGGGTGCAGAAACTCTTGCTGAAGCATTCCAGCGTGAATTAGGAATTCAGTATGGTCAAACGACACCAGATGGTCGTTTTACATTGCTTCCAATTTGCTGCCTAGGCAACTGCGACAAAGGCCCAACTTTAATGATTGATGAAGATACTCACGGTTTAGTCGAAGTGACATCAATTAAACAGTTATTGGAGAAGTATGTATGAATACTGAACCAAAACCAATTTATGGCGACGGTAATCCGGAAACTCATCCGCTCACTTGGCGTTTAAGCAAACAAGAAGCGGTACGTAGTGCTGATGATTACGAAGCACTTGAAGGCTATGCTGGCTTTAAAAAAGCTTTAGGCATGAAACCTGCTGAAGTGTTAGATGTCATTAAAGCTGCAACTGTAAAAGGTCGTGGTGGTGCGGGTTTCCCTGCGGGTATTAAATGGTCATTGATGGCACCAAATGATGGTGGTCCACGTTACTTGATCTGTAATGCCGACGAAATGGAACCGGGTACCTTTAAAGACCGTTTGTTGATGGAAAAACTTCCACATCAATTGATCGAAGGGATGTTAATTGCGGGTTATACCTTAGAAGCAACTCAAGGTTATATCTTTATCCGCGGTGAATACATCGAGGCTGCTCAATATCTAAATGAAGCGTTAGAACAGATTCGTGCTAAAGGTTATTTAGGCGAAAATATCTTAGGTTCTGGCTGGAATTTTGATCTGCATGTACATACGGGTGCAGGGCGTTATATCTGTGGTGAAGAAACTGCATTGATTAACTCGCTTGAAGGCCGTCGTGCTAACCCACGTACTAAGCCACCATTCCCGCAAGTTGCAGGAGCATGGGGCCGTCCGACGATTGTGAACAACGTTGAAACTTATAACAACTTGCCAGCAATCATGCTTCGTGGACCAGAGTGGTATATCGGCTTGTCAGCGGGTAAATCAAAAGATCCAGGCACTAAAATTTATGGTGCATCGGGTAAAGTTAAATTCCCGGGTCTTTGGGAATTGCCGTTTGGTACAACTGCACGTGAAGTAATTGAAGATCATGCAGGTGGTATGCGTGAGGGCTTAAAGCTCAAAGCATGGTTGCCAGGTGGTGCTTCAACTGACTTTTTACCAGCAGATACCATTGATTTACCAATGGATGCAGACACGATTATGAAAGCAGGTTCTCGTTTGGGAACATGTTTGTTAATGGTGGTAGACGAAACTCAATGTATGGTATCGCTCACTCGTAACTTAGAAGAGTTCTTTGCGCGTGAATCATGTGGTTTCTGTACACCATGTCGTGATGGTTTGCCATGGGCTGTTAAAGCGCTTAAAGCACTTGAAGCAGGTGAAGGCAAGAAAGAAGATATCGACCATTTACAAGAACTAACTCGTAAATTATGGATTGGTAAAACTTTCTGTGCCCACGCACCAGGTGCGATGGAGCCGCTTATGGGCGCACTCAAACATTTCCGTGGTGAGTTTGAAGCGAAAGTGACGAATCGTCCTGTCGTGCAAACCAGCAACGTAGAACAAGCTTAAGGAATTCGACTATGGCTACAATTCATGTCGATGGAAAATCGTATGAAGTCAACGGCTCGGAAAACTTGCTACAAGCATGTTTGAGTCTGGGCATCGACATCCCATATTTTTGTTGGCATCCATCCTTAGGTTCGGTTGGTTCTTGCCGTCAATGTGCTGTTACGCAATATGCGAATCCAGAAGATACGCGTGGTCGTTTAGTCATGTCTTGCATGACACCAGCATCTGACAATACCTATATCTCAATTGAAGACAAAGAAGCAACGGATTTCCGTGCATCTATTGTTGAATTTTTGATGACCAACCACCCGCACGACTGTCCAGTCTGTGAAGAGGGTGGTCACTGTCATTTACAAGATATGACTGTAATGACGGGTCATGACCGTCGTCGCTACCGTTTTACAAAACGTACGCATTACAACCAAGAACTCGGCTCATTCATTGCGCATGAGATGAACCGCTGTATTGCTTGTTACCGTTGTGTTCGTTACTACAAAGACTATGCGGGCGGTACAGACTTTGGCGTATATGCCAATGCATCTCGTGTTTACTTTGGTCGTCCGGAATCAGGTACTTTAGAGTCTGAATTCTCTGGTAACTTGACTGAAGTATGTCCAACAGGTGTATTTACTGATAAGACTCATTCAGAGCGTTATAACCGTAAGTGGGACATGCAGTATGCACCAAGCGTGTGTCAAGGCTGTTCTTCTGGTTGTAACATTTCTCCGGGTGAACGTTATGGTGAAATCCGTCGTGTAGAAAACCGTTTTAATGGTTCGGTTAACCAATACTTCCTTTGTGACAAAGGTCGTTTTGGCACAGGTTATGTAAACCGTGCAGACCGTCCACGTCAGCCTCAGTTCCGTAATGGTGAAACTGTTGCAACTGTTTCTGTCGACCAAGCTCTAGATCAAGCGATTGCTAAGCTTCAAGGCAAAAAAGTTTTGGGTATTGGTTCTCCTCGCGCAAGTTTGGAATCGAACTATGCATTACGTGAGCTTGTAGGTCAGGCAAATTATTCAACTGGTATGGCACAAAAAGAGCAAAAGCTTGTTGAACTTGCTGCATCTATCATGCAAACCGAGGGTATCTACAACCCGAATATGCGTGAAATTGAAAGCTATGATGCTGTTCTGATCTTAGGTGAAGACCTAACTCAAACTGCACCTCGTATGGCATTGTCTGTTCGCCAAGCTGCGAAAAACAAAGCGCGTGAAATGGCTGCAAAAACACGTACACCAGATTGGTTAGCTGAGCCTGTACAACGTATTGGCCAAGAAGCAAAATCTCCGGTTTACATTTTAGCTGCAACTCAAACTCGTCTTGCTGACATTGCAACTGGTGAAGTGGTTGCTTCTCCAAATGACATCGCACGTTTAGGCTTTGCAGTTGCTGCGGCAGTAAATGGTGAAGTTGTAGGTGGTTTAGATGAAGATGCAAAAGCATTTGCTCAAACCATTGCCGACACTCTAAAAGCAGCAAACAAACCATTAATTATTGCGGGTACAAGCTTGCAAGATGCTTCTATTATGGAAGCTGCTGCACAGTTAACTCAGAACTTAGGTTCTAAAGCTGGTTTAAGTCTTGTAGTTCCTGAAGTGAACTCTATGGGCTTGGCATTGTTCGGTGGTTTAAGCCTTGAACAAGCATTTGCTCAAGACTACGACACACTTGTTATTGTTGAAAATGATTTGTTCCGTCGCTTACCAGCTGCTCAAGTAAAAGCTGCATTAGATAAAGCTGAAACAGTAATCGTGCTTGATCACAGTGAAACTGAAACTGTGAAACAGGCTGATATCGTTCTTTCAGCAGCAAGCTTTGCAGAGGGTGATGGTACTGTTGTAAGTCAAGAAGGTCGTGCACAGCGTTTCTATCAAGTTTACGATCCAAGTTACTACAAACCTGAATATGCAATTAAAGAATCATGGCGTTGGTTACATGCCATTGAAACTGGCATTAAAGGTAAGGCTGTAGATTGGACATTGCTTGACGATGTAATTGAAAGCATCGTGAAAAATGTACCAGTACTTGAAGCTATCCAAGATGTTGCGCCTGATGCAGGTTACCGTGTACATGGCTTGAAAATCGCGCGTGAACCACGTCGTTATTCAGGTCGTACAGCAATGCGTGCGCCGTTATCGGTTCATGAGCCTAAACAACCTACCGATCCAGATTCAGCATTAACATTCTCAATGGAAGGTTATGTTGGTCCGCAAAAAGCGTCATCATTAGTACCATTTGCATGGGCTCCGGGTTGGAACTCTCCACAATCTTGGAATAAATACCAAGATGAAGTTGGTGGTCACTTAAAAGGTGGTGATTCTGGTGTTCGTTTATTCGATCGCTTGGCAAAACGTCCTGCACGTAGCTACGTTGCTCCAGTGCCAGTAGTTGCAAATCCTGAAAGTTTCCGCTTAGTTCCAATGCACCATATTTTTGGTTCTGGCGAATTCACGATTAAAACACCTGCAATGGAAACTCGTATTCCTGAAGCTGTGTTTGCAGTGGGCGAACAAGATGCAACTCGTTTGAACCTTCAAGAAGGTCAACGCATTACAGTAAAAGCAGGTGAAACAACTGTAAGCTTGCCTGTACAAGTAATTGAATATTTACCTACAGGTTATATTGGTTACCCAGTTGGTTTAGCACCAATGGTGTCACTAGCTGAGCCTGTTTCAGTGGCTTTAGGAGTGTAATTCATGAATCAAGAAATTATACGTCAAACGCCACTTTGGGCTGAGAACTGGCCGATTGCTTATGCTGTCGTTCAAGCAGTTGTAATTTTGCTTGTTGTGGTTTTAGTTGCAGCGTTGATGTCTTTTATTGAGCGTCGTTTACTTGCTTGGTGGCAAGACCGTTATGGTCCAAACCGTGTTGGTCCTGGTGGTATGTTCCAGATCGTTGCCGACATGCTCAAGATCATGTTCAAAGAAGACTGGACACCAAAGTTTGCTGACAAACTTACATTCCGTTTAGCACCAGCTGTTGCAATGGCAACAGCGGTTCTTTCGTTCATGGTAATCCCAGTGAGTCCTTCACTGGGTGTTGCCGACATGAGTATCGGTTTGTTGTTCTTCATGGCAATGGCTGGTATTGCAGTCTATGCGGTTTTATTTGGTGGCTGGGCTTCAAATAACAAATACTCATTGCTTGGTGGTTTACGTTCAGCAGCTCAAACCATTTCTTATGAAGTGTTCTTGGGTATTTCATTGATGGGTGTGGTTGCAATTGCAGGCTCATTTAACCTTCGTGAAATTGTTGAAGCACAACGTGATGTTTGGTTTGTCATTCCACAATTCTTAGGTTTCTTGATTTTCGTAGTTGCTGGTGTTGCGGTAACTCACCGTCATCCATTTGACCAACCAGAAGCAGAGCAAGAATTGGCAGAAGGTTACCATGTTGAATATGGCGGTATGAAATGGGGTATGTTCTTCGTTGCTGAATATGTCAACGTAGTACTGATCTCTGCATTGATCGTGACTTTATTCTTTGGTGGCTGGTTAACGCCATTCAATTTAGAAATTCCATTTGTTCCACCAGTATTCTGGTTTGTGATTAAAACAGCATTCTTTGTAATGATGTTTGTATTGGCACGTGGTTCTTTAATGCGTCCGCGTTATGACCAAGTCATGAACTTTGGTTGGAAAATTTGTTTGCCATTGGCGTTGGTCAACTTGTTAGTGACTGGTGCTGTGATTCTGATGAATCAGGCCTAGGACAGCAGGGAGTACAAAATGTATAAATTTCTAGCTGGATTCGGATCAATTGTACGTACGTTACTCATGGTGTTTAGCCATGCAACGCGTAAACGTGACACGATTTTATATCCAGAAGTTCCGGCTGAACAGATTGTGCCGCCACGCTTTCGTGGTCGTATCGTATTAACGCGTGACCCTGATGGGGAAGAGCGTTGCGTAGCATGTAACCTATGTGCGGTTGCATGTCCGGTTGGCTGTATCTCACTACAAAAAGCAGAAACAGAAGATGGTCGTTGGTACCCGGAGTTTTTCCGTATTAACTTCTCACGTTGTATTTTCTGCGGTATGTGTGAAGAAGCTTGTCCAACAACTGCGATTCAGCTCACACCAGACTTCGAGTTAGGCGAATATGTACGTCAAGACCTTGTTTATGAGAAAGAAAACTTACTCATTTCAGGTCCGGGCAAATACCCAGATTACAACTTCTACCGTGTAACGGGTATGGCAATTAACGGTAAAGAGAAAGGTCAAGCACAAAAAGAAAGTGCACCAATCGATGTACGGAGTCTATTACCATGATGTGGCCGTTTTATTTGATGGCACTCGTGGCCATCGTTTCTACGGTTCGTGTAGTGACTAACACGAACCCTGTACACGCTCTACTTAGTCTAATTGTTTCATTGCTTGCTGTTGCTGGTATTTTCATGATCGTGGGGGCGCCTTTTGCAGGTGCTCTTGAAATCATCGTTTATGCCGGAGCAATTATGGTTCTATTTGTCTTCGTGGTGATGATGCTTAACTTAGGTCAACACACCGTTGAACAAGAACGCAAATGGCTTTCTTCAGATGCATGGGCATATCCAGCACTCATGAGTTTCTTACTCGGCTTGCTTTTAGTTTGGATGCTTGGTGGTGAATACACCACTATTTCAGCACCACTTGGGGCACAAGTGATTGGACCAAAAGTAGTTGGTCAAGCACTCTTTACTCACTATTTATTATTGGTTGAAGTTGCCGCGATGTTATTGCTAGCAGCCCTTGTTGCAGCATACCACTTAGGTAAACGTGAACCAGGTGCAGAAGAGGAAAAAGAATAATGGGCCAGATTCCTTTAGAACATGGTTTGATTGTTGCAACCATCCTTTTTGCACTCGGTTTTTACGGTGTAATGGTGCGACGCAACCTATTATTTATGTTAATGAGCCTTGAAATCATGATGAATGCTGCAGCATTGGCATTTGTTCTTGCGGGTAGCGTATGGGCACAACCAGATGGGCAAGTGATGTTCATCTTGATTTTGACCCTTGCAGCAGCAGAGGCATGTATCGGTCTTGCGATTGTCCTTCAGTTCTATCATCGCTTCCATCATTTGGATGTGGATGCTGCTAGTGAGATGCGCGGATGAGTTATTTATATTTAACAGTATTATTTCCGCTAATCGGTTTTATTTTATTGGCGGCAGGACGAGACAAACTCTCTGAAAATGTTGCAGCTGTTATTGGTGTAGGTTCTGTAGGTTTATCTGCATTATTTGCACTCATTGCTGGAATGGCATTTACTACGAGTGGTCAGCAAGTTTTTGTTCAAAACTTGTGGACATGGTTCAATGTTGGCGGTTTTGCTCCGGGCATTAGCTTACATTTAGATGGCTTATCTTTACTCATGATGGGTATGATTACGGGTGTTGGTTTCTTAATCCACATCTTTGCATCATGGTACATGCGTGGTGAAGAGGGTTATGCGCGTTTCTTCTCTTATTTCAACCTGTTTGTTGCAAGCATGCTTGTGCTTGTATTGGGTGACAACTTGGCGTTGTTATTCTTAGGTTGGGAAGGTGTAGGTCTTTGCTCTTACTTGCTGATCGGTTTCTATTATGCAAACCCTGCAAATGGTTGGGCTGCGATCAAAGCGTTTACAGTGACCCGCGTTGGTGACGTATTCTTGCTTATTGCTTTATTCTTACTTTACCAACAATTTGGTACGCTGAATACTCAGTACATCGTTGAACACGCAGCAGAAGTAATGACGAAGAGTTCGTCACTTACAATCTGGACTGCATTAATGTTGTTCTTGGGTGCTGCTGGTAAGTCTGCTCAAATTCCATTGCAAACATGGTTGGCAGATGCAATGGCAGGTCCAACACCTGTGTCTGCATTAATCCACGCTGCAACAATGGTAACGGCTGGTGTGTACTTATGCTGTCGTCTATTCAGCGTATTTGAACTTGCTCCTGAAGTGATGCAATTCATTTCAGTAACTGGCGCGGTAACGTTGTTAGTTGCAGGTTTTGCTGCACTTGTACAAACAGACATCAAACGTATCTTGGCTTACTCAACAATGAGTCAGCTTGGCTATATGTTTATGGCTGTAGGTGCGGAAGCTTATCAAGCTGGCTTGTTCCACATGTTGGCTCACGCATTCTTTAAGGCATTATTATTCTTGTCTTCTGGTGCGGTGATTCTGGCTTATCACCACGAGCAAAACATTTTCAAAATGGGTGGTTTGTTCAAACGTAACAAATTCCTGTTTGCTTGTTTCGCGATTGGTGGCGGTGCATTAGCAGCGATTCCATTCTTGACTATTGGCTTCTTCTCTAAAGATGCGATTCTTGGTGAAGTTTGGGTACAAGGTCAATCAGTTGCTTTATATCACACCTTATATTGGGTGGGTGTAGCAGGTGCATTCCTGACTTCAATCTATACATTCCGTTTAATCTGGGTTGTATTCTTTGGTCAAGAAAACACGCCTTACCATGAAATTAAAGGTGCAACTTACTGGGCTCCATTGGGTATTTTAGCTGTATTGTCTACTTTTGTTGGTGCGGTATTAAAAGCACCAGTAGCAGGTATTCTGAATACTGCAAAAATCCCTGAATTCCATGTCGCTGAACAATTTGTAGAAGGCATGCATGGGGCAGAGCACTTAGCAGTAGGTATTGCACTAGTTGGTCTAGTTGTTGGTATAGCATTATTTACATTTGCTTATGGTGCAGTGAAATCATTTGCTCAAACAAGTTTGGGTTCAGGTCTGGCACATATTTGCCGTACTGCTTTTGGTTTTGATGCATTGTATGACATCGTTTTTGTTAAACCTTATTTATTCTTCGCCAAAATCTTTGGCCGTGATCCGATTGACGGTTTGTGGTTAGTTCTTCCTGCACTCGTGAAAGGCGGAAATAGTTTTACAAGCTCACGTCAAACAGGTTCATTGCGTGAATACGCATCAAGCATGTCACTCGGTGTAGTGGTGTTATTGATGATCTTGATCGTTATTCAGGTAGTGGGGAAATAAAATGGAAAACAATTTAATTTTACCCGCGCTGATCCTTGTTCCGTTCATTGCCGGTTTTATTTGTTGGTTAGTCGATAAGCTCGACAAAACTTTGCCACGCTGGATTGCCTTAATTGGTATGCTCATTACTTTGGGCTTAGGTCTTGCGCTTTGGCAAAGTGGAACTTATAGCTACGAGTTGGGTTCTAAAATCCCAACTTGGTCTGCTGAGTTCTATTTACCGTGGATTCAATCACTCGGTATTGGTATTCACTTAGCTGTGGATGGCTTATCTTTACTCATGGTGTTATTAACAGCGTTACTTGGTGTACTTGCTGTTGGTTGTTCATGGGGCGAGATTCAAAAGAACGTTGGTTTCTTCCACTTAAACCTATTATGGAGTTTAGGTGGCGTTATCGGTGTATTCTTAGCGATTGACTTGTTCTTGTTCTTCTTCTTCTGGGAGATGATGCTTGTACCAATCTACTTCTTGATTGCGTTATGGGGTCATAAAGGTTCAAACGGTCGTTCACGTGTTTACGCTGCTACTAAGTTCTTCCTTTACACGCAGATTGCCGGTCTAGTGATGTTAATCGGTATCCTAGGTCTTGTAGTTTATGGCTACATGATGACGGGCATGATCGGTTTTGATTACAACTATTTATTAGCTGTAGCTAACCACTTACCTGCAGGCTTAGCTTACGGTTTCATGATCTGTTTCTTCATCGGTTTTGCGGTGAAGTTACCAGTATTCCCATTACATGGTTGGTTACCAGATGCGCATGCTCAAGCACCTACAGCGGGTTCTGTAGACTTAGCGGGTATCTTGATTAAAACAGCTGCGTATGGCTTGCTTCGTTTTGTTATTCCATTCTTCCCGACAGCTTCTGCACAGTTTGCAGACATTGCGATTATTTTCGGTTTGATTGGTATTTTCTACGGCGCATGGTGTGCTTACCAGCAAACTGACATGAAACGTTTACTTGCGTATACGTCGATTTCACACATGGGCTTTATCTTACTTGCAATCTATGCAGGTAATATTTTGACCTTCCAAGGTCTAATGATCATGATGTTGGCACATGGTTTGTCATCAGCTGCATTGTTCATTATGTCTGGTCAAATCTACGAACGTTTACATACACGTGATTTACGTTTAATGGGTGGTCTTCGTGGCCAGCTTCAGTACTTGCCATTTTTCTTGATGTTCTTCGTTGCTGCTCTTGTAGGTGTACCAGGTTTAGGTAACTTTATTGGTGAATTCCTGATTTTGATGGGTTCATTTAATAAATATCCTGTCTTCACGATTCTTGCTTCTATCAGCCTTGTATTTGCAGGTTTATATGGCTTGATCTTGATTCACCGTGCTTTATTTGGTGAACCAAATTCTGAACAAAAGCAACATTACACTAGTCCATTGAAAGACTTATCTGCTCGTGAAGTTGGTATTTTGATGATTTGTGCGATTGGTCTCGTTTGGCTTGGTATCTACCCACAAACATTCTTGGATGTATCTCATTCAAGCATGCAGTGGTTGGTCAATAGTTATGTGCCAGTACAAGAAGTCGTTGAAACTGTTCAGCAAACAGCTACTCAACTTGACCATGTGGAGATCCAATAATCATGAACTTCACAGTATCATTCTCTACGCTTATGCCTTTAGCTCCGGTGATGATTGTTGCTTTGACAACAATCGTCGTCATGTTGTTAATTTCTATTAAGCGTAATCATAATTTAATCGCAACGACTTCTGTTGTTGGTTTAAACCTTGCTGCACTTTATATTTTATTTGCAGTATTTGGCGGTAAGTTTGTACCGGCAAATGTGATGGGCATGTTTATGGTTGATCCATTTACCATGTTCTATCAATTTATGATTTTGATTGCGGCATTGGCATGTTGTACTTTGTCTCATGCTTACATTGAAACTTATAAAGACAACCGCGAAGAGTTATATCTTTTGTTACTTGCTTCAGTAGCAGGTGCAATGTTGATGGTTGCAAGCTCTCACTATGCATCGTTCTTCATTAGCCTTGAGTTAATGTCGATTCCTGTATATGGCTTACTTGCTTATACTTATCAACGTAGTAACTCACTTGAAGCGGGTATTAAATACCTTGTACTTTCAGCGACAGCTTCTGCAATGTTGTTAATGGGTATGGCATATATCTATGCATATACAGGTTCGCTTTCATTCTATGATTCTGTACAAGCATTATTTGAAGCAATCAAACAGCCAATGGTGTTATTAGGTTTAGCACTTATTATCTTTGCTGTTGCATTTAAATTATCGCTTGCGCCGTTCCATAAATGGACACCGGATGTATATGCAGGTGCACCAGCGCCAATGGCAACTTTCTTAGCGACTGCTGCTAAAGTTGCAACAATTGGTTTGTTCGTGCGCTATATGCTTGCTTCAGGCGCAATGATGGTGAACTCCTTAGTAACTATTTTGACGATCATTGCTGTATTGTCGATTTTAGTTGGTAACTTACTCGCTGTTCGTCAAGTTAACTTAAAACGTATTCTTGGTTATTCATCTATTGCTCACTTTGGTTATTTGTTAATTGCTTTAATTAGCATGACTTATGCGAGCTTGGGTAGCGTAACTGTATATGTAGTATCTTATGTATTAACAACTATTGGTGCCTTTGGTGCAGTAGCGTTAATGTCTAGCCCATATAACAACGTAGATGAAGCACAAAGCCTTGCAGACTACCGTGGTTTGTTCTGGCGTCGTCCAGTACTTACAGCAACTTTAACAGTCATGATGTTGTCTTTGGCTGGTATCCCATTAACAGCAGGCTTCATTGGTAAGTTCTTGGTGGTAATGGCTGCTGTAACAACTCAACACTGGTTCTTAGCTGCAATGATTATTGTGGGTAGTGGTATCGGTTTGTACTATTACTTACGTGTGATGGTTGTAATGTACATGACACCACCGGAAACTCCTCGTATTGATGCAGATGCTCATTGGGGACAAAAAGTGGGTGGTTTAATGGTATTGGCTGCTGCTGCATTAGTTATTATTTTGGGTGTTTACCCAGATCCAATGATTAATTTGGCACTAAAAGCAGAAATTTTATCTCCATTACATTTCATGCTTTCACAACAGTAATTCTGGTGTACAAAAAAGCCTCCAAATCTGGAGGCTTTTTTTTATTGAGCGTTAAAAAAAGATTATAATAAATACGTTTTTATATTTTTAGGTAACATCTGTGGCCATTCAAGAAATTCGTCACCCACTTATTCGTCATAAATTAGGCTTGTTACGCCGTGCTGACATCAGTACTAAAAATTTCCGTGAGCTTGCTCAGGAAGTGACTATGTTGTTGACTTATGAAGCAACAAAAGATTTGCCAGTTGTGGATTGTGAAATTGATGGATGGGCTGGAACTGTTACTACTCAGCGTATTGCTGGTAAAAAAATAACAATTGTACCGATTTTACGTGCCGGAATTGGTATGTTGGATGGTGTACTTAATCTGATTCCAAGTGCAAAGGTGAGTGTTTTAGGTCTTGAGCGTAATGAAGAAACACTAGAAGTTCGCACGTATTATAAAAAATTAGTTCCGGATGTGGCTAATCGTCTTGCGATGATTATTGACCCAATGTTAGCAACGGGTAATTCGTTAGTTGCTGCTATTGATGTGTTAAAGGCAAGTGGTTGTAAAGATATCCGTGTTATGGTGTTGGTTGCTGCACCTGAAGGCGTTGCTAAAGTTGAAGCGGCTCATCCGGATGTGCAAATTTATACGGCATCTATTGATAATGGCTTAAATGAACAAGGTTATATTGTTCCTGGCTTGGGCGATGCTGGCGATAAAATTTTTGGTAGTGTACAAAAAGATTAATTTTTTGAAATCGTAATAAAAAGAGACTTCATTCAACCGTATAATTTTAAAAACGGAATCGTGAGTCTCTTTTTTATTTACTGCAACGACTGGATTGGAAAAGTAGGGGAAAGATCATGAAGCAAGAGTTTTATACTGGATGGGTAAAACAATATAACCCTGATAAAGGTTTTGGTTTTATTGAAACTACTGAAGGAGATATTTTCTTTCATATTTCTGATTTCCCTGCATCAGAGGGCGAACCGAAAAGAAATGAAAAAGTGAGATTTCTTGCCGCAGATAATCAGGGCAAATTTAAAGCGATCAAAATTGAGCGTGTTGACCCGAATCCTGCGAAAACCAAGAAAAATAAAATTGCGGATCACAATAAAGCGATCACAAGCGAATTGTTGTCAAATTTTCGACGTTAATGAATGAAAAGATCAGGTTTTAAACCTGATCTTCACAGAATTGTAAGAATGCTTTGAGACCTGGACCTTGATACTTTTGACGGTGTACCAGCATATAAAGCGGACGGGTAAGCTGCCAGAATGGTGTATCTAAAATTACTAATTGTCCCTTTTCAATTAAAGGTTCAATGGCAAGTTTAGAAATACATGACATACCTAAACCACCAGCAACGATTTTTAAAATTGCTTCATTGTGACCTAGGGTTAAGCGAATATTCGCATCTGGCAGATCTTGCAATATAGCATTATCAAACACTTCACGAGTTCCTGAACCTTCTTCACGTAAAATCCATTCGACTTGAAGAAAATCATGCGCTGTTAGAGGTCTATTTAAACGTGCTAACGGGTGATTTGGGGCACAGCAAACTGCAAGCTCATCATCACGCCAATGAATACATTGGAGTTGAGGTAAGTGACATGAGCCTTCAATTAAAGCTAAATCAAGTTGGAATTGATTGACTGCTTCAATCATTTGGCGTGTATTGCCCACTTGTAATTGCAAATGCGCTTTAGGATGATGCTGTAAAAAGTTTGCCATTAAATCTGGCATGAGGTAATCACTAATCGTTAAAGTGGCCCCAATACGTAAATCAATGCTTTGCAATTCACCTTTTGCAGCTTGCTCAAAAGCTTCACAGCGACCTAATATTTCTAATGCTTGAGGCAATAGAAAACGACCTAAATCATTAAGCTGTAATCGTTTACCTAAACGATCAAATAGAGGAGCACCAAGGCCATCCTCTAAATCGGCTAAAGCCATACTTGCTGCACTTTGCGTCAGTCTGACCGCATCACTCGCTTTGGTGACAGTTCCTTCTTGAGCGACTGCTACAAAAACAGCCAACTGGCGTAATGTCATGCGCATGTTTAAAAAGCCTTAACGTTTAAAAGTATTCATTATTTCGGCTGTCATGCTAACATGAGCGCACTATTTCATGCCACGTTGAAATCATGTCAATTGAAAAATTTAGCGTAGAAAAAGTTTTATCTGTACACCGCTGGACTCCAACTCTTTTTAGTTTCACCATGACTCGCCCTGCACATTTTAAATTTACAGCTGGGCAATTCGCACGTATTGGGCTAAAAGTTGGAGAGGAACTCGTTGTTCGTGCTTATTCGGTAGTCTCATCACCATTTGATGAAACGCTTGAGTTTTTTTCGATTGTAGTACCAGACGGTGCATTTACGTCAAATCTTCAACATTTAAAGGTAGGAGATGAGCTTTATTTAGAAAAAATACCTTATGGTTATTTGACTTTAGCTCGCTATCAACAACCTTTACCGCATGATTTATGGTTATTGGCAACAGGTACGGGTTTAGCTCCATTTTTATCTATGCTACAAGATTTCGATACATGGTCTAAATATCAAAAAATTAATTTGGTCTACAGTGTCCGTACCGCAGCTGAGTTAGCTTACGTTGATCGTATTCAAGAGATTGCTGAAACTTTTGGGGAAGGACATAACGGATTTAAATTTATTCCGATTATTACTCGAGATCCATCTGCGCCATTGCATGATCGTTTGCCGATTCTGATTGAAAATAGTGAATTAGAAAAATCTGCTGGTATAGAGCTGAATCCTGCCACAAGCCACGTCATGCTTTGCGGAAATCCGCAAATGGTAGATGACACTAAAGAGGCTTTAAAGCGCCGTGGTTTGACGATGAATCGTCGAGGTGAGGGAAATATTGCGGTAGAAAATTACTGGTAATAAATCTTATTTTGAAAGTAATTTAAAATTTAATTTTATGGATATGTTATTAGTGGACAAACATATCCATAAATTCGCGAATTTCTGAAATTGCGCTGTCTACATCGGTTGAAAGCCAAGTTGGCTCAAAAAGACCCGCATAATGTTCCAAACGATCTTGTGGAACGACTAAGCGAACAGGACAGTCTTCTTCCAGTAAGCGCCAAGGTAAAATCGGAACATCATTGTCTAGAAAAATATTGATATTACGAATATCAACAATCATGGCATTAATGCAGTCAGGAAATGGCATGACCGAAAATTCTTCAGTACGGCGACGAAAATACTCTAAATCACCCCATTTGAGTTCATAACTTGGTTTATTAAATTCAATAATACCAATGAGATGTTCGTCTCTCGTCTGATGTATATAACATTGATGTGTGACGTCAGTGTCGAGATCAAGTGTTACGTTTTGCTGACGATACATCATAAAATAGAGCAGCTTTAAAACAAGGGGGCTTATTATAGCCTATTTTATAAAAAGTAAGCGCTAAAACATATTGTATTACAAATAGAAGCTCAAAGAAGCTCGAGCATAACTTGTCATTATTTTTTAATGGCTAAATATTTTTGCCTAAATTTTATACTGTTTTTATTATTTTAATAGTAGAGTTTTGCAAACACAGACACCTTAGCATAATGCTTTTTCACACAATGCAACAAACCAAATTGCTATGATGATTATAAAGTTAATGATAAAAGAAGAGGGGAAAGAAGATGCATGATTTTTCAAAACCACCTCATGTGACGAGTCCTGAAGAAACTGCGAAAAAAAGAAGATTGCCAGTTTACATTTTAATTATTGTTGGGCTTTTTCTTATTGCACTCATCGTCTACATGGTTGCTGATCACAGCAAAACACCTAAAGAAGAAGCCGCTTTTCAACATGAGGTCACACCACATGTCATTAAGAGCACTTCAGATTTGAATATTTATAAAGGGTAATAAGCTAACCAGTATATCTTTATAGAAAGCCTTTGGGATGTGACCTGAAGGCTTTTTTTGCAACCTTTTGCATCAATTTGTTGTATTTATGCAGAAGTGTGTTGATTAGAAAATATTCAAAACATAAGGTGAGATAGACCGCATTTATCGTCATTTTTAACAACGAAAAGTGTTTTTCATAATTGATGGCACTGAAAAGAACATAACAATTGAGGACATAACAATATGAATGAATTTTTTGATGGGCCTCGCGGCGCTCAGTTTGATGCGATGTATTACTGGGATCAGTTTCATCCTATTTTAGCTGCAATCGTCATCTTACTGGTCGGCTGGATAATCGCCTTATTAGTTGCGGCAGGTGTAAAAAAACTTCTGCAAAAAGTAAATACCAATGCAAAATTATCTTCAGCAACTGGGCGTGCTCCAAACATAGAAGGTCTTATTTCAAAAGTCGTATTCTGGTTTATTTTAATCTTAGCTGTTGTCGCAGCTCTCAATGTACTTAACATTAGTGGAGTAAGTGGCCCGTTCAGCAATATGGTTAATCAGGTACTCGTCTATATTCCAAATATTATTGCTGCTGTTGTGGTGGGTTTTATTGGTTGGATCGTTGCTCGACTGGTGCGAGCAGGGGTGACCAATGTTTTATCCCGAACTCAACTTGACGATAAGTTAAGCAGTGAAGTGGGTGTAGGTAGAATTAGCCAGAATATTGGTGAAATTCTTTACTGGCTTGTATTGTTACTTTTCCTTCCGATTGTTCTTTCAATATTAGGATTAACAGGCTTACTGATTCCAGTTCAAAATATGGTAAATGATGCTGTAGCATTCTTACCAAATATCTTTATTGCTGGTGTTATCGTTTTTGTTGGTTATATCTTGGCAAAAATTGTACGCGGTATTGTTGAAGGTTTAGTGAATAGCTTAGGTGTTCAGGCTCAAGCTGAAAAAATTGGTCTTTTCAAAAGCTCTAACGTAGGCAAATTCTTAGGGTCATTTGTTTTCGCAATCATCATTATTACAACATTGATTGTAGCGTTTGAAGCTTTAGGGATTGAGACAATTTCTCAGCCAGCAACAGCAATGCTTAATGAAATCTTGCAGGCGATTCCAAACATTATTGCTGCTGGTTTAATTCTACTGGTTGCTTATATTGTTTCTCGTTTTGTTGGTCGCTTAGTCGCTGAATTAATTGCAGGTACAGGTGTTGATGAGATTCCTGCAAAGTTAGATGTACAACGCTTTTTAGGTCAAACTAAAGTTTCTAATGCAGTTGGCTGGTTAATTGTATTCTTTACTATGCTATTTGCGGTTTCTGAAGCTGCGGATCGTCTTGGTTTCGATCAAATTAGTGGTCTAATTGCAATGTTTATCCATTTCGGTGCAAACATTCTATTGGGCGCTGTAATCTTGGTTATTGGTTTCTGGCTTGCCAATGTTGTGGCGAACGTGGTTCAACGCGGCGAATATAATAGCTCGCGTTGGTTAGGTAGTTTAGTTCGTGTATTAATTATTGGTCTTGTACTTGCGCTTGGTTTAAGAGCGATGGGTATTGCAGATTCAATCGTTAATCTTGCATTTGGTTTGACTCTAGGCGCAGTTGCAGTTGCTTTCGCTCTTGCATTTGGTTTAGGTGGTCGCCAACCAGCAGAAAGACTGTTGAGCGATTTGCTAGATAAAGCTAAAAAAGAAGCGAATGAACCGAATCCGCTTTATCAACCGCCTTCTACTACGACCACAAGCAGTCCATCTGCTGGTAGCTCATCTGCAACTACGAGTTCGTCAACATCTACAGTTGCACCAACGACTACTACCTCACCATCAACGGTTTCATCTGATGCAAAACCAGCTGATTCTGCACAAGTAAATCCAGCAGAACCACCAGTAAATAAACCGTTTGGATCTACTGGAGAAAATGACGAAATTTAGTAAGTAAAACTAATTTTCAGATAAACCGTACAAAAAATCTTTGATTTTTGTGATAAGTTCGACCACTCTATATTGAGTGGTCGTTCTTTTTAGACGTTATAAAAACAAATAAGTGAGGAAAATACGATGAAGAAACCAGGTCGTTTTTTAGCACCGATTGTCATTGCGGGAATTACGGTAGGTTTTTTAGCAAGTGCTTATAAATTTGTGTTTAACAAATCTAATTCGTCAAAACAGGCAACAACTCATACACGTAATTCTGAAAAATCTTCAAATGATTCGAAAGCTTCAAATTAGCTTATTGATCATTTAAACGTATTGTGCTGCTGCATAAGCAGAAGACCAAGCCCATTGGAAGTTATAACCTCCTAAATGGCCAGTCACATCAAGTACTTCCCCAATAAAAAACAGTCCTTTCTGCTTTTTACTTTCCATGGTTTTGGAAGATACTTCACTTGTATCAACTCCACCTAAAGTAACTTCGGCAGTACGATACCCTTCTGTACCTGATGGTTTCACAGCAAAACCATGTAGTTGCTCGGCAATATGATCTAGCTGTGCATCACTGATATTACCAATTGCTGTTTCGCTCTGCTCTGACCATATAAGTTGTTGTAGCTCTTGGATAATACTTTTCGCAGTAAACTCACTCAGAAGGGTGCGCAATAGAACTTTAGGTTGGGCTTTCTTTTTATCTTTTAAATAAGTTGCTAAATCTTGGCTTGGGAAAAAGTCAATTTTAAAACTTTCACCAGTGTTCCAATAGTTTGAAAGCTGTAGGGAACTTGGTCCACTCAAGCCGCGATGCGTAAACAATAATGCTTCAGTAAAACTATTTTTCGAGTTACTTAGAGTCACATCTAAAGCATTGCCACTTAGGCGTGTAGTAACTTCTTTAATATGATCTGAAAAGGTAAACGGGACTAAACCTGCGCGAGTTGGGAAAACCGTATGTCCAAATTTTTGTGCCAGTTCATAGCCAAATCCAGAACCACCCAAAGTTGGAATGGATAAACCACCTGTAGCAACCACTAATGACTCACAGCTAAATCGGCCTTGGTTTGTGTGTACAGTAAAACCGCCTTTTTCTAATGGATCAATCTGTACAGCTTCACATTGAGTTTGGATATCAACGTTATTGGTTTTATCACATTCACTCACTAGCATCTCTAAAATTTCTTTAGCGCCGTTTAGCGTGAATAATTGCCCGTGTTTTCGTTCTTCATAAGCAATTTTATAATCACATACCAAACCGATAAAGTCCCAGTTGCTATAGCGTGATAGGGCAGAAATAACGAAGTGTGGATTATGAGAAATATAGTTGTCAGGCTCTACATAAAGGTTGGTAAAGTTACACTTACCACCGCCTGACATTAAAATCTTTTTACCAATTTTATTGGCTTTTTCTAAAATTAAAACCGAGCGCCCTCGTTTAGCAGCATGTGCAGCCAACATGAGTCCAGAAGCACCTGCACCTAAGACAATGACATCGACATGACTGTTAGACATAAGAGATTCTCGATTAATCGTGAAAATTTAAAAGGGGCATATACTATCATGCCGAGCCTTAGTCATGCTAAAGACATTTACTGCTATGCGGAGTAATGTGCACTAAAAGCTAATAAGTTATTGATGTGATTTATTTCTTATATCTGCCTGTAAACCACCAGAATGAATTGCCAGAATGCGAGTTCCTTCAGAAAAGTAATTATTCTTTATAAGATCAAACAGACCGAACATCATCTTTCCCGTATAGATCGGTTCAAGTGGTACCGCATGCTGCTCTTCAAAACTGTCTATAAATGCCAATAATTCGGGTGAAGTTTTTGCATACCCACCACAGCAGTATGCATCTGTCACAGACCAGTTCTGTTTTTTGGTCCACTGCCGAATTTCTTGTTGTAAAAAGTCACCTTTTAAAGCCGAAAACCCTAAGACTTTTTGATCTGCTGAACTCCTTTCAATAAGACCCGAAATCGTTCCGCCAGTTCCTACTGCACAGCAAATCACATCATATTGATTTAAATCACTTTGGCTGAGAATTTCCTGACAACCTTGAACTGCCAATTCATTGGTGCCGCCTTCAGGAATAATGAAAATTTCAGGAAATTGATGACGTAATTGTTGAAGATAGTTTGCATTATCTCGTAAGCGATATTCATTGCGTGAGACAAAATGTAGATGCATTCCTAAACTTTGAGCTTTTGCTAAGGTTGGATTCAGAGGTTTGTCAGCTAACTCTTCACCACGAATAATTCCAATACTTTTTAAGCCAAAAAGATGAGCTGCGTAGGCAGTCGCGGCAATATGATTTGAATAGGCCCCTCCAAAAGTCAAAATGCTCGATAAACCTTGTTGTTTTGCGACAAGCAGATTGTATTTTAGTTTGAAAAATTTATTGCCCGAAATTTGAGGATGAACTAAATCTAATCGCTTAATGTCGAGATGAACTAAAGAGGGGAGTTCAATGTGCTGATAGGAAACAGGCTGGGCAATGTGATCAAACATTAGAAATTGAGAAAAATAATGATTGATCACATTGTAGCTTTTTAAATAGAGCTTTAAAAAGCTGTTTACGAACTTGTATCGACAGAAGTAATTACTGACATGCCAGGGCGTAAGTGTTCCATTCCTTCTTGATTTGGATCAATAGTAATGCGTACGGCAATTCTTTGAACAACTTTGGTAAAGTTACCTGTCGCATTGTCAGGTTTTAATACACTGAACTCGGAACCCGCAGCAGGTGAGATCTGCTCAACATGCCCTGTAAATTTTTTGTGTTTCATCGCATCGACTGTAAACCATGCTTTTTGACCAATCCGCATATTGGCAATTTGGGTTTCTTTAAAGTTGGCAATCACCCAAGTTTGCTGTGGGATGAGGTAGAGTAATTGTGACCCTGCTGCTACATATTGCCCAACACGAGGGTTCACCTCACCAAGTTGACCATCCATTGGAGCAACAATAACGCTATAGTCTTTAGTAGTTTGTGCTTGGTCTAGTTGTGCTTTAGCACTGGAAACTTGTGCTTCTAATCCAGCTTCTGCCACTTGCGCTGTTTTAAGCGCTTCTTTGGCAACTAAAACATTGGCCTCTGCCTGCTTCAGTGCTGCAAGGTTATTTTCAGCATCTGCTGCGGCTTTATCTTGCTCAGATTTAGAAGCTGCTCCACTATTTCCTAACTGTTGATATCGTCTAAGCTGTGCTAAAGAAAGCTCATATTGAGCCCTAACTTGTTCAACTTTTGCTTGTGCAGCCACAATATCAGCTTGTTTTTGAGCAATAGACTGTGTCTGATTGGCTAAAGTATTTTTAGCTTGTTCAACTCCAGAAGCCGCTTGCGTTACTTTTTGGTCGTAGGTGGTTGCATCAATATGCATTAATACTTGACCTTTCTTAACGTGGTCAAAGTCCTTAACTAATACATCTTTAACATAGCCATTAATTTGCGACGATAAAATCGTTGTTTTACCTTTAACATAACTATTGTCAGTTTGCTGAACACTCGTTGCGAAGGGTCCGATTCTCCATGCCCACAAAATCACTAAAATACCGACAATGAGCACAACTAACATCCATAATAAAGTGGAGCGTTTTGTTGGAATCAGTTTGCTCGCGGGTGCCGGTTCGTTAGATGGAGCGGGAGCTGCTTGAGGTGGAGCTTGTTCCGGTTTGTTTTGATCATCTGACATATATCAATCTCAATTTCTATTTCATCAATAAAGAAGCCATTAAGGACGGCTAATTCCTCTGCGTTGTAGATATTTACTACGTGCAATATTAAATCCACCCCACAAGAGTAGGGCGATAGCAAAAATACCGTTCAATGCAATAACGTCATTGTAGGCACGCACTTGCGCTTCACGAGTGACCACTTGATTAAGTGAGCGCATGGATTGGGCTGTTTGTAATGCTGGGTCAGTAGTCGTAACTGATGCGCTGCGTTGATATATAGAGAGCCTTTGAGCAACTAGAGGGTCTGCTTGTTCTAAATCTTTAATAATCTCGACTTGATAGTTCTGCGTGCGGTGTTGTTGATAGGTCGAGAAGAATGAAGACCCGACAAGGCCGCCAAATGTTTGAGTTGCAGAGAACAGCACAATAAAAGTCACCACATACGAAGGACCTTTAGCCAAAGTTTGCGCAAAGCCAATCAGGAGCAATGGCCCAATAAATAAACCACCTGCAAAGCCTACTAAAAACTGACTTGCAAAGAAGTTCACAGGTCGGACATCACTGGTTAAGTGATAATCCAGTCCACATGCGACTAAAATTAAAAATTCTGCAAAAAGTAAGTGGAAGATAATCCGTTCGCGTGAAAAAGTCAGTGCACTAAAAAGTGTTCCGCTTAAAATCCCTATCAATATGACCACATAGAGTGGAACAAATTGGTCTGGACCCATCCCCATTGTTTTTAAGAAGTTAACAGCTGCGTAGCTTTGTTCTGACATTAAAAGTCGAATAGCAAAAGCACCAAAAATGAAGCGTAGGGTCGAAGCGGCGCCTAACCAGCGTGTCATAATTAATGGATTGGCACGATAGTGCTCATAGAGCAAACCAAGAACAACTAAACTAAAACCTGCAATTAAGACGTAAGCAAGCCATTCACTGTTGAACCACCATAAAATTGGACCTTGCGTGAGCACAATACACAAGCAGGCAAAACCTGGAGCCAATAAAGCAAATGTAAAGAAATCCTGCTTCTCAAAAACATAAATTCTTAAGCTACGTGGTAACTTCAATGAAACGACCATGGCTAAACAACAAAGTGCTAAGCCGAGCTCAAAGGTATATAGAACAGACCAACTATCTGTATTTACGAGAAATGGAGAAATAATCCAAGCTAACGGCACGCCAAGTTGCTGAAAACCAAAGGCAATATATATACCTTTTGCCATGTCTGCTTTTTTAAAAGCTTGCATGGTGTAATACATACCTAAAGAGCTTAATGGCGCACCAGCTAAACCAGCTACAACCCGCGCAAATAGGGCCATTTCATAAGTATGCACAAAAATATGTAATACCAGAACTGCAATAAAAATCACGAGTCCTATTTCCGAAAATACTCTCAGGCCATACTGTTGCCGGGCTTTAAATAAAATCAGGTTTGAACTGACATTTGCCATGACATAAGCAGCAGGCAACCAAGCCGCTTCGGAAGGAGTTAGTCCATACTCACCTTGGATTAAAGGTAAATTTGCCGTAATAAAACCATTACTTAAGCTTGCCGAAAGGGCGATAAATAAACCAATAAAAAAGTAAATAAATCGCTTAGGTACAGAGTGTTCAATAGCTGCTGGTGAACCAGGTAAAGTCGGTTGCTCTTCTGGGGTCCAGTCTGGTGGTGTTTCTAAGTAACGAGGCGTTTTACTCATTCTATCCCTCGAATTTTTTGTATTTGAATACCATGAAATAGTAATTCAATTGCTCGTTTTGCTAAGCGAGTCTGTTCTTCTGGCTCATGTCCTTGAAATGAAGAACCCAACATTGCTGTGACCATTGCATAGTCATCGGCGGTCAGATCAGCTCGGCACAATTTTTGTTTTATCGCATTTTCAATCAGTGGGTTAAGTACATTATTTCGCCGTTCATAAATTTTTAACATAATTGGATCTTGTCGATCAATCACTCTCCAAAAATCTTGCAAAATTGCGAGCTTGGGAAGTTGCCCAATATGTCCTTCAATTAAACGAAATAAACCATCTTCGAATTGTTGAAAATGAGCTGCTTTTTGCTCTAGCTGTGTAATCGCACGTTCTAAAAGTGCACTAATTAAAGCTTTTCGATCACAAAAGTTACGGTAGAACGTCGCTCTGCCGACCCCAGCGTGGTCAATCACAACTTGTAAGGGAACATTAATGCCATGAATACGAAAACATTCTTCGGCTGCATTGAGTAATTCATCCCGATTATGGGCTGCAATTTTTTGACGTTTACTCATGTCATCGGTTTGGGGAGTTCTAAAGGTTATATATTTAACGGACATTTTTGTCCGTTGTGAAGATTTAAATTGTAAAAACATGAAAATTCAATTTTCATCATTTATATCTTCGCCATTTTTATATGTGTCACAAAAAGCTGTTAGAATACCGCGCAATTGCATGATGCTAGGTCAATACAATGTTTGAGTCCCTTATTCCTCTTTTTTCAATTGCGATGGCATTGATGCTTGGAGCAATAAGTCCTGGGCCAAGCTTTATTTATGTTGCACAAAATTCAATTTCTAAATCACGTAAACATGGGTTGTTTACCGCTTTAGGGACGGGGACAGGCGCAGCGCTTTTTGGTCTATTAGCAGTTATGGGATTGCAAGCAGTTTTATTGGCGGTGCCTTCTGCTTATTTAATTTTAAAAATTGGTGGTGGGCTATATTTGCTTTGGCTGGCTTTTAAAATTATTAAACATGCTAAAGAACCAATTGCGATGGAAAACGATGGCAAATCGAAAATGACCTATAAACAGGCATATCGATATGGCTTAATTACCCAGTTAAGTAATCCAAAAATCGCAGTCGTGCTAGCGAGTGTATTTACTGCTTTGTTGCCAAAAGAAATTCCAAATTATTACTACGTCGCATTACCAGTGATTTGTTTTATGATTGATGCGGGTTGGTACTCATGTGTGGCAATGCTGCTCTCTTCAGAGAAGCCTCGAAAAATGTATCTGAAAGCAAAAACAGGGGTGGATCGAGTTGCTGGAAGTATTGTGACTTTATTGGGTTTAAAATTAATTTTCTTCAAATGATTACTCTTTAATTAAAATATCTACAAAATCCAAAGCCAGCTATTTATAGACTGGCTTTATTTTTGAGTGAAATATATACAAATTGAAATATCTTTTTTAGCACTTAAATACTTTAAAAGTGGTAACTTAATAAATAAAACAAAAAGAAATGAGGATCACGTTATGAAAAAACTAATAGTGAGCATTTCTGTAGTTTTTCTCATCTTAACTACAGGATGTGAGATGAGAACGACGAGTAAACAACAATCGGCAAATGAGCGGACTATGAGTATTGTGGGTACTCCAGTTCACGAAAAGGATTATAAAATTTCCGATATACAAGTGAATAATCATGAGCAATCTAACTATTAAGTTACTTGCTGGATGTGCAACTTACTGTATTTTGAATATGGTAAATGCGTGTGAGCCTGCATCTTTAGATTGGGAGCTTTTTCAGGAAAAATATGATTTAAATCATGATGGCATGTATAGCCTCAAAGAGTTTCAACGTGTTGAAGACTTTTATCCCTATAACTGGCCGAGTGATAAGCGTTTTCAAAGTGAAAACAAGCAGACAGAGCTATTTCATTATTTAGATGAAAATAAGAATGGCTATTTAACAAATGAAGAGTTGGGAAATATACACGTTTTATTTAATAACCCTTGCGAAGGGTGGCCGTGGTCCTAATTTAGTAAGCCTCGTTTAAACCTATTCAAAGTCCTTAAAAACAAAAAAGCTCCCAATTTAGGGAGCTTTTTTTGAAAGCAGATTAAGAAACTTTATCGCCAGGTTTCGCACCGCTGTCTGGAGAAATAATGAAAATACCTTCACCATTTCCGGCAGCAAGTACCATGCCGTTTGAAATACCAAAACGCATTTTTCGTGGTGCAAGGTTAGCCACCATAACAACCAATTTACCTTTTAGGTCTTCTGGTGTGTATTGGCTACGAATACCACTAAATACATTGCGTGGTTCAGCTTCACCAACGTCTAAAGTAAGTTGTAGTAGTTTATCTGAACCTTCAACTGTACCTGCTTCAATGACCTGAGCAACACGTAAGTCAACTTTTAAGAAATCTTCAATACCGATAATTTCAGCTTCACCAACTGCTGGAGTAGGCGCTGCTTTTTTCTCAGCTGCTTTGTCTTTTTTCACTGCCGCTTTTGTTGCTTCTGGAGCAGGAGCACCTAAAGACTCTTTAGAAGCATCAACCATAGCTGCAACAGCTTTTGGATCAACACGCTGCATAAGCGGTTGGAACTGCGCAATCTCATGGCTTACAAGAATTTGTTTGCGTGACTCGAAATCGAAGCTTTCAAGTTTTAAGAAATCTTGAACTTGTTGAGCTAAAGTTGGCAGAACTGGAGCCAAGTAAACCGCTAATTGACGGAATAAGTTGATACCCACAGAGCAGACGTCAAGAACTTGTTGCTCTTGACCTTCTTGTTTAGCAAGTGCCCAAGGCTTTTTCTCATCAATATATTGGTTTGCACGGTCAGCTAGCGCCATGATTTCACGGATCGCCGTAGAGAATTCACGTGCTTCATATGCAGCAGCGATTGAATCGCCAGCATCAATAAAACTTTGTACTAACTCAGTTTCTGCACAGTCAGCAGATAAAGTATTGTTAAAATTGCTGTTAATAAATTTCGCACAGCGGCTAGCAATATTAACGACTTTACCGACTAAGTCTGAATTTACTTTCTGAACAAAGTCATCAAGATTTAAGTCAGAGTCTTCAACTTTATCTGAAAGTTTAGACGCAAAGTAGTAACGTAAATATTCTGGGTTTAAATGCTGTAAATACGTCTCCGCCTTAATGAAAGTACCACGTGACTTAGACATTTTTTGTCCATTTACAGTCAAGAAACCGTTTACAAATAAGCCTGTTGGGGTGCGATAGTTCGCACCTTCAAGCATTGCAGGCCAGAATAAAGCATGGAAATAAACAATGTCTTTACCAATAAAATGATAAACATCGTTTTGGCTGTTTTTTTTCCAGAAATCATCAAAGTTTAAATCTGGGCGTTTAGCTTTGATATAGTTTTCAAAACTAGACATATAACCAATTGGGGCATCTACCCATACGTAGAAATATTTATTTGGTGCGTCTGGAATTTCAAAGCCAAAATATGGTGCATCACGAGAAATATCCCAGTCTGCTAAACCAGCTTCAAACCATTCATCTAACTTGTTCGCAATTGAAAGAGGTAAACGTCCTTCATCACGCGTCCATTTTTGTAAATATTCAGAGAAGTTTGGAAGCTTGAAGAAATAGTGATCTGATGATTTTTCAACTGGTGTTGCGCCACTTAATGTTGAACGTGGATTAAGTAACTCAGTTGCATTGTAAGTTGTACCGCACACCTCACATGAGTCGCCGTATTGATCTTCTGATTTACATTTTGGGCATGTACCCTTAATGAAACGGTCAGACAAGAACATCCCTTTTTCTGGGTCAAATAATTGAGTTACAGGACGAACTGCAATATTTCCAGCTTCACGGTTTTTAATATAGATATCTGTTGAACGTGCTTTGTTTGCATCGCTATGCGTTGAATCGTAATGATCGAAATGTACACCAAAACCGTCAAAATCACGGATGTGTTCTTTTTGAACATTCGCAATTTGCTCTTCTGGGCTAATACCATTTGCTTCGGCACGTAGCATAATTGCTGTACCGTGAGCATCATCCGCACATACATAAGTCACATCATGACCCATTGCTCGCATGGCACGAACCCAGATATCTGCCTGGATGTAACCGAGTAAATGACCCATATGAATTGGACCATTAGCATAAGGGAGGGCATTAGTGACTAAAATTTTACGCACGGATTTCATTCTCTCATTCGTATTTATAAGGTGGAAGATTTTAACTGATGCAGGGAGATAAGCAAAGATTAATAATCTCCAGCTTGGCATAAGCGATTTCTATTAAAATGGATTTTGGTCAGGCATGGTTTCTCTTTAGAACAGATAAATAAATCAAAAAATATTTGAATCTTCCTGTATTGTCTTTGTTTCAAATTGCAGTTACGGTCAGAAAATAAGCCATAACGATGTATAACTAATAACTTATTTCAGGTAATTTTTTAATTAACTATGAGGATAACAACGATGACTACAGAAAATAAATTAGATGAATTAAAGGCAAAAGCGGCTGATGCAAAAGTACAAGGTGAAAAAGCTTTGGACGATTTAAAGGAAAATGTAAAAGAGAAGCAAGCTGCTGGTAAAGAAGCAGTTGAAGATAAGGTAGACCAATTAAAGGCAAAAGCAGCTGATGCGAAAGTACAAGGCGAAAAAGCTTTGGACGATTTAAAGGAAAATGTAAAAGAGAAACAAGCTTCTGGTAAAGAGGCTCTTGAAGAAAAAGCAACTGATTTAAAAGGTAAACTTGAGGATGTTCAGCATAGTCTACAAGATAAGTTTGATCATTTGCGTACAGAAGCAGCTCATAAACTTGACGATGCTAAAGCCAAAGCTGCGGAATTAAAGGAAGAGGCTGCTACAAAATTGGATGAGTTGAAAACGCAAGCAACCGCAAAACTTGATGAGTTGAAGAAAACTGCGACCGATAAACTCAATAAATTAAAGAACCATGATTCTGCTGAATAAGCTGATTTAAACTAAAATCTGCACTCCTTACCTAAAAGATGAGATGTGAAGTTAGTAATTATTCATCCCAAGGTGAGCGAGTGCGGAGCAATACTGTTACACTATCTCCATTAAGCTGTAATGATCTGTTTTTGGAGTAAACAATATGTCTTGGCTTTCTTCATTAAAGTCCGTTTTTTCACCCGCACAAGAGGTGAAAGAAGATGAAATCCAAACCGTACTCCAAAATTATTTATTACCGGATTCAAAAGATGCTTTAAAGGAGCGTATTAGTCAGCTTCAAGTTCAGGGTCGTGTATTACAACTTACGATTAATACATTTCCTGATGAAAAAGAGCATTTGCAGCAAATCCATGATGATTTAGCGGGTGCATTAGAAAAGTGCGGTATTGAAGAACTTAATTTACACGTGGTTCAACAAAAGCGCCCTACACAAGAAAGTTCAAATTTACCTCCTGTACTTGACGCCTCACCTAAATCAGAACCAGATCCAAATAATCCACCGATTCAAAAAGCCGCTCCGCAACAAAGAGATGTTCCTCTTCACCCTCGCATTAAGAATGTTATTTTAGTTTCATCTGGAAAGGGTGGTGTTGGTAAATCGACAACTACGGTCAATTTGGCACTTGCCTTGCAAAAAATGGGACTTAAGGTTGGAGTTTTGGATGCCGATATCTATGGCCCAAGTATCCCGACAATGCTAGGCAATGCAGGCAAAACACCTCTTATTGAAAGTGAAAATTTCGTGCCTTTAGATGCCTATGGAATGGCCGTGTTATCGATTGGACATTTAACTGGTGATAACAACACACCTGTCGCGTGGCGTGGGCCAAAGGCAACGGGGGCTTTAATGCAACTGTTTAATCAAACGCTTTGGCCTGATCTAGATGTACTCATGATTGATATGCCGCCGGGTACTGGTGATATTCAGCTGACACTTGCACAGCGTATTCCGGTTACAGGCTCCATCATTGTGACTACTCCACAAAATGTTGCCTTGCTTGATGCCACCAAAGGAATTAAGTTATTTAATAAAGTGGGTATTCCCGTATTAGGTGTTGTCGAAAACATGTCGACTCATATTTGCTCAAACTGTGGCCATGAAGAGCAAATTTTTGGTATCGGTGGTGGTGATAAGCTTTCCGAGCAATACCATATTCCATTGTTAGGCCGTTTGCCTCTAAATGCTCAAATACGTGAACATGCTGATCAGGGTAAACCGAGTGTTGTGGCAATGGATGATGCGGCTGATAGTTATATTGAGATTGCTAAAGCAGTCTGGCAGCAGATTGAAAAAATCCCTCAACGCACACGTGATGATAAGCGTATTTTCTAATTTATTAAAACCCGGCTTTAAGTCGGGTTTTTTATCATCTGATTAAAATAAAAAATTAAATTACTGAATCCTAATAACAAAGCTGAACTTGAAATTGGCATGTAGATTGCTACTTTACACTTTTTAAAAAGAAAGGTTAAAAAATGCAATTTAAGTATAGTTTGGGCGTAATCAGTTTATGTAGCGCTTTATTTTTAGTTGGATGTAACGATGACAACTCATCTGCTTCACAAACACCAACACTTCAGGAACAAAAACAGAAGTTACAGCCGATCATTATTCAGGGTGCTTTACCTGTAGAGTCGGAAAGAATGGCTTCAAAGTTAGAAAATAAGACTGTTGAAACCATTGGTGGATGGAGCTTCTGGAAAGGGACCTATAATGGTTATCCAATGATTATTTCTAAAACCCGCATGGGTATGAGTAACTCTGCTGCATCAACTGCTCTAGCGATTGAACGCTATAAACCAATTGCGATCATCAATCAGGGAACCTCGGGTGGACATGATCCTGACTTACATGTTTATGATATTGTTTTAGGAAAATATACAACCAATATTGGTGCATTTAGAACACCTAAACAGCCAGTGGGTGGTGGTTCAAACTCACTCACATGGGTTGAGGCTTTTGACGTTTTGCCAACAAGTGAATCTGACCCAGAGCCGATTGCAATACGCAAATTTGAAGGTGACCAAGAGTTGTTAATGGCGGCACATAAAGTCCGTTATGATAAAGGTGATGTGGTTGAAGGAACGATTGGTTCAGCAGATGTCTGGAATAATGAGCTAGATCGTATTCAATTTTTCCATCAACGTTATGGTACTTCTGTTGAAGAAATGGAAGCGGCATCTGTTGCGCAAATCGCAAGTCAATTTAACGTTCCTTTCTTAGGCATTCGAATCTTATCTAATAATATTACCAATAATGGAGCTTATGACCCTGGTACAGGAGAGGCTTGCCAAGAATATGTACTTAATGTAGCTGAAGAATATATGAAATCAAAATTGCCGAAATAATGATTTAAACTTATGCAAGAAGAGTGAAAATTTTATAAAACCTCTTCTTGCTTCTTTTGACGATGTCTACTTTTCCAGTTTTTAACAACCATCCAGCGCCAGAAAATTTCTGTACATATATATAAAATGACAGCAAATACAAAAGCTTCTACAACAAGTCCAGTCATCAAGATTTTCGCAAGACTAAAATCAATATGGCCATGGCCGAAATGAGTAATCCAACGAGAAATCTGATGCAATACACCCAGTAACATTTCTTTGTTAATCATATGCACATGAAAAATATGAGCACCGAACCAAAAACCGATATATAGAATAGGAACTAATGTAAGCGGGTTACTTAACCAAGCGAGCATCAAGCTAATTGGTAAATTTACTTCGAATAGTAATACAGCCATCACAATAAATACGCTGTGAAAAGGAATAGGCAGTAAACCAAAAAAAGTTCCGACAAAAACAGCTCGGGTAATTGATTTTCGATTGACATACCAAAGCACAGGATTAAGAGTCTTTTTACCAAAAATCCTTAGAAATTTCATATTTGAAACTTTCTCGGGGGAGGGAAGCCAAGATTGAAAAAAATGCTTTGCCATAATCATTAAGGGTAGTAAAGCGCGATGCTCTATATAAAAAATCAGAAACAATATATGAATTGAAACTTATTAAAAGCTTAAAATTTAAACTTACCAGTGCTATATATTTTTTATTATAAAGACTTTTGATGGAAAAATAGACTTAAAATAAAAATAGTTATGTTACTTAACTCAGAATCTATTTGAAAAGTATAACAACTGACCGTAAAGTTTTCTTCTCGACTTTATGTGGTAATTTTATAAATATTTGTTTTTATATACTTTATTTTTATTTTGAAAATAACTTGAAATACTTTGTCTTACAATTACCTTTTGCCTTGTGACAGGATATCTATTAATCTGAGATGACTATATTGTGAGGTCATTCAATGATTTCATGGCTTTTTATTGGCTTAGTAGCCACAATTTTACTTACTCCAGGCCCAACCAATACTCTGCTCGCTTCTTCAGGAGTACAAGTGGGTTTAAGGAAGTCAGTAAAACTTATTCCAGCAGAAGTTTTGGGTTATGTAATCTCTATTTCTGCATGGGGAATGCTGATTGGAAAAGTGTCTAGCACACTACCAATGCTGCCGCCTATTCTAAAGCTATTGAGCGCTTGCTATATTATTTTCTTAGCCATCAAGTTATGGCATACGGCAAATCAAGAAGTTGAATTAAATCAGCCAACGATTCGTGCTCGTGAGTTATTCTGCGCCACTTTATTAAACCCAAAAGCCTTACTCTTTGCCTCAGCAATTTTCCCGGTAGCTGCATGGAGTAATTTTCATATTTATTTAATTCATATGATGGCTTATTTAGCGCTTATTACCCCAATTGCATTGTTCTGGATTTTCTTGGGATCGGTTTTAGCTTCTAAGAAAGTGGGTTGGTTAAATCAAACTAACTTGCAAAAAACCGCTTCACTTGTATTGGTCAGCTTTTCAATTCCAATTAGTTATTCTGCTTTACTGAACCTTTAAACGTACTGCTGAGCTATTCTTATTTATTTGAGTAGCTCTGTGTTGTTTTCATAATTGGTTTTTTAAGTTAAAGTACGTCGAAATCAATGAATTTACCTTTTGGATAGAAAATACATGGCCATTAAGTCTGATCGTTGGATTCGCGAGATGAGCGAAAAACACGGCATGATTGAACCTTATGCAGAGAATCAAGTCCGTTTTGATAAAAATGGTGAAAAGTTGATTTCCTACGGGGTCTCTAGCTATGGTTATGATGTACGCTGTGCCCGTGAATTCAAGGTTTTTACAAACGTACATTCTGCAATTGTCGATCCAAAGAATTTTGATGACAAAAGTTTTATCGATATTGAGTCTGACGTTTGTATTATTCCGCCAAACTCATTTGCTCTAGCGCGTACAATTGAATATTTCCGTATACCTCGCAATGTGTTAACAGTGTGCTTAGGTAAATCGACCTACGCTCGTTGCGGTATTATTGTAAATGTGACTCCATTAGAACCTGAATGGGAAGGTCACGTTACGTTAGAATTTTCAAATACGACAAATTTACCTGCACGTATTTATGCTGGGGAAGGCGTAGCACAAATGCTATTCTTTGAAAGTGATGAAGTATGTGAAACCTCTTATAAAGACCGTGGTGGTAAATACCAAGGTCAAACAGGTGTTACGCTTCCTAAAACTTAATCTTTCCTCGATGAAAAGATTTTAAAAATAATGGGTCACTTAGGTGGCCCAATTTTATAAATAAAATTTTTTTGAGAAGCGTTTATCGGAATTATGATAAACGACAGTTTCCTTTTGTAAAAAATGATATAATATGATCAATAATTGATTTGTTTTTTGTTCTGCATCACAGAATTTAAAGGCAAATGTGGTTGATATAGGCTCTCTTTGATAATGTTTAGTTAAATATTTATCAAATGCAGATAGGCCAAATAAAAAGAAATTAAATAGGATTATGCCCCCACGGATACGGAGGTCGGCCATGCGACAGTTTACGTCTCTTCGAGTAGCACTTTTAACTCTCGGAAGCTTATGTTTTTCTTCAGCTTACGCTGCTTCTACACTAGTCCCTATGTCAGATGCTGAACTATCAGCAACTCGTGGCCAAGCTTTAATGGGTATGTCTTATATTGCGCCTACAGATTCTGCAAGTAACTCAAGTTCAAATGGAAATATGGGGTTTTACCGACTTGCATTAGATGCCCAATTAGAACTTAATGCCAATATTAAAAAATTACAGTTAGGTTGTGGTGGGGTAAATGGCGCTGGTGCCTGTGACATCGATATTGATTATTTGAGTTTAAGTGGTGGCACGGTAGATAGTACTAGTACTGAGCGTGCTTCTTCTTCCGCTATTATTACCAATCCATTTTTAGAATTTGCTGTTAAAAATCCAGATTCAGCTTCTACACGTGAGATCCAAGGTTTTCGGTTAAGTGCTAAGTCACTTTCGGGTTTACTTACTTTTGGTTTAGAAAATGGTGATGCTGCTAGTGGTATTAATTCATTAAGTGGATATATGGTAACTAAACCAACTGGAGGTACGGTAACTACGAATCCTTACTATGGTATTACCCAAGATGAAACCGGAACTGCAATTACAGGACGGGCAGAATTTATAGGTAACATAGCAACACTTCCATTTACATCTACGGCCTATAATCTAAATTTAGGTGCAGGTAGTGGAACATTGTCTATGGGGCAACAAATTATTACGGGTAAGCGTATTAATACAGCTAATTTGAATGCAACAGCAAGGGTTGGAGGGATTGCAGTTACGGGGACTTTAGATGCAACTGCTTCAGTGCTGGGTATTCCTGTTCCGATTTCGGGTGATGTAACTGGAACAGTAAATAATCTTGATGTAAATGTGGCAATTAAACAAAGTCTGGGTTATTTCCATGCTGCTCAACTGAATGGCTCTGCTGGTTATCTCTCCGTACAGGGCGTAAATATATTATGGCCAGAGGCAGCCTCAACGGCACAAACAGGATGGTGGCTAGAGCTTACAAACCCAATTGATATTGGACAAATTACTCCTACGGGAAATGTTGATATTGCATTAGCTACAATTACTGATGCCTTGGGACAAGTTAGTTCTTATCTAGAAACACATCCTGTTAAATGTGGAGCATTAGCATTAAACTGTTTAGCAGGTAATCTTCCTATTGGAACTGTTGATTTAACAGGGAAAACACCAGCTTCTATGGCCTTAACTAATGTAGTGCTTCAAAAACAAAACTTCTCAGCTAACTGTTATGGTTCTTTAAAATTCTGTTAAATGCATCTCTTATTTCTCGTTTATCGGAAAAATGAGTTTTTATTTATTTAATTTTGCATTTGAGTAAATATTCAGCATAATGGAAATGTGGAAAGGTTGGCAATTTTTAAAAGTTTGCCCCTTGTGAGATGAAAAAGGAAATAATCTCACATCAAGGACTGTTAAAGAAAAAGAAATATGGTGCGTGGCATCGTATAAAACAGGAAGGTCACGATGACTACACTTAATTATACGGTAAGGTTTCAAAAAACCGTTTTAGCAAGTTTAATTGGACTTTTTTTAAGTCAGTCAAGCTTTGCTCTTGAAGAACTTTCTGATGCTGGTTTAAGTGAAACTATAGGCGAAGGTATTGCAATATTACCACAAAATACATTCATGGTATTTCGTGGCGCTGGTCCAAATGAATCTGTAAATCAAATTATTACCGATCGTAGTAAAGATACAGGTTATATTAACTATGTACCCGTAGGGCCTTTGAGTGTTGGTGCGGCTGATACAAGTGGTAATGGCACTGTTGGACCAGAAGACCGCGCAGTAGGTAAAGCAGACATATTTCTTTATGGATTAGCATTATCTAAGTCAGATGGCGATGCAAATTCGCGTATTGCTAACACCTCAGCTGCAGCAGCGATTTCAAGTTGGGGCACAGGAGCCAATCCATGGATATTTAAAGTAAAAACTGCGACCAATGTTCCTAATTTTAGTACAACAGATAGCGGTGTTTACCCAGTAACGTATTTATCTTTAGAAGCTCCTCTATATCAACCATTAATTGATGGGGCAGAGGGAGCTGATGCATATAATTTAAAATTAGGGCTATGGGCTGATGCATTTGTACGTAATCCCAATGTTGTCGCTACAACAAATGGCTCTCTAGCCCAATTTCAATATGGTAATAATAACGGGTTAATTGGTACCAGTATTGATACAACTCGTGCTAACCGATTACGTTTGCAAGGCATTCTAAATGGCTTTAGTTTAAATGGTAGCCAGATTAGTATGTTCCAAACATTAGGTGGTGCAACTACGGCTGGAGGAATGAGTCCTTTTTATAATAATACGTTAGGAATGTCTGGACTAGTTCGCTTAAATACGGGTGATAGCAAAAATACCAGTATTGTGACTGAAAATGTTACGAGTCAAACGCAGACATACGCTACAAGTAGTAATAATGGATGGCAAACAGTACATGCGGGTGCAAACTCAACTTTAAGTGCAAGTAGTACTGGAGACTGTGGTAACAGTGGCACAGGGAGTTTTAGTACCTCTCGTGGATGCCGTTACTATGTAGAAAATCGAACTAGAACAGATACAAAAACATCGAATAAAACACGAATTGCCTTTAATGATACAAATAAGGTATTGCGATTTAGTACCCGTGAAACTTCAGACTCACCAAATGCATCAAACAATTTATATACACCTGCATTTGACTCTGCAGGCGCTGTAGCACCGAAGTTTGCTGATAGTGAAGGCTTATATCTCTACAATCCAAATATTAATTTAGTATTAGGTAATTTATATCAACCGCTTATTTTAGGTTCCGACGGCAAAAACTTTAGTATTGAAATTGCTCGAATTGCAAATAAACCAGAAATATATAAACAGATTTATACTGATTACACTGGTGCTGACACGACTTACAAAGGTTCTACGTGTAACGTTTATTCATGTGTTAACCCTACGCATAGTAGTATTACGATTGGTACCGTATATAGTCCTGATAATGGAAAAACCTTGTTAGCAAATACCGGCGAAGGTGCAATTGGCGTTTCCTTTGGGCGTTTAATTTCAACAGGTACGCAAGTTTCTGGGACTTCTGCCGGTAGTTTGGTATCAATGACTAATTCAGTATCTGGTACTACTTCCGCCACAATGACAGAGGTCCGTTTTAAACAAAGACAACAGAATACCCAGACATGGAAACAAGAATATAGTTGTGGTTTGTTTAATTCTAACTGTGGTTATAAAACATTAGGATATTTATATCAATGGGAATATAGCAAAGGAACTGGTGCGTGGGTTATTACAAATCCAACGCCAAAACCAGCTGATGCAACAACTTGTTCTGGTGCTTTAGGATGTACGAGTACATCGGGTTCGACGCCAATGTATGGAGCTACTTCGAATCGTGATTGGACTAACTCTGCTATTCCATGGTTGACTTCAAGAAATGCTGTCGTCAACGATTTAATTGGTAGTAGTAATGGCACAACTGGATACGTTATTCCTACAGCTAATCAAGCTCCAGCTTTGTCTAACATTAGTCCTTTAAATAACTTGGGATCCGCTTCAATCGACGGTGTTTTAATCCAACACTTGAAACTGACAACTAAAGGTCTATAAGAGGAGGAGAATGCTATGAAAAAAATAAGTACTTTAATCCTCGCTCTTTGTGCAACGGTCACTCATGCAGAGCTACAAACTTTAGATAATGACGCATTACAGGCGATTAATGGTCAGGCGGGTGCTGATTTATCTTTAATGCTCAATTTAAACCAGACAGTTAACGGTGTATTTGACAATGGTAGTGGTGGTGTCTGTGAGAACGTAGAGTTTTGCCATATTGGCTTGGCAATTAATAAGCGTTTTGTACAAGCAGATGCGACCAAACCAAGTGGTTGGGCCGAAAATAGTGATAGTGGTAATAAACTTTGGCTTGTATTTAAAGGCGTACAAGGTACTTTAAATATTCAAAAAATGGGTTTGGATGGCGCTGATTTAAAGTATTTGGATAAAAACAATACTGAAATGATTAAGCCTGCTATTCAGCTTAGTTTTAGTGCAGCACAGCCAATTCTAATTCGTAACTTTGGTTTTAATGCCTTATCAATTGAGCAAGATAACTTTACCAGCTCAACAACAGCGCAAGGGTCGAGTGCAAATATGTATGATTATGCATATTTCAAAAAACCAACTTATGCGGCGACTGCTAATAGTGCAAACCAGCAAGTTGCTACTGCAACACCATCGGCGTATGACCATGGACGTGAAACTGGTTTTATGGGCTTGATGATGAATGGGAATTTAGCTATCCAAGGAAAAGTCATGGTCTTTAGTTGTGATGGTAGCCATCCTCGTTGTTAAGGGTTAATGTAGATTTCAAAGGAACTGAAGTGATGAAAAAAAATAAAGAAAATCACAGCTCAAAGTTTATTTTAAACGCATTAACAACCAGCATGTTGTTAGTGAGCGGACATGTTTTTGCGTTAGAAGCTTTAACAGATGCTGACATGAGTGCTGTTAATGGGCAAGATGGGATTTCGATTCAAACGACGTTTAATGAAATCAATATTGATAATGCTTACTGGGACGATCATGCAGGTACACCTGGTAGTGCAGATCAGGTCTTAAGAGCGCAAGCGAGCGGGATAAAAGTTCAAAAAAGTAATGCATCTAGTCAGCCTTTAAGTACAAATTACCGTTTAGATGTAGGGAGTAACCCAACTACGGGTAAAACTGGACTCGACTTTTCTATGCAAAGCAGTCCATCACTTATAACTGTAAATAGTTTTAAAGTATGTAATAACTCTGCTACTTGTTCGCCGACACTGGGGCAGCTAGCTATTCAAACGACTTCTCCTCTAAATTTGGCACTTACAACCCAAGATGGTCTATTTAATGCAAATAGTCAGTCGAGCATGACGCTTGGTATTAATAATGCCAATATTTATTTAGGGCAATTAGATGCTCGTAGTCAGCTAAATCAGTTAATTTTAAGAAATTTTAACTTTAATTTTGTCGGTAAAGGAGCCATGCTGATTGACCCAACTCGTGGCCTAGTTTTACAGACGAATACTGGAACTAACGTTGCTAGTGTAGGGCAAACCCCAAATAGTACCTATGGTTATGTTGATTTTAACCGTGTAGCAGATTCAGCTTCTGGTCTAACAGCAGGAACATATGTAGATAGTAGTGGAAAAGTAACTAATTCAGGCCTGAATATTGAGGTCATGTTAAGTTCTAATGTGGATAAAACTAACCCTTATGCTTTAGATGCAACCAATAGTCCCCAAAATGCGAAAGGTTTGATTCGTTTAGGTGCTAGCGGACGTATGGTAAATAGTTATTTACAAGTCCGTGGCATGGATGGTACGTCAGATACAACAATATTAGGTACAGCAAATACCGCTACAGGTACGGGCTCAAGTAATAGTATTTTAGGTAATTCTGGGATTGCCTTTCGTATGAAAGGTGAATTCACTAAAGACAATGACTCAATGCTAGGCTCAGATGGCAAAGCAACCACTTTAGAAATTGGTGGAGCAGGTCTGAATGCCTATGGTTTCGAATTTGGTAATTTAACAGGCCTTAACTCAGCTACGCGCGGTTATTTTGACAGCGGAAATATTTATTTAAATCTTGCTGATACAAAAACATTATTAATGCCAAACAACGCGACTTTAAATGCAATTCGTTTAGGGGCGGGTACTTTAACAACAGCTGCTGATTATCAGCATAATATTCACCGTGATACGGTCACTAATCCGTTTAGCTTAATTCTTGCGATGCGTGGAGCAGAGTTTCAAGCATTTTCAAGACGCGGTCGTTTTACGACAAGTGCAAATGTTGCTGCTGCCAATCAGTTTGCAGACAATGGTGCAAATAACCAGTGGGGCTTAGCCTTACCTTTTTATAATTTAAATGCTAACGCTGCTGTATATGGTTTAGATGCACCGGCAAATAGCGCTTATTACTATACAAAAGATACAAATGGTAAGCCTATTCGAAATGCTGTAGCTGCATCTGGAACGACTTCGCGTTTAGGTTTTGGTATTGCTGCTGGAACTACGGGACGTGATGCGACTGGAACTAAAACAACCTCAATTTTATTAATTGATGGTTCTCCAAATGCTAATAATGGTGGTAGTCCTACTGATTATTACATGGGCTTACGTAATATCGATATGTTCCTCAAAGGCAATGGAAGTATTGGTTTAGAAAATGGCAGTCTTAATATTAGTTTAAAAGAGATGCTACTTGCTTTATCAACAGAAATTGCAGCTGGTTATTTACCAGGGGCTAAATATAAAACTTGTCCAGCGACGGGTTCATGTACTTCACCTATTGATAATTTTGCCAAAAATAATGATGTCTTATTTGGTCTAAAACTCCGTTTAGGTGGCGATCTTAACTTATCAATTGTGCCAAATAGTTCAATTGCAGATGGTAGTGCCTTAACTGTACTCGGCGATTTCACAGTGCCTGCGACAGCAACTGGAAATACGGTTCAAATTAGTGATCCGATTGATGGTTCTGCAATTGGTTTTGACAATATTACAGGAAAGCTAGCGTTTAATAGTGCTTTGGTTGTGGGTAAAGATACAACAAGTGGTTTAGGTAAAGTTGGCGTAAATACGGCGGTTTATTTTAACCCTGATAAGAGTATTGACGGTGCATTACGTGTTAAAGATATTAATTTCTATCCTCCTTCAACAGGAGCGGGAGCACGTTTAGGTGAGCTTGCAATTACTGGTGGACGTTTAAATAGTAGCTTTAGTATTGTGCCTAGAAATGGGGCCTTTAACTAATAAATAAAAGTGACGATTATCGTCACTTTTTTATATAAATTTTATTTTAGTGTGATTGGATTTGCATTCGTCGGGTTATAGAGATAATTGCTTTGTACTTGAATATTATTCTGATAGTCTGAACAAATAATAAGCGTTTGTCTCTTAAGGATTAGAGCGACATGAAGAATAAAAATATAGGGTTCTGGCTGCTGCTTGCCAGTAGTTCAAGTGTATTTGCAATGCAACCTTTGGATGATCAAAGCCTTGCAGCAGCGACGGGTCAAAATGGTTTAACTTTAGGAATTCAGGCCGATAAAGTTAAATTTAATCAAGTCGCACTTATTGATACTAACGGTATTGCTTCAACTTCTTATAACAGTAAGGCTGGTTTTGTCATTGCTGGAAACTCTACTAACCCAGTTCCTGGTATAGAGTTTATTAAAGCTGCTGTATCGGGTAATCCTTCTTTTAATATTGCAATGGATACCGATGCTGGGGGGGGAAATCCTTTTTTAAATTTAGCTATATCTATGGGGAATGATGTAAACGGTATTCGACTTCTACCTTTTTCAGTTTATTTAGCCCCAAGTACATCTTTATCTAGCCCATCCGATTATGCATTAACAAGTTATGCACCAAAATCAATTTTTAGTTCGGGAACGACAGTAAATACGGGTGTAAAAGAAATCATTCGCTCTACTGGAAATCTTGATATTAACTTTGTACAAACCAATAAACCCCGTTTAAATATTCAACTGGGTCATGCTGCCCAGTCCGTCATGGTTAAATTTGGTGGAGCAATTCAATCTATTTGTTCTACTGCTACGGGTTGTCCAATTACTTTAGTGTCCGATAATACGGGTGCTACATTTGGATTTAAATTTGCGGGAACAAATACTTCAACTGGTTTTGTGTTAGATGGTTTTTATGCAGGAGTTGATCCAACTGGATTAACTTTTGGGAATACAGGCGCATCTAGTAAATTTGATGCTTCACTTAATAATGTCACTTTAGGGAATATGGCTACTCAAAATACAACAACATTTAATAATTTACCTAATGGTTCTATGGGGAGTTTTGGTGTCACTGGTGTTTCTGTAACTGACTTTAAAATGAAAGTAAGCGGCTTTTAAAAAAGAATAATAGCTTAACCTGAAATACGAGAGGGCGACTATGAAAATAATCGCCCTCTTTTTTTTAAAGGCTATGCCGAGTTAAATAGTATCTGATCTGGTGTGTTCTAATTGGTGAACAATTTCATCTAAAGCTTTAATACGTTTCACCTGATCCCATAATTCTTTTGCTTGAGGATAGGCTTTGGTCATCATGCCTAACCACTGCTTATAACGACCAACCATCCCAATTTCTGTTTTTGCTTGACCGTTTAAAAAGCGAATTTGTAAGTCAACGAGTTGTTCCCAACTAAATAATGCTTCATCCATATTTTGGCGAATGCATTGTGTTAAATCTGGAGTCGTTACCGCACCACGGCCAATCATTAAGTCTTCACAACCAGATTGTTGCTGACAAGCTCTAGCATCAGCATTGGTCCAGATTTCACCGTTAGCAATCACATTAATTTTTAAAGCTTCTTTAATAGGTAGAATTTTTTCCCAATAAGCTGGTGGTGTATAGCCATCTGCTTTAGTTCGAGCGTGTACAGTTAACCAGCTGGCACCTGCATCTTCAACAGCGTGGGCATTTTCCATCGTATGGTTTTCATCAAGATAACCTAAACGCATTTTTGCTGAAACAGGAATATGAGCAGGTACAGCATCTCTCACTGCTTTAATCAGCAGATGTACCACGTCTGGTTCATCAAGAAGGACTGAACCACCACGATGTCGATTAACGGTTTTTGCAGGGCAACCAAAATTAAGGTCGATTGCAGGTGCACCTAATTCAACAACTTTTGCTGCGTTTGCTGCCAGCATATCTGGGTTATTACCTAGGAACTGAACATGAACAGGCGTACCTGCTGCTGTTTTACCATCATTTTTTAGTTCAGGACAAAAACTATAATAGATGTGGTCTGGCAAAATACTGTCTGTAACGCGAATAAACTCGGTCACACACCAGTCGAAATCACCAACAGATGTGAGTGTATCCCGCATGATCGGGTCAGTTAAACCTTCCATTGGAGCGAGTATGAGTTTCACAGTCTGTGTCACCTGAGTAAAACGAAAACAGCGTTATACGGGATATGCATAACGCTGTCTAGTATCGATTAAATTTTAATTTATCTAGCGCCCTAAGATCATCTCAAGCACAAATTTACTGCCGATAAATCCAATCGCTAAAAGTACAAAACCCATTAAGGTAAAACGAATTGCTTTTTGACCTCTCCAGCCAAGTTTGTAATGGCCGATCAGTAATGAGCCATAGATAAACCAAGAAATAATACTAAATACGGTTTTATGAGCGAGATGCTGAGCAAAGAAGCTATCAATTGTTAAAAAACCAAATGTAAGCGCAATTGTTAATAAAATGAAACCTGTAATGATTAGGTCAAATAATAAAGATTCCATCGCCTGAATTGGCGGGAGTAAGTTGACCCAGAAACGTTTTTTTTGTTTCTTTTTGAGTTCACGATTTTGGAACCACATTAAGATCGCATGTATGGTTGCCATCAGTAAAACTGCATAGGCAGAAAGCGAAAGAATGATATGAGTATCAAGCCCTAACGAATGCTGTTCAATAAATTGATCTGGTCGACTAAAGGCAAACCCTAAAATAAGACCAATAGCTGCGACAGGAATGCCTAACAAGTTTAACGGCAGAATAGGGCGGAAAGTACTAAAAATTAAGCTTAACAATAACATAAGCCCCGATGTAAAAGACATCAGGTTAAATACATCGTAGTTAATTCCTGCTGGTGTAAGCATGGCATCGCATAAAACTGTGCCGTGCAGTACTAATGCCAAGATAGTAACAAAAGCAAATAACCATGAGTTTGGTTCACGTTTTGACATTAAACGAATAAACAGATACCAGAAAGAAGTGGTATATGCGATGAGTGCCAAAATTGTATAAACCAAGGGGAGGCTAATCATGTCAAACCTTTTTCAGGATTAATTCATCTATATAAGATATAAATTCGCTGCGAACTAAAGTATCCTATAGCATTCTATGCATAAATTTTCTATTTCGAGAAAGATTTTTTTGCAACTAGCCATTTTAAGCGGATTTTGCAATGTTTGATACCTTAACAGAACGACTCACACAGAGTTTAAGAAATGTTACTGGCTCAGGGCAGCTGACCGAAGACAATATTAAAGATACCTTACGTGAAGTACGTATGGCACTTCTTGAAGCCGATGTCGCGTTACCTGTAACTCGTGAATTTATCGCGAAAGTTAAGGAAGAGGCATTGGGCCAAGAAGTGATGACCCAGTTATCACCAGGCCAGGCATTTGTAAAAATTGTCTATGACGAACTCACCAAGATGATGGGTGAGGCGAATGAAACACTTGATTTAAGTGCGAAACCTCCTGTTGTAGTATTACTTGCTGGTTTACAAGGTGCAGGTAAAACCACAACTGCTGCCAAGCTGGCACGTTTCTTAAAAGAACGTCAAAAGAAAAAAGTAATGACTGTTTCTGCCGACGTTTACCGTCCGGCAGCAATTAAACAGTTAGAAACTGTTTCAAATGAAGTTGGTGCAGGCTTTATTCCTTCAGATCCTTCTGAAAAGCCAATTGATATTGTTAATCGTGCAATTGAACAGGCAAAAATCCAGTTTGCTGATGTATTGATTGTCGATACGGCAGGCCGTTTACATGTCGATGCAGACATGATGGACGAAATTAAAGAATTACATGCAGCAGTTAAGCCGACTGAAACTTTGTTTGTGGTTGATGCCATGACAGGTCAGGATGCTGCAAATACAGCAAAAGCATTTAATGATGCTTTAGCTCTTACAGGTGTGATTCTTACTAAAACTGATGGTGATGCACGTGGTGGTGCAGCGCTTTCTGTGCGCGCCATTACTGGTAAGCCAATCAAGTTCTTGGGTATGGGTGAGAAGCTTGACGCTTTAGAACCATTCCATCCGGATCGTGTTGCTCAACGTATTTTAGGCATGGGTGACGTACTTTCTTTAGTCGAAGAAGTTGAACGTAAAATCGACAAAGAAAAAGCCGAAAAAATGGCGAAAAAATTGCAAAAAGGCGGTAGCTTCAACTTTGAAGATATGCTGATGCAATTTGAGCAAATGAAAAAAATGGGCGGCATGATGGGCTTCTTAGACAAGTTGCCCGGCATGAGCGGTGCAGGAATTCAGCAAGCGATTGAGCAAGCGAACCCTGAAAAACAAGTCAAGAAGATGGAAGCGATTATCCAGTCAATGACTGTTAAAGAGCGCCGTAATCCGGACTTAATGAACCCAAGTCGTAAAAAACGTATTGCGGCAGGTTGTGGTATGGATGTTGCTGAAGTGAACAAACTCATTAAGCAACAAGCGCAAATGGCTAAAATGATGAAGAAATTTGCGAATCCATCTGGTATGAGCAAAATGATGCGTTCATTAGGCAATATGCAAAAGCAATTTGGCGGCGGCGGTGGCGGAATGGGCCCACTCTTTGGTAATAATGACCAAAAGAAATAAATCCATAAAATAAAAGGCGCATATAGCGCCTTTTATTTTGTTGTGTATTTTAGTCTTTAGGATAATGGGCAATATATTGCTGTAATCCTTTGAGTAAAAGATCGGTTTCTACCACAGGCTCATATTTTTGTAAGAACTTGGCAAATAGTGTTGCATCACCACCAGTCAGCAGTAGCTTTTTAGGAGATTGCTGCATAATATTTTCAATGGTACTAATGAGGCCTAATAAAATACCGTGATGTACTGCATCTACAGTGTTATTGCCCGGATTTAGGTTATCAAAAGCTGAGTCTGGAATTTTAATACCCTTGGTATTTTGAATAAGAGCATCTCGCTGCAAATACAAATTAGGCAGGATGTAACCTCCTAAATGCTGTTTACCTTGAGTTAGGTCAATTGTGAGCGCTGTTCCGCAACCAATAATGCAATAGTTTTCATCTGCTTGAGCTACAGCGAGTACTTGTAGCCAACGGTCGATCCCGAGCTGACTCGGAACTTCATAGCCGCACTTTAACTCAGCATATTCAGCATGCACTTTGGCAAAAATAACAGGAATTTCAAGCCATTTTAAAATCTGCTGAATACGTTGGTTATTTTCGGTATCGAGTACCGAAGAAATCCCGATTCGATGCAGGCCTTGATGTTTAAAGTGTTGGATTAACCCAAGTAATAAATCGGCAGGAGACTGTAAATGTAGCTCAGCTGCATGTTCAATAATTTGCTGATTTTCAGTAATCCAGTATTTTAAACGGGTGTTTCCGATATCAAGCCATAAACTTTTCATGGGGAAAATACCTGATTACTGAGTTGTTTGTGGTCTTAGGCGACCTTGATAAAACTGCTGTGGTTCTGGAGTTTCAAGAATTACTGCACCTTCATTGGAGATTCCAACAAAACGACCATGTACCAGTCCCTGACTATGTTCAAACTGAACTAGCTGATTAAGCCATGCAGCGTGGTGGTTAAAACGCCCCGCCAAATTGTAGCAGCCATGATCAAACCAGCGAGCAGCATTTTGAATCGCAATATAAAGTTCTGAAATTAACTCAAGACGACCCATTTGCTCTAGGCCCAAATCTTCTAAAGAGGTAATTGGTTGATTACTATCAGTCACTGGTGGTGTTTTTAAATTAATACCTACACCTACAATAGCCTGATGCTGAGACAGTGGTTCGACTAAAATTCCACCCCATTTGCCCTGAGCACTATATAAATCGTTTGGCCATTTCACTTGCAGATTAAGAGCTTGTAACTGTGGGATTTGCAAAATATTCAGAGCAACTTCAAGTGCTAAGCGACCATCTAAGGGTGTTCGAGTTTGCACCAATGTGCTTAAATAAATGTTTCCTTCAGGTGAAATCCATTGCCGTTGATGTTGACCTCGCCCTTGAGTTTGTTGAGCACTGCAAACCAAGCCCGTTGTAATGCCTTTTTGGGCAATTTCACGAATATCATCATTGGTCGAAGTTGTGGTTGCTTTTAATAAAACCACTTCTGGAAGCTGGTTTTTTGCGCTTAAAAGTTGTTGTAGTTGGCGAGTCTCTAAATCCATGTTGAATATGAGCAGAGTGGTAAAACATTTATGGAGTTAATCATATATTTACTCATTGGCGCAATTGCTGGTTTTACTGCCGGATTGTTTGGAGTTGGCGGTGGACTAATTATTGTACCAATCCTCTATGTGGTTTTTACCCAATTGCACTACGACCCCGCAGTAATCATGCATATTGCAGTCGGAACATCGCTTGCAACCATTATTGTGACGTCTTTTAGTTCTGTTACAGCTCATCATAAAAAGGGTGCAGTACTTTGGCCTGTTTTTCGTAATTTAGCGCCTGGACTGGTGTTGGGCTCATTTTTAGGGGCGGGTATTGCTGATCTGATGTCTGGTCAGCATTTGCAACTTCTTATTGGTATTTTTGCGGTTGTGATGGCCTATCGTATGTTTAAAGGAGCACATGTAGTTGTTGATCCAACGCGTCAGCTCCCTTCAACCCCTATGCAATTCATGGCGGGTGGAGGCATTGGTATTGCCTCTGCAATTTTTGGAATTGGGGGAGGAAGTTTAACCGTTCCATATTTAAACCGTCATGGCGTGGTCATGCAAAAAGCAGTCGCGACTTCTGCCGCTTGCGGTTTACCAATTGCAGTTGCTGGAGCGATTGGCTTTATGTGGTTTGGTGCAAAAGAACAAATCTCAGTCCCAAACACGATTGGTTATGTGCATATCTATGCGTTTATTGGCATTAGTGTCATGAGTTTTGTCACGGCGAAGTTTGGAGCAAAGGTTGCTCATGCTTTGTCGCCGCAGATGCTAAAAAAATGCTTTGCTTGTTTGTTAGTCGTAGTGGGTAGTTATTTTATTTATAAAGGCATTATGCACTAGAGACTAAAATTTTAAATTTATAAGACTGGGGTGTAAAAGCTTGAATTTTTAGGAGTTCGAGCTTTTTTTATTTATAAAATATAAGAGCGCTCCAAGCTTTTATTCATCTGATTTTGGTGTTGTTTTTAAATGAGTTGGCTTAAAATGCAATAAAATTGTCAGACAATGACATAGTTTTTAATCGATGGGATCAGTTAAAAACAAGGATGCGAAAGAAAAGCATGGATTAATGCATATAAAAAGTAGCGGGTGATTTATGAATCTCGAAGAGACAGAAAGTCTTTCTGAGCAAATTGTCAAATATATTAGCGAACAGATCATTAGTGGCGAGCTAGTAGAAGGCGAACGTATTCAAGAACTACGTATTGCTAAAGAACTTGACGTTAGCCGAGGATCAGTTCGTGAAGCATTATTATTATTGGAGCGTACTCATTTAATTGAGATTTTTCCACGCCGTGGGGCAATTGTTTCAGAAATGTCTGCACAACAAGTTAAAGCGTTGTTTGATACAAATATGATGTTATTGGGGCATATTGTACAACGCATGAGCGAAACATGGCGTGCGCATGAAGCAGATCAATTACAATTGCTATTAGAGCAACTTCTTGAGCATGTCAAAGCAGGTGATATCGAAAAATTTTATGATGGGGTCTTCCAATATTTAGCTGAACAGCAAGATATGGTGGGTAATCCTTATCTAATGAAATTTTATAAAGAGTTATTGCCTTCATTACGTCGTAGTTATTTTTTGACCTTAAATACCTCTAAGCGGGAACTACAAGAAGCATTTGCATTATTTAAACTCGTGACTGATGCAATTTTAATCCGAAAATCACAACAAGCCGCTTTATTTATGGAAGATTTTTGTCGACACTTACGTAACCTTGTGTTGGAATCGCTGACACGAATGAAACAGATTGAATTGGCTTGGGCAAGACGCTCACGCCGCTAGTTAGGGCATTATGCGTTTAAGCAGTTTAAAACTTTCCGGCTTTAAATCTTTTGCAGATAGTACAACCTTAAATTTTAAGGCGAACCGCACAGCAGTGGTTGGCCCAAATGGTTGTGGCAAATCCAATGTAATCGATGCGATCCGCTGGGTGATGGGGGAGTCAAACGCTCGTCAGCTCCGTGGTGGTAGCATGCAAGATGTTATTTTTACGGGGACTTCCAAACGTAAACCCGTTGGTGTGGCCAGTGTTGAGCTACGCTTTGATAATACTTATGGAAAGTTGGGCGGATCATATAATGCTTATAATGAGTTAGCTGTTCGCCGTCAGGTCACTCGTGAAGGTAAGTCAGAATATTTCTTGAATGGTACACGTTGTCGCCGCCGTGATATTACCGATATTTTCTTGGGAACAGGCTTAGGACCACGCTCATATGCGGTCATTGAGCAAGGCATGATTAACCGCTTGGTTGATGCCAAGCCTGAAGAAATGCGTGTGTTCATTGAGGAAGCTGCGGGTGTTTCTCGTTATCAGGCTCGTCGCCGTGAAACTTTGCAGCATCTTGAACATACAGAGCAAAACCTTTCACGTTTAGACGATATTGCACTAGAGTTAAAATCGCAGCTTAAGACGCTTAAACGTCAGTCGGAAGCAGCGGTTCAATATAAAACTTTAGAAAGCCAGATTCGTACGCTTAAAATTGAAATTTTATCTTTTCAGGCAGAGAAAAGTGTACGCCTACAAGAAGAATATACCGTTCAAATGAATGAATTGGGCGAAACCTTTAAATTGGTTCGCTCAGAATTAAGCACGATTGAACATGATTTAGAAGCAACCAGTGCTTTGTTTCAGCGACTTATTCAGCAATCTTCACCGCTACAACAAGAATGGCAACAAGCTGAAAAGAAACTATCTGAACTTAAAATGACTCTTGAACAAAAACAGAGTTTATACCAGCAAAATAGTACGACTCTCGTTCAGTTAGAGCAGCAAAGATTCCAAACTAAAGAACGTTTACAGCTTTCTGAATTGCAACTCGAAACACTGAATCATCAGCTAGAAGAACAAACAGAAGCTTTAGCTGGAGTTGAGCATACAGCGACGGAGGCTGAACAAAACTTTGCTGATTTACAGTCTCAGCAAAAACAAGCACAACAACAGTTTGAACAAGTAAAAGCTCAGGTTGAAAAACAACAGCAGCAAAAAATGCAGATGTCAGCTCAAATTGAACAGTTGGGTAAAAATGTTCAGCGCATTGAGCAGCAAAAAGAAACATTGCAACATCAAGCAAACCAAATTCAATCGCATGTTCATGAAGATGAGCAGGGCGAGCTTGAGCAACTGCAACAGAAATTACTTGGCGAAATCGCGTCGCTTGAAACTGAAATTGAGCAACAATTACTGCATTTAGAGCAATCTCAACAGCAACATCAATCAAGTAAAAATCAGCAGCAAACGCTGAAAACAGAAATCCAAGTTTTATTATCAGAGCAGAAAAACCTAAGCCAGCTTGTTGCAAAGCAAAGTCCAAAACAACATCAAGATACGCTACGTTTAATGCAGGCTCTAGAGTTAACAGAGCAAGGTAAACCACATGCGCAGATTGTTGAGAAGTTTTTAGCAAAATGGTTACAAGCTCATATTCTTGAGACCAAACAAGTCTTTCAAGAAGGAGTTGCCCGCCAGTTAAAACCTTCAGAGCAAACAAGTAAATTTAAAGGTAACTTGGCTTGTTTGAATGAGTGGATTGCATCGCCACAGCTATCAATCTTTTCAAATGTAGCGATTGCACAAGATTTGACTCAAGCTTTAAATGAGCAAAAGCAGTTGCAACATGGCCAGTCTGTTTTGACTTTAGATGGCTATCATGTCGGGCAGGATTGGGTGATTGCCCTTATGTATGATGACGAAAGTCAAAGTGCACAAGGTATGCTGAGCCACCGTATTCGTCTAGATGAAATTGAACAAGCTCTTGAAAAGCAACAGCCTCAATTACAAGCACTAGATGAAATTGTAGTTCAGCAAAAAGATGAATTAGCGCAATTACAGTCTGGTGTGCAGCACAAACAGCAAGTTGTGAAACAAAAGCAAAAAGACTTACAACAGCTAGATGTGCAAATTGCTAAGCAACAAACCGCGGCACAAGCATTTTTACTGCAAAAACAGCAATTAAAAGATCAACTTGGTCAGTTAGACATGCAGCTTGAAGAAGATGCAATGCAAAAAGATGATCTTGAAATTGATTTGCATGCATTAGCAATTAAGCTCGAAACCATTTTACCTGACTATAAAACTTTGCAATTTCGGGTAGAAGAATTAACAGAGCAGTTAGACGAGCAGCAACAAGCCTTGCAACATCAGCAACAAGAACGTGAAATTTTACGCCGTAATAGCACGCAGACAACTCAACAGATTGAGTTGCTTGAAAAAGATATCTCATTCTTGCAAAGCCAATATCAGCAAATTAATGTTCAAATGGAGCAAGCGAAAAAGTTTGTTGACCCTATTCAATTGGAGTTACCAAATCTTGAGTCAGAGTTTCAGCAACAATTTGCTCAAACTGAAAAGTTGCAAAAGAACTGGAATGAATGGCAGCTTGAACTCAATAGTGTGCAGGAAAAACAGCAGACTTTGACCGATCAGCGTCATCAATATCAACAAAAAGATGAGCAGCTTAGAGAACAACTTGAAGCGAAACGATTGGCATGGCAAGCAGCCAAGTCAGATCGTGAGCATTATCAAGAGCAGCTTAAAGAGCTAAATGCCGAACTCCAAAAAGGCTTACAAATAGATTTAGCCGAGCACCAGCAAAAACTGGAAAAAGTACAGAAACAGTTTGAAAAAATTGGAGCGGTTAACCTTGCCGCTTCACAAGAGTTTGAAGAAGTTTCTCAGCGTTTTGATGAGCTGAGTCACCAGATTCAAGATTTGGAAAATACGGTAACTCAATTAAAAGATGCGATGAAAAGCATTGATCAAGAAACCCGTAAGCTGTTTATGACAACTTTTGATCAGATCAATCAGGAGTTGCAAAACCTGTTTCCAAAGGTTTTTAATGGTGGTGAGGCGAGTTTAAGTCTTGAAGATGACTGGCAATCTGGTGTTAAACTGATGGCAAGGCCACCGGGTAAGAAAAATAGTTCTCTAGCATTACTTTCCGGTGGAGAAAAGGCTTTAACAGCGTTAGCATTAGTATTTGCGATTTTTAGATTAAATCCGGCACCGTTTTGTGTACTAGATGAAGTGGACGCACCACTTGATGATGCGAATGTTCAGAGATATTGTAATTTGGTAAAAGAACTTTCTGAACATGTACAATTCATTTACATTACACATAATAAGCTGGCGATGACCATGGCAACTGATTTGTTGGGTGTGACCATGCCTGAACCAGGTACATCAAAATTAGTCACTGTCGATTTAGAACAGGCAAAAGAATACGGGTTAGTTTCGGAGTCATAGAATGGAAATCAATACGATTATTGGCATCGTTGTTGCCATTATAATTATGCTAATTGGCTTAAAAATGATTTTAAAAAAGCCAAACCATGCTGAACCCTCATTAGACAGTGATTTACATATTAATCCTGATAGTAATCAACCAGTTATACCTAGGCACGTGAGAGATCAGCTTGAGAAAACTGAAGTTGAATCTGTGGCGGTGACTAGTGCAGAGCGAGTAGAGCCGACTTTAAGCGAAGCCGCGCCGTCACAAGTACCTGAAACAAAACAGTCAGAAATTGAGACCGTAGAACCCGCTAAAGCAATTCAAACTGAACAAACTCAAGCAGTTGTTGAAAACGCTTCTGTAGAAGAAATTAAATCTGAAGAAACACTACCAAGCTCTACCATTCATAAAGATGGTTCAGTTGAGTTGGTTGATACAGTTTCTGTTAAACCGGAAGCTGAAGCTTTAGCAAAAGAAAATCTGGAAGCTGAAAGCGAAAAAACTGAGCCTGAGCTGAGTTTAAACCCGAATATTGAAACTGCCGAAATTGCTGAGTTTGAAGGCGAGAGTAATATTCTGGATGTGCATTTACATGAACAGCAACGTTATGATGATGAAAGTGCATTAGCGATGGCTGAACAGATTATTGCGCTAAATGTTTATCCAAACCCTCGTCGTGCATTGTCTGGCGATAAAGCGCTTAAAGTGCTGTTGAAATATGGTTTACGCTACGGTGAAATGTCGTGCTTCCATCGTTATGAAAATACCGATGAGCCGAGTGTACTCATGTTCTCTGTATTGCGTATGACAGACAATGGACCAGCTGGGTTTGATCTTGAAACGCTATCTACTGAACAAGTTCAAGGGTTAGCATTTTTCCTTGCGCTTCCAAACAGTAAAGCCGTGACTGGTTTTGACATGATGGCGAGTATTGCAGGTTTAATCGCTCGTGAAATTGATGGCAAAGTTTACGATGAGAATAATCTTGAATTTACGCCACAGTTAAAAGAGCACTGGCGTCATCATGTGATTGATTATCGTCCGGCACAGGCGACCGCCTAGTTTTAATTTTTTACGTTCGTTGCGATAATTGCAACATATCTAGTCGCAGCTCAGGGTGGAGAAATTTCCACCCTTTTTTATGGTGAATAACATAATGGCAACAACTTCCGTGATCGAACAGATGCGTCAGCTTATTCAACTGATTGCAAAGCATAACCATGCCTACTATGTCATGGATCAGCCGACAATCTCGGACAGTGAATATGATCATTTATTTCACCAGCTAAAAGCTTTAGAAGAGCAATATCCTGATCTTGTTCAATCAGATTCACCCACTACAAAAGTAGGTGGACAAGCACTCTCTAAATTTCAAAGTGTGACTCATGTAGTTCCGATGCTTTCTTTGGGGAACGTTTTTAATCAGGAAGACTTGTTTGCATTTGCACGTCGTGTTGAAGAGCGTTTGCCTAATCAAAAAGTACAATACGAAGTCGAACTAAAACTTGATGGTCTTGCGATTTCTCTTTGGTATGAAAATGGTGTGTTAATACGTGGCGTTACACGTGGTGATGGAGAAACTGGGGAGGACATTACGCAGAACGTTAAAACGATTCGTAATTTGCCTAAAGTGTTACATTCAGATCACTTTGAAATTCCACGTTTGCTGGAAGTTCGTGGTGAAGTACTTATGCCAAAGTCTGGTTTTGAAAAACTCAATGCTGAACAGGAAGCCAAAGGCGATAAAACATTTGCCAACCCGCGTAATGCTGCAGCTGGTAGTTTAAGACAACTCGATCCTAATATTGCTGCGGCTCGACCTTTAGCATTTTATGCTTACGGCATCGCTCAATGTGAACCTAATCATGGCTTAACTACCATGCATGACAGTCTGCAATGGCTCACAAAACTTGGATTTGAAATTGCTGAACGTCAATATCTTTGTAATTCAATTCAAGAAGTACAGCAACGTTATGAGCAAATTCAGCAAGAACGTTCAGATTTACAAGTTGAAATTGATGGGATGGTTGTAAAGGTTGATGACTTAAAGCAACAGCAACAACTTGGTTTTTTAAGTCGTGAACCACGTTGGGCAACTGCTTATAAATTCCCTGCCCAAGCTGCATTAACTACGGTTGATCAGATTGATTGGCAAGTAGGGCGTACAGGTACTTTGACTCCAGTAGCGCGTTTAAACCCTGTGTTTGTAGGGGGAGTTACGGTTTCCAATGTAACTTTACACAACATTGGTGAGATCCATCGCCTAGATGTACGTGTTGGTGACACGGTGAGTGTTTATCGTACAGGCGATGTTATTCCTAAAGTAGAAAAAGTTTGGCCAGAGTTCCGTCCTGTTGATGCTGAAGTTGTACATTTACCTGAAAACTGTCCTGTTTGTGCCTCACCAGTGGTAATGCCAGAAGGGGAAGCTTTAGCACGTTGTTCTGGTGGACTGTATTGTGCTGCACAGCGTATTGAAGCGATTCGTCACTTCGTATCACGTAAAGCTCTAGATATTGAAGGTCTAGGCGATCGTTGGGTAGAGTCTTTATTACACCTCGATTTGCTCAAAGATGTTGCCGATATTTATCATTTGCACGAACACCGAGAAACTTTACTCGGGATTGAAAAAATGGGTGAGAAATCGGTACAAAATCTAATTGATGCCATTGAAGCCAGTAAGAAGACAACGCTTGCGCGTTTTATTTATGCTCTGGGAATTCGTGGGGTAGGTGAAACAACAGCTAGGATGTTAGCCAATACTTTCCAAACTTTGGAAGCGCTTAAAGCTGCTGATGTTGAAGCTTTAAAGAAAACACCAGATGTTGGTGATATTACTGCCGAGTGGATTGCTGACTTTTTCTTGGCACCGCACAACATTGAAGTGCTTGATCGATTAATAGCAGCAGGAATTCATTGGGATGCACCGACTGCACCAACACGCCAACCATTAAATGGCGAGAGCTGGGTGTTAACAGGCACTTTAGAGCAAATGACCCGTGATCAGGCAACACAAATGCTACAAGCATTAGGTGCGCGTGTAAGCGGTAGTGTATCGAGTAAAACCAAATGTGTTGTTGCGGGTGAGAAGGCTGGTTCGAAATTAGAAAAAGCAGCAAAACTAGGTATTGCTGTTATGAATGAGACTGATTTCTTATCACTTATGGCAAGCTACGGGCAGACTTTAAGCGAATAGATCTACCGAAATAAGAACCATTGATTTTAGTTACAAATTTATAAATTGATGGTTTGAGCCATATTTTAACGCTTGTCTGAACTTATAAATTGGACAAGCGTTTCTTTTTGCAGAGGAAATTTAAATAACTTAAACTGCAAATGCGTATGTTTCTCATTTTAATTTGATAAAAATCATAAACTTAACCATTTTTTGTTTTGCAATCACTTTTAAGATTGCCCATAATAGTTCTCATACGATAGGAGATTTATTATGCGTGGCAATCCAGAAGTCATAGACTATTTAAATATGCTCATTGGCGGAGAATTGGCTGCCCGTGATCAATATCTAATCCATTCTCGTATGTATGAAGATTGGGGTTTAAATAAAATTTATGAACGTATTGATCATGAGATGCAAGAAGAAGCTTCTCATGCTGATGCGATCATTCGCCGTGTATTGTTTTTAGGTGCTAAACCAAACATGCACCGTGAAGATATCAATGTTGGTACAGACGTTGTATCTTGTTTAAAAGCTGATTTGGCGCTTGAATATCATGTTCGTGAAAAGTTAGCGACAGGTATCAAACTTTGTGAAGAGAAGGGCGATTACATTAGCCGTGATATGTTGCGTCAACAATTATCAGATACTGAAGAAGACCATACATACTGGTTAGAAAAGCAATTACGTTTAATTGAGTTGATTGGCTTGCAAAACTATATTCAATCTCAAATTTAATAAAAAACCCAGCTAAGGCTGGGTTTTTTATTGGCTCATTTTAATAAAATGAAGTCTTAACTTAGATGTTGTTTTTGTCAAATTGAACATATTCAAAGCCTTACTATATAAGGCTTTGGCAGTTACAAAAAAGTCAGAAAAATTGTATCGCACCCCCTGTTTTTTTTATGAAATTGTTTATAATTTCGCCAATAAAACCCTTGCCTAGAAATTTAATGAGGCAAGGGTTTTTCTATGGAAAATCGGTTGGTATGGATCGCCAATGATTTTATGGTGAGTTCGCGAAATATGTTATTTACCAAACCTGCTGTTCTAGATACAGCTACTCTCCTAAGTACACAGCGTCTTGCAACACGACTAAGCTTTTTTAGCTTAGGTTTTGCGACTGCAGCTTGGGCACCTCTTATTCCTTTTGCACAGCAACGTTTAAACCTAAATCATGCCGATTTTGGTTTACTTTTGCTGTGTATGGGTATCGGGTCAATGATTGCTATGCCTGCGACTGGTGCTTTAGTAAAGCGCTGGGGATGTCGTCCGTTAATTGCTTTGGCATTGATGTTGTTAATGGTTTTATTGCCTAGCCTTACGATGTGGAGCAGCATTGTGACGATGGCCGTAGCATTGTTTATTTTTGGATCGGCAGCAGGATGTCTTGGAGTAGCTATCAATTTACAAGCAGTAGTTGTTGAAAAACATAGTGTGAGAGCTCTTATGTCTAGCTTCCATGGAATGTGCAGTCTTGGTGGCTTAACAGGCGCTATGCTTGTGACAGCATTATTGGCAGTAGGTCTTTCACCCTTAATGAGTACTTTATCAGTCGTTATGATTTTGCTTGTTATTGGTGGTGTTGCGATTCCATCTTGTTTAACGTCTTTTGAACAGGATGAAAAGCCACATGAAGATACCACTCAAGCGCCCAAAAAACTTTATCGTCCTGATGGCATTATTCTGCTTATTGGTGTGATGTGTTTTATCGCCTTTTTATCAGAAGGTGCAGCAATGGACTGGGGTGGTATTTATTTAACAAGTAAATATCAGCTTAATCCTGCTTTTGCTGGTTTAGCTTACACTTTTTTTGCGCTTAGCATGACGACTGGTCGTTTTGCAGGTCATATCTTGCTTAAGCAATGGGGTGAAAAAAATATTGTGACTTATAGTGCAATTGGAGCCGCCATTGGTATGGCTGTTATTGTAACTGCACCAGTGTGGCAAGTGGTTGTATTGGGTTATGCACTGTTAGGATTAGGTTGTTCTAATATTGTACCAGTGATGTTTTCTCGTGTTGGTCGACAAAACAATATGCCTAAAGCAGCAGCACTTTCTTTAGTATCAACAATTGCCTATACCGGTTCATTAAGTGGACCAGCTTTAATCGGTTTAATTGGGGAATGGACTGGTTTAAGTACGGTTTTAACAGGCGTCGCTGTATTACTATTTATTATTGCTTTACTTAACCGTTTTACATTAGTAAAGACAAACTAATTTATAAATAATAATCACCAAATAGCGAACATCGAGAAATTAAATTTCTCGATGTTCTTTTATTTAGATTTATAAAACCTGATAAATAGATTGATAATTATCTTGTAATAATCGTTGAGGCTTCATTAGTAAAGTTGGTGTCTTTTCTAAATCATCCAAGAAATTATTTCGCCAATGGGTAAGATCAGATGATGTTAATCCCTCTATCAATTGTTGATAACGATTAATACGCTCAGCTTTAGACATTTCTAAAGCCATTTTTAAAGCATCCATCATTGCCGCTCTATCTTGTGGGTCAACAATCAAGGCTTGAGACATCTGCTCAGCAGCACCAGCATATTTAGATAAAATGAGCACACCTGGATTTTCTGGGTCTTGAGCCGCAATATATTCTTTAGCTACTAGATTCATCCCATCACGTAGTGAACTGATCCAGCAAATATCTGAATGACGATAAATGTGCATGAGATTATGGTGTTGTACCGTGTCATAGCAGCAATCTACAGGTCTCCAGTCTTCATGCGCAAACTCTTCGTTAATTAACTCCAGCTTGGTTTTAAAACGTTGATATAAGCGTTGATAAGCTGGAATATCGGTACGAGAAGGGATCGCCACTTGAAGATGTCGAACTAAGCCATGATATTCAGGGCTGGTTTCCAAAAAGGTTGCAAATGCATTAAATCTTTCGAGTAAACCTTTTGAATAATCAATACGATCAACTCCAATAATTGTCTTTTGACGTGGTATTTCTTCAAAATTAAACACCGAAGAGGTAGCCAAATCTTGCTGGGCTTGTTTTTGTATAAGTTCAGGCTGAACACCAATTGGGTATGATTTAATTAATATTTGACGTTTTTTATAGCTAATACTGTTGCTTTGAATTTTTTGAGCTTCGAGTAAATTCAGACAAGTCTGCATGCAGGCATTTTGGTCAATCTGAGTTTGTAAGCCAATAACATCATATTGGCTCAAGTCTTGAATTAACTCACGGGCTACCGGAATTTTGTGCCAGATATTCAGACTGGCAAAAGGAATATGTAAGAAGAAACCAATTTTGTTTTGCATGCCTAATTCACGGCAATAGCGAGCCACACTAAAAAAGTGGTAATCGTGCACCCAAATAAGATCTTCAGGCTGAGCAAGCTCTTTTAGCTTTTGAGCAAATAAGCGATTAACCTTTTGATAGGTATTATATTCTTCTGCATCATATTCAATTAGATCATCTCTATGATGCATTGCTGGCCATAAAACTTTGTTAGCGAAACCACAATAATATTGGGCATATTGTTGATGAGTGAGAGGGCAGGTAATGTAGTCAATTCCTTGAGAATAAGCCTGCGCAAATTCTGGCGCTTCGCTATCGGTAATTTGCTGCCCATTCCAGCCTAACCAGATGCCGTTACTATCATTTAGTGCATCTTGTACAGCTACAGCAAGACCACCTGCTGAAGCTTTACCCGATGGCATACTTATTCTGTTCGATAATACAATTAATTTAGACATAATTTTTCTCCATTCTGATTTTGGCTATTTTTGACATATAAGCTTTTTATTCTGTTTTGAAATAAAAGAAGAAAATCCGCGACATTATCAATATCTTTTAATCTATATTTTGCTTGTGTTTCACCCGGACCTACTTTAATACTAAGGCCAGATTGCTGATTAATGTAAGTGAAACCAGATTCATCTGTTAAATCATCACCTATAAAAATAGGTAATACAGCAGGTAAATCAAGATGATTTAATATAGTTTTAATTGCTCTACCTTTATCAGCTTGGTTTGGAATTAATTCAACAACAAATTTCCCTCTATTTATTTTTAATTGAGGATAATTTAAATTAATTCTTTGCATAATATTAATGGCATTATTTTCTAAATTAGGATTTTTACGATAATGTAAGGCAATAGAATATCCTTTATCTTCAATTAATAATTCAGGATGTTTATCACAATTTTTGGTAATATCTTGTTTTAATTTTTTGAAATTAATACTGCTTAAATCTGGTCGAATATAATTTCCTGAATCAAAATAAATATCTAAACCATGTAAACCAGCAATTGGAACTTCAATAGGATGTAGTAGTTTGCTTGCTGTATCTACATCACGACCTGTTACAGCAATAACAGGTATATTTAATTTAGTAATTTTTTTTATAACGTCTAAGGTAGTTTGTGGAATAAAACTATGCTCAGGATTAATTTGAAAGGGTGCTAATGTACCATCAATATCCAAAAATAAGCAGTAATTTTTATCTAAAGATAAGTTGTTTATAATATCATTGGGTGTAACAAAAGATGTATTTTTTTCTCTCCCATCAGATATTGTGCTTTGACTGTTCATATTAGCCTTCCTAATACTTTTTGATCAATAATTAATCTTCTAGCATTAAAATGAATTGGTGAGTCATTTTTTTTAATAAAAAAACATAAGTATTAACATTAATTACATTGCATAATGGATTTATAGGCGAAGTGTGGAGTATGTTGTTTTTTGATTGGCTTCAATGTTTAGATAATTAATTTTTTGTATGTTTACTATGAATAATGCGGGTCTTATTTATCAATATATTTCAGAATATTATCACATTATAAATGCTTAATTTTATGCTCTAAAATTTAATTTTTATATTGATTTTAAAAGATATTTTAAATCGATATTATTATATAATCCTTATAAAATTGGCTTTGAGCAGGCATATGAAGTTACAAAATAAAATTTTATTAATTACAGGTTGGGGAGTAGGAGTGGAGCCTTTGCAGTCCCTTAAATTGCAATTGGAAAAAGCTGGCTATCAAACACAACTTATTAATATTTTTAATATTTTAGATGGTAAGTATCGTGCCCAGCTTGATTTAGTTGCTGAGGTTGATGTAGTAATAGGTTGGTCTTTAGGTGGACAGTTAGCAACTCAACTGGTTAATACTTTTTATGAACAAACAGGGCAAACTAAAACTTTAATTACGCTCGCTTCAAATCCTTGTTTTGTTACCAACGATAATTGGCAGACTGCTATGCCTGCTGATGTGTTTAGTCAATTTAAGACTTCTTTTTTACAAAACCCGCAAGCCACTTTAAAGCGTTTTTATTATTTAATTACACTCGGTTCCTCTCAGGCTAAACAAGATTGGATAAGCATGCAAAACATAGCAAATCCGCCTTCAAGTGAATTGCTATCAGAAGGTTTGCAAATGCTTGAGCAACTAAATTTGGTAAATAACTTAAAAAACTATCTAGGTCCGCAGCTTCATGTGTTTGCCGAGCAAGATAATGTCATTCCTTGCAAAATTAGTGAAAATTTCAAGGATATCGCGACAGAAAACATGAGTTATAAAGTATTAGAAGGCGCTACTCATGCTTTTCCATACCTAGAAGTAGATCGAACAATTGAAGAAATCTGCCAATTTTTAACAATTCATCAGCAAAGTTAATAAGCTTTGGTTGATCTCGCAATTTTCTTTCATTCTTAACAGGTTTAACATGTGCTAAATGAAAGATTTAATTGCTGTAAAAGGGTATAGAGGATGACCGATAATTTTGATTTGGAACATATTTGGCATCCATATACCTCAATGACCCAACCTTTACCAACGTTTAAAGTTAAACGTGCCTATGGGGCAACGATTGAACTAGATGATGGTAAGACTTTAATTGATGGTATGTCGTCATGGTGGTGTGCAATTCACGGCTATAACCACCCTGAACTCAATCAGGCAGTGACAGATCAATTACAAAACATGTCACATATCATGTTTGGTGGTTTAACTCACGATCCTGCAATTGAACTTGGAAAAATTCTTTTAAAAATTACGCCGCCAAGTCTCGATAAAATTTTCTATGCAGATTCAGGTTCGGTAGCCGTTGAAGTTGCTTTGAAAATGGCTGTGCAATTCTGGACAGCACAAGGCCAACCACAAAAAACAAATTTTATTACTACACGTTCCGGTTATCACGGTGATACATGGAATGCGATGTCTGTTTGTGATCCTGTTACAGGTATGCATCAGATTTTTGGTACAAGTTTACCGAACCGTCTTTTTGTAGCAGCTCCGCAAACCAAATTTTATGAAGAGTGGAACCAAGAAGATATTGCCGAGCTAGAAGAAGCTATTCAGCAAAATCATGAAAACCTTGCTGCACTGATTATTGAGCCGATTGTTCAAGGTGCAGGGGGGATGCGTTTTTATCATCCTGAATATTTACGTCAGGCGAAAGCACTTTGTGAACAATATAATCTGTTATTAATTTTTGATGAAATTGCGACTGGTTTTGGTCGCACGGGTAAGCTTTTTGCTTGGGAACATGCACAAGTTGAGCCAGACATTATGTGCATAGGTAAAGGACTAACAGGCGGCTACATGACGTTATCTGCTACCTTAACGACAAAGCATGTTGCAGAAACCATTAGTCGCGGTGAGGCTGGGGTGTTTATGCACGGTCCAACCTTTATGGCCAATCCACTTGCTTGCGCGGTCGCTTTAAAAAGTACCCAATTATTAATTGAGCAAGATTGGCAGGCTAATATTGAGCGAATTGAACAACAGCTTAGCCAATATTTAACGCCTTTAAGTCAGCTTGATTATGTTGCCGATGTGCGAGTGCTGGGTGCAATTGGTGTAGTAGAACTCACCTTTAATGTTGATATGAAAACCTTACAGCAACAATTTGTAGACCGTGGAATCTGGATCCGTCCTTTTGGAAAATTGGTTTATGTGATGCCACCGTATGTCATCACGCATCAAGAGTTAAGCGATTTGCTCGAACAATTGGTTGAAGTTGTTCAAACGATGCAGGGAGCGAATTAAGATGTCATTGCTTGATCATTTTTCTGCCGAATTAGATGAGTTAAAGCAACAAGGTAACTTTAGACAATTTACCCAAAATGTGCAGCACGGACGTTTTATTACGATTCAAAATAAAACGATGCTCAACTTAGCTTCAAATGATTATCTTGGGTTGGCTGCTGATATCAATCTTCGTCAAGAGTTTTTAGATAGCTTTCCAATCGAGCGTAGCTATTTTAGTTCATCATCTTCACGTCTATTAACGGGCAATTTTGATGAATATGAACAATTAGAAAATAGCCTAAGCCAAGCATTTGGTGGTCGCGCGGCACTATTATTTAATAGTGGCTACCATATGAATATTGGTATTTTGCCAGCTGTTGCTGATAGTAAAACTTTAATATTGGCGGATAAGTTAGTTCATGCCAGTATGATTGACGGTATACGTTTATCTGGCGCTCAGTATGTGCGTTATCGACATAACGATTTACAACACTTGGAACAACTCCTCCAAAAATATCATGATGATGACAAGATCGAAAGAATCATTGTGGTCACAGAAAGTATTTTTAGTATGGACGGTGATGAGACGGATTTAGCCGCTTTAGTTCAGCTAAAAAAACGGTTTGCTAAAACTATGTTATATGTTGATGAAGCGCATTCAATTGGGGTTCGTGGTCAGCAAGGCTTAGGATGTGCTGAACAATATAATGTGATTCAGGAAATTGATTTTCTGGTCGGTACATTAGGCAAAGCATTAGCGGCGGTCGGTGGTTACATTATTTGTGATCCAATTATTAAAGATTATCTCATTAATAAAATGCGCCCACTTATTTTTAGTACTGCACAGCCTCCGATTGTTATGGCATGGGCAAACTTTATTTTTCAAAAAGTATTAGTCTCTCAATCTCAACGTGAACACTTAAAAAATATTAGCCAATATCTTCAACAAGCTGTTGTGCAAAAGGGTTATGTAAGCCCATCGACCAGCCATATTATTCCAGTCATTGTTGGAGAAAGTCAGGCTGCGATCGATAAAGCGAAATACGTTCAGGAAAGTGGTTTTTATGCTATGCCTGTGCGTCCACCAACAGTACCTAAAAACAGTTCGCGTTTGCGTATTTCTTTAACGTCAATGGTGCAGCAACATGAACTTGAAGAATTGGTGAGTTTTCTGTGAGTTTGAATAAAAACTTAGTTGCCCAGCGTTTTGCCAAAGCAGGGCAAAGCTATTCAGAGCATGCAATTGTTCAAAAACAGATTTGCCAAAATTTAACAGGTTTAGTTCAGCAGTTCTGCCCAGCTACGATGTCGCGTGTCTTTGAAATTGGTTGTGGTTCTGGCAATTTAACTCGTCTTCTTGCTACATCTTTTCAGTTTGAAGAGTTAATTTTGAATGATCTATATGCAGATGTGCAGCAGCACTTTAGTCATCAAGAAAATTTAAAATGGTTGATTGGGGATATTGAAACTTTAGATTTCCCTCAGCAGCTGGATATGATTGTTTCAGGTTCAGCTTTACAGTGGATGCAAGATTTACCGCATTTGCTCGAACGTTGTAATGAGGCTTTAACTGAGCGAGGTTGGTTGTGCTTCTCAACATTCGGTTCTAAAAACTTATTAGAGATTAAAGAATTAACAGGACAAGGTTTAAGTTATTGGTCAGTTGAAAATTGGAATAGTGCCTTAATTCAGGCTGGTTTTGAGATTTTGCATTTGTCAGAATCAGAAACTCAACTCTATTTCGATTCACCTAAAGACGTGTTACAGCATTTAAAAGCAACAGGTGTAACAGCAACGGCGCAGCATCGTTGGACTAAGCAAACTTTACAACAGTTTTATCAAGATTATGATCGGTTTAAGTATGCCGAAGGATATTCCCTAACATATCATCCGATTTATTGTATTGTCCGGAGAATGAAGTAAATGAGTGGCCAGATCTATTTTGTGAGTGGGATTGATACCGAAATTGGTAAAACCTATGCGACAGGTTTCTTAGCAAAATTATGGACTGAGCAGGGTAAAAAAGTGATTACTCAAAAACTCATTCAGACAGGTAATACTGATATTTCTGAGGATATTGAAAAGCATCGTGAAATTATGGGGCAGGGTTGGTTTCAAGAAGATCATGACAAGCTAACCATGCCTGAAATCTTCAGTTATCCTGCTTCACCTCATCTTGCAACACGTCTTGATAACCGAGAAATTGATTTTCAAAAAATTGAAAATGCGACCAAAACATTGGCGGAGCGTTTTGAAATCGTATTGTTGGAAGGTGCTGGAGGCTTAATGGTGCCATTAACCACTAGTTTGCTTACCATTGATTATGTCGCTCAGCATCAGTTTTCCGTTATTTTAGTAACATCGGGCCGTTTAGGAAGTATTAACCATACTTTGCTTAGTCTTGAAGCACTTAAGTCTCGGGGGCTGAAGTTGCATGCCTTGGTTTATAATCTAAAAGATGAATCAAAAGATCCATTAATTTCTCAAGATACTTCAAATTATTTGAAAGATTACTTAGCTATTCATTTCCCCGAAGCTGAATGGATTGAACTGGCAAAAATGAATTAAGTTAAACGGCTATAAAAAACCGCTCAAATTTGAGCGGTTTTTTTTACATCTTTTTAATATCTTAGAATTTCTTCGAACCGCGGTTAAAACCAGTCGATTTACGTTGGTTCCCTGTGTTAACAGGAGTTTCTTTTTCATCATCACGACGTTGTTGACGTAAGTATCCGCCACGACGCGCAGCCATTGGTTTTTCAGTCATACGATCAGTACGGCGTTTTGCCATACCAAATAAACCTGTACCTTGACGTGGTTTTAACTCAACCGATTTGGCTAAGTTGTCGATGTCAGTTTTGTCGAGTTCCATCCAACGACCAGTACGTAATTCGCGCGGTAAAATAACTGTGCCGTAGCGTGTACGTAATAAACGGCTTACTTTAAGATCTTGCGATTCAAAAATACGACGTACTTCGCGGTTACGACCTTCTTTTACTACAACTTGGTACCAGCGGTTAATACCTTCACCACCAATTTCAGAGAATGATTCGAATTTGGCAGGGCCATCTTCGAGCTCTACTCCGTTGACCATGTTTTGGCGTAGTTTTGGCGTTACTTCACCCATTACTCGAACAGCGTATTCACGTTCGATTTCATTAGATGGGTGCATTAAGCGGTTAGCAAGTTCACCATCATTTGTGAATAGTAATAAACCAGTACTGTTAATATCCAGACGACCTACCATTACCCAGCGGTCATTGGCAATTTGTGGTAAATGATCAAATACGGTTGGGCGTTTTTCAGGATCATTACGTGAACAGATTTCACCCTCAGGCTTATAATAAATCAGTACGCGACGACGAATTTCGTCTTCAATCTGAAACTGAACTTTACGGCCATCAATGCGTAATTCATCGCCTGGTTCAATGCGCTCACCCACTTGGGCAACACGACCGTTTACACTCACGCGTCCTGCGGCAATAACCTCTTCCATATATCGGCGGGAACCTAATCCGATTCGCGCTAATACTTTTTGCAATTTTTCACTCATGACAGCACAACCTTAGACATAATGATCAACAGTCCACCTCTTTATGATTTCGGTGCATTTGCATCGAGAGCCATAAAGGCTTCCTTGGCGTTCTGTAGGGGAGGCAATTGGCCTAGAGAGGCTAGACCAAAAGCATTCAGAAACTGAGGCGTTGTAATTAGCAACGCAGGTCTTCCGGGTAAATCTCTAAAACCGGCTTCTTTAATCCAGTTCCAGTCAAATAGTGTTCTAAGAATTTGACTATTATTAGATACACCACGAATTTGTTCAATATCAGCTCGGGTAACCGGTTGATGATAAGCAATGACAGCCAGGGTTTCTAGTAATGAAGGCGACAGTTTTGTTGGTCGCTCTGGCCAAATTTGCGCAATAATACTACGATATTTAGATCTTACCTGAAAGCGAAACCCTTGTGCTGTTTCAATCAGCTCAATAGATCGACCATGTTGTAATAGCGCGAGCTGTTGCAAGAGCTGACGAAGCTGTTGTTTATTATATTGATTGTTAAATGCTTCTTTTAAGCGGGCAATTGAAACAGGCGCTTCACTGGCAAAGATAATTGCTTCAAGTTGTAATAAGACTTCATGATGTATGTCAGCTAATGACAAATCACTATTATTTTGTTCAAAACTACTCATATTGAAGATCCTTGAATTGCTAACGGGGCTTCAATACCAGTGGCAATAATTTTAATTTTCTGTTGGCGAGTCAATTCTAAAACTGCCATAAAAGTAACAACCATTCCCATACGACCTTGCTGGGGATTGAGTAATTCTTTAAAACTTAACACGTCACCAGACTCTAATTTCTCTTCAATATATGCAATACGTTCTTCGAGTAAAACAGGTTCTTGAGCGACAACATGGGTAATAGGTTCGGGGCGATTAAATACACAGAACAACGCATCATGTAGCGCTGAGATATCGTAACCTTCATAAACAGGAGAGATATGTCCCAAGCTTACATTGGCACTAAATGTATCGCGCTCAAGAATTGGCATTTGACCTAAACGCTCAGCTGCTTGCTTAATGCGTAGATAGGTTTCAAGACGATCAATAAGCTCCTGCTTAGGATCTTTTTCAATACTTATAATTGTAGGTTTTGGTAGAAGTAGGCGAGACTTCAAGTCAGCCAATAAAGCAGCCATCACCATATAATCTGCTGTCAACTCGATATTTAAAGATTTCATGCTATCCATATAGGCCAAATATTGAGTCGCTATAGGAGCAATATCGAGTTGAATTAAATCGAAACCGTTTTTCTGAATCAGATAAATTAAAAAATCTAATGGACCTTCAAACCGCTCGAGCAAAATCTCAAATGCAGCTGGAGGTATATAGAGATCTTCTGGAATTTTGTCATGCCACTCATCTAAAACACGGATGTGTGGAGCGTCTTCCATGGATTGATGAAGTGATTGATTCATTACGATTATAAGCCACGCGAATTTTCAAAAGCATGAGACTTGTTATTCAAGTCCTAGACAGCTGTAAGTAGAAGAACAGCAGATAGTGAAAATCATTCTAAATGAATTGTGTCTTTTAATAAATTACTTAACGACTAAAGTGTAAAAAAAATCCAAAATAAATAAAGAGTATTTTTTTGAGTGATAATACTTTTTTTTAAACTATTGGTAAAAAAGTAAGTGCTTATTCAAAAGCACTTACATCGCCAACACCACGGCGGATAATTTCAGGATGTTCGCCCGATAAATCAACGATACTTGTACTGGTCAAGGTACCAAAACCACCGTCAATAAATATATCAATTCGTTTATCTAACTGATTTTCAATATCATAAGGGTCATCTAGAGGGTCTTCTTGACCCGGTAAAATTAATGTACTGGTGAGTAGCGGCTCACCAAGTTCTTGTAATAAAGCCTGACAAATCGGGTTGCTTGGAATACGTAAACCAATCGTTTTCTTTTTAGGGTGCATCAATCTACGAGGAACTTCACTTGTTGCAGGTAAAATGAATGTAGTAATAGCTGGTGTATTCGCTTTCAATAAACGATATGTCGCATTATCAACTTTTGCATAAGTTGCAATATCAGATAAGTCACAGCACATAATGGCATATTGATGTTTAGGCCCTAAGCCACGAATCTGTGCAATACGTTCCATGGCATTTTTATTACCGATTTGACACCCAATTGCATAGGCAGCATCGGTAGGGTAGACCACAACATCTCCTGCTCGGATACGTTCAACCGCTTGGGCAATGAGGCGTTGCTGTGGATTTTCAGGATGTACATGTAAATGCATCATATTTTAGAGACTCCATCACGCCAGTGTTAAAAATAATTATTAGGCTTTTTAAATGGCCTAGGCAAGTAATTAACGTAGCTTTTTTGTCAATTAATCAAGGAGTTCACGTTTAAATTCATTTAATTGTAAAGGTGTACCCGAACGTGTACATTGGCAAATAAAACCAATAAATGATGCTGCATCACGTGGCAACTTAGCTTCACCCGAAAAGTAACGTTGCACTTGAGCATAAACGTTATCTTTAAATAGTTTGCCATCACCGCTATCACCTGTAAGGTTATCGAGTGAAACTCTAAATTTTCGGCCAAAAGATTGCGCAAATAACCATTCAATTGCTTGTGGCTTAATTTCTACTTGTTCAAATAAACTTTGCTGTTCTTGGGTGCGACCATCAGGTGCATACCAATAACCTAAATCTGGTAATAGACGTCTTTTTTCACCTGCAATAGACCAGTGACTAATTTCATGCAAAGCACTATTAAAGAAACCGTGAGCAAATTGGATCTTGGCTGGTTCTTTATTTGTCGCTGGAAAATATTCAGGTTCAAAATCACCACGAACTAATGTCACATTATGGTGGGAAAACCAGTGATTAAAGTGTAAAATAAGCCAATCAACTTGCTCAGACTCCGATTTTGAGCTTGACCATGGTGAGAGTTGCACTAGGTCAGGTACAAGAGTGTTCTGATGAGTTGAATGGGTGCAAACGAGTAATGAAGTGTTAACTTCAGGTTGCGGCTGCAACAGGTGCATTGCTTAATTTACCCCGAGTTCTGTCTAAAGAAGTGCAAAATTGTATCTTAATCTTTGACAGAGTACCGATGAATTTGTAGAATTGCCGCCTTAATTATGTCAGCAAATACCTTTCCGGCACAGATTGAGCCGTTTAAATGGGCTGAACAAGGCTTTACATGGTCAGGTCAACTGCCCTTGTCTCGCTTTGCTCGTATCGCTCGTGAAGCTGTTGGATCAATTGATAATCAATTGATCAACATAGACTGTAAGCTATCAATGGATGCATATCATCGCATTGTGTGGATGGACGGTCACATGGACACGAAAGTTCCAATGGAGTGCCAACGTTGTTTGGAACCTGTTGAAATGCCTCTTGTCTTAGACTTCCATATTGCATTAGTGGATGATGAGTCACTGATAGAGCGCTTGGATGAGGATGCTGATTTCATCGTTTTAGGTGAAAGTGAGTCTTCGACGAAAGGCGATTATGATACGCCTGCCTCGATTAACTTACTCGCATTACTAGAAGATGAACTGTTATTGTTGATGCCTTTATCTCCCAAGCATGATGCTTGTGAACATAAACATCAACCTACCATTCAGAATGTTGTCGAAGAAAAACGGGATAATCCGTTTGATGTTTTGGCAGGTTTGAAGGGTAAACTTAACTCATAATTTGTGTTATAATTGTGAGATAAGACAACTGAATTTGTTCTGATCCATTTTTTCGATCTTTGTAAGGAGCCATCATGGCCGTTCAGCAAAACCGTAAAAGTCGCTCTCGCCGTGACATGCGCCGTTCACATGACGCTTTAACCGAGAATGCATTAACAGTAGACCAAGCAACTGGTGAAACTCATCGTCGTCACCACGTGACTAAAGACGGTTTCTACCGTGGTCGCCAATTATTCGCTAAAGCAGCTGATGCTGAATAATTGCATGATATGCATTAAGCGTGATGCTTAAGTATAGAAAAAATGGGAGCGAAAGCTCCCTTTTTTTGTTGTTTTTCGCAATTATAAATATACAAATTAAATGTTAAATTTCCGCTCCAGAGAAATGAGTGAAAACCCAAAAAGGATTTCTTATGTCTGCTAAACGTCTTGAACAAGTAGCTTTAGCCACAAAAACTGCATTTGTGTTTCCAGGTCAAGGTTCACAAAAAGTTGGTATGCTCGCTGAACTCGCAGAACAGTTTAGTGGAGTTGGGCAAACTTTTGCCGAAGCTTCAGACGCGCTAGGATTTAATCTTTGGCACATTGCACAAAGTGGTGAAGGTTTAGACCAAACAGAAAATACCCAACCTGTATTATTAACTGCCAGTATTGCTTTATGGCGTTTATGGTTAGATTTAGGTGGTTTAGCTCCTAAATACCTTGCAGGTCACTCTTTAGGTGAATACAGCGCTTTAGTTGCAGCAGGTTCAATGAGTTTGGCGGATGCAGTTAAGTTAGTTAATTTGCGTGGAAAACTCATGCAAAATGCTGTTCCTCAAGGGGAAGGCGCTATGGCTGCTATTCTTGGTTTAGCTGATGATAAAGTAGTTGAATTGTGCCAGAGCGTATCTGCATCAGGCCAAGGTTCAGTTGAAGCAGCAAACTATAATTCACAAGGTCAAGTTGTGATTGCTGGTAGTACTGCATCTGTACAGCAAGTTATGGCATTGGCAAAAGAACAATCTGCTAAAGCAATTGCTTTACCAGTTTCTGTTCCATCACATTGTTCATTGATGAAGCCGGCAGCAGAAAAATTTGCAGAAGCTTTGGAACAAACTGCCATTGAGCTACCTACCATTCCTGTAATACAAAATGTCAACGCGGGAATTGCTACCGATGTTGCTCAATTACGTCAGGCTTTAACAGCACAATTGTACCAGTCTGTACAATGGACACGTACCATGCAGTCTCTACAAGACCAAGGTATTCAGTACATTGTTGAGTGTGGTCCAGGTACAGTATTGAGTAATCTCGCAAAGCGTTTACCAAATATTGAAAAAGCTTTTTCTATTGATAGTAAGAGCAAAATGGAAGATGCCCTAAATGCTGTTTTAGTGGCAGAAGGAAAAATTGCATGACACAAGAACGCAAAGTTGCATTAGTAACGGGCGCGAGTCGGGGTATTGGCGCTGCCATTGCCCAGCAACTTATTCAAGACGGTTATTTTGTTGTAGGTACTGCGACTTCTGAATCTGGTGCACAAAAGTTAAGTGATAGCTTTGGTGAACAAGGGGCAGGTTTGGCGCTCGACGTGCGTAATCTCGATGAGATTGAAGCAGTCGTTTCTCATATTGAACAGAACTATGGTCCTGTACTTGTTCTAGTTAACAATGCAGGTATTACGAAAGACAATTTGTTGCTTCGTATGTCTGAAGATGATTGGGATGACATTCTCAACATTCACCTTAAAGCAGTTTATCGTTTATCTAAACGTGTGCTTAAGGGTATGACGAAGGCGCGTTTTGGTCGAATTATTAATATCAGTTCTGTTGTAGCTCATTTTGCAAACCCAGGCCAAGCGAACTATTCTGCTGCTAAAGCAGGTATTGAAGCATTCAGCCGTAGCCTTGCAAAAGAGATGGGTAGCCGCCAAATTACTGTAAACAGTGTGGCGCCAGGCTTTATTGCAACAGAAATGACAGATGCACTTAGTGAAGACATTCGCAAAAAAATGAGTGATCAAGTGGCTTTAAATCGCTTAGGTGAGCCACAAGATATCGCAAATGCGGTGAGTTTCCTTGCAAGTGATAAAGCAGGTTACATTACCGGTACGGTATTACATGTAAATGGTGGTTTATACATGGCCTAACGCCGATGTATAAACTTTTAAAAATTTTTATATTCAATTAAACTAGTGGCAAATTAAACGCCACAAGCAATGAGGAGAATTCCTGTGAGCGATATCGAACAACGCGTTAAACAAGCGGTTGCAGAACAACTTGGTCTTAAAGCTGAAGAGATTAAAAACGAAGCATCTTTTATGGATGACTTAGGTGCTGACTCTTTAGATTTAGTTGAACTTGTTATGTCTTTCGAAAATGACTTCGACATCACTATCCCTGATGAAGATTCTAACGAAATCACTACAGTTCAATCTGCAATTGACTATGTAACTAAAAAACTTGGTTAATTCGCATATTGCTGAATAAAAAGAAGGCCACCGTAAGGTGGCTTTTTTTATTTTAGAAAAAATTTAAGAGATACATATTTTTACAAGATCAACCTCAATTGATAGCAGAGGTATAACTTTTTTGAAGTATAACAATAAAGGTCAGTTTAATGACTTTACTATAAACAATAATATGAGGACTAAAAGATGGGTCTTTTTGATTTTGTAAAAGGTATTGGCAAAAAAAATACCGCACCAGCAGAACCACAACCAGCTCCAGCAACACCAGCAGAACCTTCTGCACAAGAAGTTGCAAATAAATTATTAGGTTTAATTAAAAGTTTGGGCTTAGGGGTAGAAGGCTTATCTGTAACCTATAACGGTACTACTGATACTGCAATTATTAAAGGGCAGGTAAAAAGCCAAGCAGATAAAGAGAAAATTATTCTTATTGTTGGAAACATTGATCATGTGGCTCAAGTAGATGACCAGATGACAGTGGCAACTCCTGAACCAGAAAGTAAATTTTATACAGTGAAATCTGGTGATAACCTTTCAAAAATTGCGAAAGAAGTTTACGGTGATGCAAATCAATATCCAAAAATCTTTGAAGCAAATAAACCAATGTTAAAAGATCCTGATGAGATTTTCCCGGGGCAAGTTTTACGTATTCCTCAATAATTAAGATTAATAAAAAAGGCGCTTTAAGCGCCTTTTTTGTGCTTTTAAAAACGCTTTGGAATCTTTTGTCCGTTTGGTACAGGGGTGTCTGCATTTTTTAAAACACCGAATAACCATGTTTCAGCATGCTGTACTGCAATTTTTAAAGAATCACCTAAAGCTAAACGGCCAGCGATAAAGCTAGCTAAAGAACAACCTGAGCCGTGATATTCACCTTCAAGGCGAGGACAGCTACTACTCGCTGCTAGTTCACCATTTATGTATAAACTATTTTTAATATGATCTGGTGTATCTTCATGTCCACCTTTCACTAGAACAGCTTTAGCACCCATTTCAAAAAGCTTTTGAGTGGCTTGATCTAAATCAGTAATACCTGTTAGAGCACGTAATTCAACGGTATTTGGAGTAATAATTGTGGCTAGAGGAATAAGTTCAACGAACGCTTTAACGAGAGTTGCCTGATCACCTAAAGAGCCGCCACTGTTTGCGACTAAAACAGGATCAAGTACATATTGATAGTCAGGATGAGCACGTAAAAATTCAGCTAGTGCCGCAATATTATCTGTCGTGCCAAGCATGCCTGACTTAACACATTTAATGGGTAAGTCACCTACAACTGCATTTGCTTGTGCTAATAAGAGTTCTTTTGAGGTTGCTTCGAAGCCAAATACTTGTTGTGAGTTTTGAATTGTGAGGGCAGTACATGCAATTGCTGCATGGGCACCACTTTGTCCAATTGCTTCGATATCGGCTTGTAAACCTGCACCACCTGAAGGGTCTAAACCCGAGAAACAAAGTACGGTTGGACGCACGGTTATTTCCTTTTCAATTTAAATTTACGTTAGTATAAGAGAGTTTGATTAAACTCTCGACCAATTGAATTAAATACTTTACTGGGTTAGTGATTGAATGGCTATAAAACATATTTTGATTGATTTGGATGGAACCTTAACAGACCCAAAAGTTGGAATCCATACTTCAATTCGCTATGCAATGGAGAAATTAGGCTATCCATTGGCTGCTGATTTAGATATTGATTGGACAATTGGCCCACCATTAAAGCCATCACTCGCAAAATTATTAGCTACTCAAGATGATGCTTTAGCTGAACAAGCTTTACTTGCTTATCGCGAGCGTTTTTCGGTGGTTGGCCTGTTCGAAAATGAAGTGTATCCATCTGTTGCCAAAACGCTTAGCGCTTTAAAAAAAGAAGGATATCGTTTATTTGTCGCAACTGCTAAACCAACGATTTATGCAAAACGTATCTTGGACCATTTTGAATTAAGTCAATACTTTGTACATATCTATGGGAGTGAGTTAACGGGTGAGCGCACAAATAAAGCTGATCTTATCCATTATATTCTTGAGCATGAGCAATTAAACCCAGAAGAATGCTTGATGGTCGGTGACCGTCAATATGACGTTTTGGGTGCTCGTCATAACGGTATTGAGGCGGTAGCGGTGACTTATGGTTACGGAACAGCAGAGGAACTTGCTCAAGCACAGCCAAAAGCAATGATTAAGCAATTTTCTGAGCTTTTGGACTACGTTGAAGAACTGGCAGCACAAAAGAAAGTTTCTTAAATATTATTTATTAAATTTTAATTTGAAGGTTTGGCTTTGATCTAAAGCCAAACCTTTTTTGTTTAAATGCTGTGTTGTTGGCGGTATTGAACAAGTTCTTCAATCGTAATCACCGTTAAGTGATGAGTTTGAGCATATGCTAAAACTTGAATGCCTGATGCCATCGTGCCATCTGGATTGGTTAATTCACATAACACACCAGCAGGTTTTAAACCAGCTAATCTTGCTAGATCAATTGTTCCCTCGGTATGACCTCGACGAGTAAGGACTCCACCATTACGTGCACGTAATGGGAAAACGTGACCCGGACGATTTAAGTCACTTGCAACAGCACCATCTTTAATAGCAGTTTGAATGGTTGTTACACGGTCCTTAGCAGAAACACCAGTGGTAACGCCTTGAGCTGCCTCAATAGTCACTGTAAAAGCGGTATGAAACTGGCTCGAGTTTTGAGAAACCATTGGTGGTAGTTCTAGATGGTCTGCTAGCTCTTCTGTAAGGCATAAACATACGATACCCGAGCCATCACGAATCATGCGTGCCATTGTTTCTACCGTTAAAGTTTCGGCTGCAACAATTAAATCTGCTTCATTTTCGCGATCAAAGTCGTCCATAACCAAGACAGGCTTGCCTTGACGGATATCTTCTAATGCTTGCTGAATGCGTTGCTCAGCAGGAGAGAGAGCTGAGAAAAAAAGTTCTGGTTGAATTAAGCTAGACATAATGAAACGCTCTCGTAAAAATACGGTTGAACATTTCAGGACTGATGTAAAAACAGGCTGGCACTGAAATAAAACGGATTTATCCCAGTTCGTCGTCTTCTTTCATCCGGACTATACCGTCGGCTTTGGAGTTTCACCAAATCTGCTCAAATTACACAATTTAAGCTCGTGGGCTTGTTAATCTATTTATAAAAATTAACTTTACCACCGGTGGGGAATTGCACCCCGCCCTGAAGCGATGGGTTTTATTATAGCGCGCTTGATAGAATTGGCTAGATGCTTTTATAGAATGCTAAGTTTCTTTATGAATAAGCATTTTCATAAATCGAAATAGGCTTTTTAACAAGAGCTTACTTGTTCATATGAAAATGGAATGCTATGTTTTTTATAGAAAATTATAAATAAAATAGGTGTTTCATGCAGATAAGAGACTATTATCCTCTAACCAATAGCTCATTTATTCAGCATCTCCATATTTTCAGTTATGTATTTATGGCAGTAAGTATCCTTTATTTAATTGCTGCCAACTGGTTTATGCTTCCAAACAGTATTCAACTCGCTATCCCGCCCGTTATATTACTTGTGTCAGCATGGTTCAGCACAAAAGATACTTTAAGTGATGGGGTTAGGCAGACCTTACATAGCGTTTGTGGTTTGATGATAGGCTTAAGCTTGGCCGTTATTGGACAGGTTTATCAAACAGGTGCGGACAGTTATTTGCTTTTTTTAATTTGGACATTGCTTATACTGCCGTGGTTATATCGACCAAATATTGGAATCTTTGCTTTAATTTGTATTACCAGCCAACTTACACTTTTTTTATTTTTTAAACAGACTTTCTGGTCAGAAAAATTTCCTTATGTATATCTATTTGCTCTGAATTTATTAAGCCTTATTGAATTTTGGGTGTGTATAAAGAAATATCGTGCTTTACGATTTGTCTTTATCGCTTGGTTCGCCGTTATTTCGATTATTGGAATGATTCAATATTTATCGAATGAGAATATTGCTTATCTAATTTCTGCTTTCTTTTCAGGAATAATCGCTTTTTATTATTTCTTCAAAAAAGATGATCAGTTATGTGCCAGTTTAATGGCTGCTGTTCTGGGCGTGACCGCAACCATATGGCTTGTAGATGGGATTAATAACCTATTTAAAGACTCTAATGAGTTCATATTTTTATTGACTGCAGGCATTATTTTTATTTGGTTTGCGCTGATTAGCTATCTTTTAATAAAAATTTTTCGTCAAAGCCGCTTTTATATCATTCCATTGGCAATTGGTGCTTGGCTTGCTGGCTTGGCACTTGCAGCTTTTACGCTGGTGTTTTGGGAAGCTATTTCTTTAGTTATTGGAATTGTTTTTGTTGGATCGGCGTTTATTCTTTTAAAGAAATCACAAAGCTATTTCTTTCGGCAATTTGCCTATTGTTTATTTATCAGTGGGCAGACCGCTTTCTTATTTCATCTTGGTTCAGAAACAGATCAAATTCTATGGGTTTTAATTGCACAGATTTTTATTCTATGTATTAGTTATTTTCTTAAACCTCATTGGTTCTTCATTTTAATTCAAATGCTTGCTACGTATGGCATAGCTTTTATCTATTTGCTACAACTGGACCATTCATTGTGGTCAATACATTCTACTCAGACTTATTTAAATTTAACTTTGCTCAGTTACTTGGTTTTTAGTTTGGTGCTCTTACCTAAGAGAGAATCAATAGCCCTATACGAGCGTAGTATTTTTTTATGCGTGCTGGTCGTAATTCTTGTAGCTTCTTTTTTCAATACTTTTATGGGGTTGGTACCAGAAAATTCGATAGATCAGCAGTTATGGGTTTTATATTTGCTACCTGTTGTCTGGTTACTTTGCTTTAGTGTTCTTCATTTATATCGACAACTTAAGGCACTCACTTTTTTCGCCTTTTTAATATTTGGTGTGTTACTTATTGTGTTGGGATATTTTGAAATTTTCATCCTGCTTATTATTTTAACGTGGGCATTAAAAAAGAAAGATTATATTGTGTATGGAGTGAGCTTAACTGTATTCGTTTTTGTGTTCTGGCAGCTCTATTACAACCTACAAATAACTTTTCTAGCTAAGAGTGCATCTATTTTTATTTCGGGTATTGTTTTATTGGCTCTGTCTTGGTTACTTCAACGTGAAAATAAAAATGATCTTGTTAAAGGAGAGAAAGAATGAAAAAGTATTTTTCTCTTATTCTTGCATTAGCCACCATATTATTTTTTGCAGGTTTAGTGGCGAAAAATGAATGGCATTTGCACCATAGTAAAAGTATTTTTATTGAGCTTAAGCCAGTTGACCCTCGTTCAATTTTACAAGGTGACTATATGGCACTGGCTTATGAATTACATTTACAATCTCTTAAAGCTCTTGCAGGAAGTGAAGGTGAGGCTCTGGAACAGGTGATTTTTAATCGCTCTTCCGTTCCCGCAAAAGTTATTTTGGATTCACAAAATCGCGTAGTTCGTACCATTTTAGATATTAATAATTCATTTGCTGGGCAGAGGTTAATTTTAAAAAATCCTGAAAATCGTTTGCAGGCTTTATATCCTGCCTCTCGCAGTTTCTTGTTTGCAGAAGGCTTGGCTCAATGTTATGAAAAAGCCAAATATGCTGAATTTAAGGTAAATCCTGAAGGAGAGGTGATATTGTTCGAATTACGAGGAGAGCAGCTTCAACCATTAAATTGTGAAAAACAAAAGAACTGGTGGGAAGGAACTATTAAGGATTTATAAAATAATAAAAGCCCGTCAATGCGGGCTTTTTATTCTTAAAATAAATTAGGCAACTTGAACAGGAATGCAATTCGCTGTGTGGTTGACTGTATTATTTGGATTAGCATATACCAAACGTGGTTTATGAATATTTGCTTCAGCTTCAGTAAAATCACCAAATGTAGCAATAATTACTAAATCGCCAACGTCTGCTTGATGTGCAGCACCGCCGTTTACTGAAATAATTCCAGAGTTATCTTCACCACGAATCGCATAAGTTGTGAAGCGTTTGCCATTGGTTACATTCCAAACATGAATTTCTTCATATTCACGAATACCAGCTAAGTCCATCAATACGCCATCAATTGCACAAGAACCTTCATAGTGAAGTTCAGCATGGGTTACAACTGCACGGTGAATTTTGCATTTTAATAAACGAGATAGCATGGCTAGCGTCTCCTGAGTAGACCTAAGAGGTAGATCTTATGGTGAAATCTTTAGCTTTTGCGGTTGGCAAAGTGGCTGATGCGCATTTTGCTCCTAAAAAAGCAAGATAGCAAGCATGATTGTTCAACAATTTAAGTGGGTTTATATGCATTAATTTGATTCATGGCCTGTGGAACTTGTCCTTGAACAAGTAGCTTCACTTTAGAAAGGGCATGATCAATTGCAGCATCCATCAGACTTTGTTCACTACTTGGCGCTTTTCCAAGTACGTGACCTGAAACTTTCTCTTTCGAGCCAGGATGTCCGATACCAATACGTAAACGGTGAAAATTTGGACCAATATGAGGGACAATGTCACGTAAACCGTTATGACCACCGTGTCCACCGCCTGTTTTAAGACGAATTACACCTGGGCTCATATCAAGTTCATCATGAGCAATCAAAATTGCTTCGGGAGCAATTTGATAAAATTTTGCAAATGGAACTACACTTTGTCCAGAACGGTTCATAAATGTAGTGGGTAGAAGTAGACGGACATCGTGTCCTTCTATATTACCACGTCCACTGATTCCGTGAAATTTCGGATCATTTTTTAATGTAATGCCATATTTGTCAGCAAGCTGTTCAATGAACCAAAAACCTGCATTATGGCGGGTTTGGGCATATTCTGAACCAGGATTGCCCAAACCAACAATTAGCGAAATATTTGACACTAATCTACGCCTTTAAACACTTATGCGCGTTTGAAGTCAGCGTGCATAGGAGTGTTTTTAGATGGGTGACGTTGTAACGCTTGGATTTTAACGTTTTCAACTTTGTCGCCCACTTTGATTTCTACAACTTCTTCAAAGAAAGCATTGCTTTCTAAAGCTTTTACAAGCTCACGAAGTTCTAAAGTAACAGTTACAGGCTCAGCGTTGCCACCATAAATGATAGCTGGAATTAAAGCTTCGCGACGAAGGCGGCGGCTCGCACCTTTCCCTTGTTTGTCTTCAGCACGCGCTTGAGCGTTTAATACGAAGTTTGCCATGAGTAAATCCTCATTAAAGTTTAAAAGACTAAACTTGCGACCAGTTTAGTGATAGAAAACCCCAGCCAAGGCTAGGGTTTATAAAAAGCTGCAATATTATAAACTATCGAACATTGCACTGATAGACTCTTCGTTATTAATACGACGAATCGTTTCAGCAACCATGCTAGCAACAGAAACCTGACGGATCTTGCCTAAGGTCAATGCTTCTTCAGAAAGAGGAATGGTATCAGTCACAACCAGTTCATCAATAACTGAATTACGTAAGTTTTCAATAGCCTTACCTGATAGTACAGGGTGAGTTGCGTATGCAACTACACGACGTGCACCAAATTGCTTAAGCGCATCAGCTGCTTTACACAATGTACCAGCAGTATCAACCATATCGTCTACGATAACGCAATCACGATCTTTTACGTCACCAATTAAGTGCATAACTTGCGACTCATTGGCTTTTTGACGACGTTTATCAATAATTGCTAAATCGATGTCACCCATCTGTTTGGCAACAGCACGAGCACGTACTACACCACCAACGTCAGGAGAAACCACCATAAGGTTGTCATGTTGTTGTTGACGTAAGTCAGCAAGCAAAGCAGGAGTACCGTAGATGTTATCGACTGGAATATCGAAGAAACCTTGAATTTGGTCAGCATGTAAGTCGATCATCACGACACGGTCAATACCAACAGTGGTAAGCATGTCTGCAACAACTTTAGCTGTAATCGGCACACGTGCAGAACGTGGACGACGGTCTTGGCGAGCATAACCAAAATAAGGGATAACAGCGGTAATACGACCAGCACTTGCACGACGCAAAGCATCTGCCATAACCAAGATTTCCATAAGGTTATCATTGGTAGGGGCACAAGTAGGCTGAACGATAAATACGTCTTTACCACGAACATTTTCAGTAATTTCTACTGAAATTTCTCCATCAGAAAAGTGACCGACTGATGCAGCACCTAGAGGGATATGTAAGTGACTTACGACTTTTTGAGCGAACTGTGGATGAGCATTTCCACTAAAAACGACAAGATTGGGCATGAAGCACCCTTGGCGGTTGGTATGTAATGAAATAGATGGCAGGGGCGGCTGGATTCGAACCAACGGATGCCGAGATCAAAACCCGGTGCCT
>NZ_JBQENP010000007.1:0-33362 GCF_052044755.1 Acinetobacter sp. 22512 | reverse complement strand
ACCAACGGATGCCGAGATCAAAACCCGGTGCCTTACCACTTGGCGACGCCCCTAATATAATCATCATTACAGGTGAGGTTGGCAGGGGCGGCTGGATTCGAACCAACGGATGCCGAGATCAAAACCCGGTGCCTTACCACTTGGCGACGCCCCTAACGTGTAACTTTAAAATGATTAAGAGGAGATTCTTTTAAACTATTTACCAAGTAAGATTTACATGGTGAATGGTTAAGAATTTCGTCAATATTCATTTCATTTGTTACTTCAGTAAAAACACAAGCACCTGTACCTGTAAGCTTTGCTTGACCAAACTGATCTAAATATTGCATTGCTTCTTCTACTTTAGGGTATAACTGTCGAGCCAGTGGCTCAAAGTTATTTCCAAAATTAGAAGGCTCTAACTGATAGGCGCAAAATTTAGTGGTCTTAGAGTCTCTTGTCAATGTTTTTTGTGAAAAAAGCAATTGAGTGCTGATAAAACAATCAGGTTTTAAAATAATGAACTGTTTTTGATCTAAGTCTATGAATGATAAATGTTCACCGATGCCTTCGGCCCATGCGTTTTTACCATAAATAAAAATAGGAACATCGGCACCGAGCTTAACACCGTAGTCCGCAAGTTGTTCTTGCTCCAGACCACATTCCCATAATTGATTTAACACAATAAGCGTGGTGGCGGCATTGGAAGAACCACCGCCTAGACCTGCGCCCATTGGAATATTTTTTTCAATTTTGATGTGTACACCACAAAACTTTTTTGCATGTGGCTTTAGTATTTGCGCTGCCCGATAAATCAAATTTTCTTCAGGACGAATTTCACTTAACCCATCAATTTTGATTTCTTCATTTGAAGTCAGGGTAAATGTCATCCAGTCATATAAATCAATAAGTTGGAAAATGGTTTGTAGCTCATGGTAACCATTTTCGCGTCGGCCTGTAATATGTAAAAACAGGTTGAGCTTAGCAGGGGAAGGAACTCGAATCATAGATTTATATAATTAGACTTAGCGGTTTTGGATGACCATTGTAATACGGTTTTCTTTATCTTCAGCAAGAGCTTGCTTTAAAACCAGTTTGTTTGGCAAAGTTTGTTCACCATCGTAACTGAAATTAACCGTCCAGCCATCTTCAATGAGTTGGCTCACTCGATTTGCAGCGTCTTTCGTAATTTGAGCATTTAGCGTTGCTGGTTTTGCTAAAATCCAGCTCGTTAAGTGTGTAATAGGGGCTTGCCAACCCGTTGCACGTTCTAAAAGTTCTTCTGGAGAGGCAGCGCTAATAAGTCCTGTTTTAGAACTGTTTAAAGTTACTTCGCCTGGTTTACCCTGAATTTGGGTTTTTCCAACGCCTAAAATGCCGCTTAACTCGATATCAAAATTATCTTGCTGTTGAAGCCAAGTAAAAAAAGCACTACCGGTTTGTTGTGGTGTACGAACTCCAATCTTACCTTGCAAATTAAAGTGCTTTTCATCTTGAACTTGTTGGGTAACCGCTGGCTTGGGTTGAGTAAAATGCTGACAACCGGTTAGAAATAATGCACTTGATCCACAAATCGCTGTGCACAGTTGGGCAAATTTGCTCATATATTTAACTCTTTTTTGCAGATGTAGGTAAAATTAACGCATCAAGCTGTTGTAATTGTGGATCATTGGCATGTTTTTGTTTCAGTTGTTGTAACACTGCGCTAAATTGCGTGAGTGACCCTTGCATATACAAAGCTTTAGCATAACGAACGCCAATATTTATATTATGGCTAAGTTCATAGGCTTTGCCTAAGGCTTCCGCCGCAGCTTCATAATCGTTCTGTAAAAATGCAATATAACCTAGCGTATCAAGAATTGAGGCCTGTTCAGGCGCATATTCTAAAGCTTGCTCTGCATACTGACGTGCTTCTTTTAAACGACGGTTTTGCAGTGCCAGTGTATAAGCATATGCATTTAGATACGTTGGGCTGTTGGGCTCAAGTTGTAATAATTGTTTTAATGTTTTGTCCAGCTTGTCACGATCCGTATATGGATCAAGTAATAAAACTTCCGCATAAATCAGTTCTGGGTCGTCGGGTAGGTTTTTAATTGCTTCATCTAATAGATTTAGTGCAGCTTTTTTATTACCCATTTTCTTTAAGATTTCAGCTTGGGCTTGATATAAGAAACTTGCATGTTGAGGATAATTTACTCGTTCTTGAGTAAGGAACCGTAAAGCATCGTGTAAGTTTTCTTGTTTATCATATATTGCGATCAAGTTTCGTCTAGATACCACATATAAACTGCCATCAACTAAACGATAGTAAGCTTTTGCAGTTTCATAATGCTGTTTACGCTCTGCATTAATGGCTAAGTAGTAATATGCTTCATTTTGGTATTTAGCCGAGTTTCTTAGGTCAACAAGATATTGTTCTGCTTTGTCATATTGTTTTAAATCAATACTCGTTAAGCCTGCAATGAATAAGGCTTCTTCAGCTTTAGGGTTAGTTTCTATAATTTTTTCAAGTTTTTCTAACGCAAGCTGAGATTGGTTAATTTGTATGAGATAGCGGATTTCCGCTAATCGAATATCTAAATTTTTCTTATTCTTACGACTCGACTTTGCATACCATTTAAGCGCACCTTCTTGATCGCTGAGAGCAATAAGTAAGTTTGCTTTCATTAAAATAAAACTCGTTACTTTAGGACGTCGACGTAATGCTTTGTTAATGTTGGTTAGCGCAGTTTGTAATTGGCCATTTTGAGCTTCTAAATTGGCGATGAGTGCCAAAATAGAAGGATTGTCTTTTTCTGCGCTAGAACGTAAAGCTGTTAATAGTACTTCTCGATCTTGCGCATTTTCTGGAGCAATGCTAGCTAAAATTTGTTCTAAATCGGCAGTGGGATCTATCTTTAAAATTTTATCTAATGTCTCAGCAGCAAGCTGATATTCGTGCGTTTTTAAAGCAATGTGTGACAAATAAAATAAAGCTGGTACATCTTTAGGCTCTTGAGCTACCCAATGAGTAGCAATATTTAACGCAGCTTGTAAATCATTATATTCAAGTGCAACGTCTAAAGCTCTCTGCTTAATTGATGTAGAGTTGCTTTTAATTGCGAGCACTGTGTAATTATGCAAAGCGTTTGGAATATCGTCATAAGCTAGAGCAAATTCAGCGACCATTGTTTGCTCTAGGGCCTGATCAAATGAATGCACGGCATAGGTCTCTTGCACAGGACGTGCATAGACATACGAGGACATGCTACCTAACAACAAGAATGTGGTAGAATACTGTCTTATCGAAGCACCGTTAAAATTAATACGGCTATTCATTTGACGCAATTTTTATTGATCCAAAGTAATGCTTTTTATGACACCGATGTTGCACAATAGCATAAATTTAGCGAAATGATGATCTGATATGTCTTTCTTTGCATTGGGTGTCAACCATCAAACAGCTTCTGTAGAACTCCGCGAACAAATTGCTTTCAATGCAGAGCGATTAAGTCGCTTGCTTGCCGAACAACGCCATCACCAAAACTTAAAGGATTTGGTGGTCGTCTCGACCTGTAACCGTACAGAAGTTTATGCCATGGCAGAAAACGCCGAAAGCCTTCTAAAATGGTTAGCTGATGCCAATAATATTGATGTAAAGCAGTTAATTCATCATGTTTATCGTTACGAGAATACGCAGGCGATTACACATTTAATGCGAGTGGCGAGTGGTCTAGATTCTCTCATGCTTGGTGAGCCGCAAATTTTAGGGCAGGTTAAAAGTGCTTTAGCATTGTCTAAAGAAGCTCAAACGGTCTCTCCTGAATTAAATAGTGTTTTTGAATACGCTTTCTATGCAGCTAAACGTGTACGTTCCGAAACAGCGGTCGGTAGTCATGCTGTTTCGATGGGGTATGCTGTTGCACAACTTGCTTTACAAGTTTTTAGTAAGCCTGAAAAGCTTACCGTAATGGTTGTTGCTGCAGGTGAAATGAATAGCTTGGTTGCTAAGCATTTGGCTGAAATGGGTGTCGCGAAGATTATTATTTGTAATCGTAGCCGTGAGCGTGCTGACCAGCTGGCTCAGGAGATTGCACAACAGGTTGAAGTTGAAATCATTGAGTTTTCAGCATTAGCAGAGAATTTATATCGTGCTGATGTCGTGTCGAGCTGTACTGGAAGTTTATATCAAGTTATTGCTTATTCTGATGTTAAGGCTGCATTAAAAAAACGCCGCTACCAACAAATGTTAATGGTTGATTTAGCGGTACCACGTGATATAGATCCTAAAGTTGAAGCACTTGATGGGGTCTATTTATATGGTGTCGATGATTTACAAAGTGTGATTGATGAAAACCTTGCTCAACGTCGTCAGGCGGCTGTTGAAGCAGAGGTCATGGTTAATCAATTAGCTACTCAGCTTATTACGCATCAAAAGGTTAAAGAGGCGGGTAGTACAATTCATGCTTACCGCCAGCACAGTGAAGAGATTAGTCAACAAGAGCTTACACATGCGTTAGAAGCTTTGCATCATGGTGAGAATGCCGAACAGGTGTTACAGCAATTTGCTCACCGTTTGACGCAAAAACTTATGCATCCCACATCTATCTTGTTACGTGAAGCTGCTAAAGCAGAAAATCCTGATTATTTTGAATGGTTACAACAGCATTTACAGGATGTATTTGATCATGAGCGTAAGCCAAAACATTAAGACAACAACTTTAAGCTAATTTGTTTTGTTAATTCATTCAATTGTTGTCTTAGATTTCTTGATTCAATTAAAGAAATCGGTGATTTCAGCTTCTGACGTAAATATCTTTCTTGCAAACTTAATGAATATTCTTTAGCTAACTTGTCAGCTACTTCAGGTGCCTGTGTTAGTGCTTGAATATTGGTTCTTTGCATAATATCGGCGATTTCATGACAGTAACTACTACAAGCACCAAGCACATAATAAGTTGCCAACTCTTGATCATCCGGTAAATCATCAAAAATACGATTTAAGATTGCCAGTACTTTGGCTAATAATTCATCTTGGTGAATATAAGCCCGTAATCCTTCAAAATGAATATAAAGAAAAGGATGATGCATTAAAATTGCAATCGCAAAGTCTTCATCTTTAGTATGGATGTTAAATGAGAGCGAGGCATCGTGGCTGATTTGTGGGGTAAAACGTTTACCTAGTCCGAGTTTTTCACGGAAAGATTGAGTAAGTAAGTAACGGAAAGAACCTTGTTTTGGTAATAACTCGGTGAGTTCTCTGAGTTCACCCATGACTAAGCTTTTCCCTTCAGGCGTACTGATATCGTGTTGACCTGTTAAGTGCGCAAACACGAAATCGGACAAAAGAGGGGCTTGTTGTAATAGTTTTTGAAAATTTTCGAGTCCTTCTCGACGGATGAGAGAGTCTGGATCGTGATCATTGGGTAGAACAAAAAATTTAAGTTCACGACCATCATTGAGAAGGGGTAAAGCAATTTCTAAAGTTCTGCGTGCTGCTTTTTGACCAGCAGCATCACCATCAAAAGCAATGGTAATACGACTATTTTGTTTAAATAAAATATTAAGGTGTTCAGTATTACTTGCAGTCCCTAAGGTTGCTACAGCTCCTGTAATGCCATATTGCTGAAGCGCAATGACATCCATATAGCCTTCAACCATTAACCAATCGCTAGATTTAAGTTTTCTACCTTCATAAAGTCCGTAAAGTAGCTGATTTTTATGAAAGACTTCTGAATCTGGCGAGTTAATATATTTGGGCTTGATTTCATCATTTAATGCACGCCCACCAAAGCCAACCACTCGGCCTTTCGGGTCGCGAATTGGGAAAATAACGCGGTCACGTAATAGGTCAAAATCACGGCCATTATCGCTCGAGCGGATAAGTCCAAGTTGTTTTAAGCCGTCAATATCATAAGGAAAAGCTTTTTCTAGGTGTTGCCAGTCTTCTGGAGCATAGCCTAAGCGCCAAAATTGAATAGTCTGATTGGTTAGTCCACGCTGTTTAAAGTAATTTTTTGCCTTTTGACTATGAGGTAATTGTTGTTCATAGAACTGAGCAACATTTTCCAGTAAGTCATATAAATTACCTTCTTGAACTGGTTCATCAAAGCTAAACGGCTGTTCGAACTGAGCAAAAGGGTCATCAAAAAATACGGGTTCAAGCGTGTTGTAGCTTTCATCTGATGGCTGCTGTGAAGTTACAGGCTCAGCCGTATTTGTTTTAGTAACAGGTGGCTTTGTAACCTGACGGGTATAAGATAGTTTTTTATTCTCAGTATTATCTTTGGGTAATTCAATTCCAGTACTGCTCGATAATTCTTTCATTACCTCAATAAAGTTTCGGTTATCAATATCCATAAGAAAACGGATTGCATTTCCGTTAGCCTGACAACCAAAGCAGTGATAATACTGTTTGTCACGGTAGACATGGAATGATGGCGTTTTTTCTTGATGAAAAGGGCAACAGCCGGAATATGTACGTCCGGTTTTTTTCAATTTCACACGCTGACCAATCAGATCGACAATATCTGTGCGATCTAGAATTTGATCAATCGTATGTTGTGGAATTGCCATAATTCAGATAACCGTATTAAAACTTGATGAGACAGTAAGTCAGAATATTCTGACATGATGAATCGAGATATGCCCAATAAATATTTTAATATTTTATAAAAACAAACAGGCAAGTGATATCACTTGCCTGTTTGTTGATGTTTTTTAAAGCTTAAACTTATTGAGCAGCGTCATCCGCACCTTGTGTTGCCTCATCTGATTGAACATCAGTTGAAGCTTCAGTAGAGGTTACAGCTGGTGCAACAGTTGTATTTTCTGCTGCTTGTGACTCAGGTTTGTCTAATAAACCGAAGCTTAAACGGTTTGTCCAACTACGTTCAGACTTAGGAGCTTCAACAGGTGTTTGTTCTGGTGCTTTAGTTTCTTCTTTATCTGAATTACCAATTAAACCAAAACTAACACGGTTGAGGAAACCACGTTTTGGAGCTTCTGCTTCAGTTGTGCTCTCTGGCGTTGCAGCAGTCGATTCACGACCGAAAATACCTAAAGTTGCACGGTTGATCCAGTTACCTTCTTTACGAGCAGCACGCATGTTAACTGTGCCGTCTTTTTTCACCAAGCTTGGATAATTAAGTTTTAAAACTTCAATATATTGTTGCGAAGTAGCTTTATCACCTAACTTGTCATAGCTATATGCCAAAGTGGCTAAAGCTTCTGGAATTTGAGGTGTTTGTGGATAGTGTTCAATCACCCATTGCGAACGTTCTGCAGCGGCGATCCAAGCTTTACGCTTAACGTTGAAGCGAGCGGCAGTCATTTCATTTTCAGCAAGTTCTTGCCCAATGAATTTCATACGCTGAGCAGCATCAACAGAATATTGGCTACTTGGGAAACGACGAATTAAATCAACAAAGTTTTGATACGCAACTTTTAAATAACTCACATCACGATGTGACTGTTGCAAAGAGGTATAACGCATCAAACTGTCGTAGTTTTGCTCCATATTGGCAACAGCACGAACATAATAAGCATAATCCACATTTGGATGTTGAGGATTTAAACGAATAAAACGTTCTGCTAAGGCAATGGTGCCTTCATAATCTTTTTGTTTAAATTTCGAATATAGAAGTTCAAGTTGTGCTTGTTGAGCGTATTGTCCAGTCGGATAATAAGTATCGATTGCCTCTAAAGACTTGGTCGCATCAAGATATTGACCACGGTCAAGCGACTTTTGGGCCTTTTCGAAGTAAGCTTGTTCACTAGATTGAGGGCCAGTATCGACCACTTCTTTTTTACTTGGATTGCTGCTACAGCCCACAAATGCAGACGCTACGCCTAAAGATAAGGCAAGCATCGTAATTTTATAACGTGGTAGCGACATAAAAACTCCTCTGTTATGTTGGGCAATGAGCTACAATTGCGCTATTAAACCACTTTTATCTCAATGATCAAATGACTTCAGCACAATCTTCAAACACAAACTTCTCTGAAACCGACTTCAATTTACTTGAAGATTCTGAGGATGCAGATAACCATACTTCTGATACAACTGCAACACGTTTATCGTTGCAAGTTCAGCTAGATGAAACCTATCTGGGACAACGTATCGATCAGGTAGCAGCTTTGGTGTGGAGCGAGTTTTCGCGTGAAAAGCTCAAGCAATGGTTGAAGGATGGCCATCTGTTGGTGAATGGTAACATTGTCAAGCCTAAGCACCGTTGTGAAGGAACAGAGCTACTTACGCTCGAAGTAGAGCTCGAAGCTCAGACGACGAGTCAACCTGAAAATATTCCACTTAATATTGTCTATGAAGACGATGATATTTTAGTCATTAATAAGCCAGTAGGCATGGTGGTACATCCAGGAGCAGGCAATAGTTCTGGAACTTTAGTGAATGCTTTGCTTTACCATTTCCCAAAATTGGCAGAACTTTCGCGCGCTGGTTTAGTACACCGTATTGATAAAGATACCAGCGGTTTACTGGTTGTTGCTAAAAGCCTAGAAGCTCAATTTTCTTTAAGTAAACAGTTGGCAAATAAAACGGTTTACCGTGTATATGACTTGGTTGTTTATGGAAATATTATTGCTGGCGGTACCATTGATGAACCAATCAAACGCCACCCAGTTGACCGTGTGAAAATGGCAATTTTACCGGGTGGACGAGATGCAGTAACTCACTACAATGTAAAAGAACGTTTTAAAGATTTTACCCGTGTACAAGCTCGTCTTGAAACAGGACGAACACATCAGATCCGTGTGCATTTTAGTTATATTGGTTACGGTTTGATTGGCGATCAGGTTTATATGAACCGTGTACGTGTGCCAGCTGGTGCATCTGAATTGCTCATTGAAACTTTACGTGGTTTTAAACGTCAGGCATTGCACGCAGCGAAATTGGGCTTAAAACACCCTCGTACTGGTGAAGAAATGCTATTTGAAGCGCCGTGGCCTGAAGATTTCACACATTTAGTGAATGTGTTACGTTCAGAAAACGCTGCATATTAAGGACGTGCATATGGAATTTGTTCAAGGTTTACCTCAAGGTGTATTTGTAGGGCAGACACGTGTTCAACATCCTTTGGCATTACCAACGGATCAACTTGAATTATCTGGCTTTAATTTGGCTTTACATGTCAAAGATGAGGCACAACGTGTTCAACAGCATCGAATGATATTGTTAGATGAGTTTGCGAAATTTGGTGTTAAAAAAATGACATGGATGACCCAAACGCATAGTACGATTTGCCATACTGTAAATGAACAAATTCCCTTTAAAGCTTTAATTGGTGATGGTTTAGTTACTCAAACTAAAGGTCATGCTTTAATGATGATGACGGCTGATTGCTTACCAGTCGTGTTGGGAAATGCCGAAGGCAGTGAAGTTGCTAATTTGCATGCGGGTTGGCGTGGTTTAGCAGGTGGCATTATTGAAAATACAGTAGCCGCTATGCAGAATCCTCCAACTTGGGCATGGTTAGGAGCTGCAATCAGTCAACCTTGTTTTGAAATTGGGGCCGAAGTAAAAACTGCTTTTTGTGATAAATATCCAGAGTTGGAAACAGCTTTTGTTGAGGGCGTGGCTCCAAATAAATTTCATGCAGATTTATATGCCATTGCACGCTTTATTTTGCAAAGTCTAGGTGTGCAACAAGTCTTAGGTGGAGATCAATGTTCTTATCAACAGGGTGATGAGTATTTTTCTTATCGTCGTGATGCGAAGACAGGACGTATGGCTACGTTTGTTTTTATGTAAGTTTTGATAACTTCCTTAAATGACTCTCTTATTTTATATTTATTAAAAATAGGAGAGTTTTTTATTTAATTTGAAAATATTTCTATAGTATGCAGTAGTGAAAACCTTATATTTCATATTTATAGATGAAGGTTTAGCAAGCGTTAATAAAATGATAAAATAGAAAAAATCGCTCAAAACTTTAATCTTATGTCTTCGCCTGAAAAACATCTCTCTATTGTCTACCACAGTCCATATGGTCATACCGCGAAGGTAGCTTCCGCTATTGCTGCTGGGGCAGAGGTGATGGGTGTAAAAGTACATTTAATGAATATTGAACATATTGATTGGGATGCACTTGATGCATCGCACGGTATTATTTTTGGTTCGCCTACCTATATGGGGAGTATGACCGCTGACTTTAAAAAGTTTATGGACAGTACTTCTAAACGTTGGAAAGAGCGTTTGTGGCAAGGAAAGCTTGCAGCTGGCTTTGCAAACTCAGGTGGTCTAAGCGGCGATAAATTGGCGGTATTACAACAATTAAATATTTTTGCGATGCAACATGGCATGCTTTGGTCAGGTTTACCTTTAATGACGACTGGGCATAGTGAAAAAGATTTAAATCGATTATCGAGTTGTTTAGGTTTAATGACGCAGTCAGATAATGCACCTGTTGAAATTACTCCTCCACAAGGTGATTTAGATACAGCTAAATGGTTTGGCGAATATATTGCTGGACTCTTATATAGATTAAATTAATAAATTCCGCGATATAAAAAAGCCTCTAAAAAGAGGCTTTTTATTTAATTACTTATGAAATATACGAGCTTTATCACGCTGCCAATCGCGATCTTTTTCAGTCGCACGTTTGTCATGAAGCTGTTTACCTTTCACAAGCGCGATTTCAAGTTTAACCAAGTGACCTTTCCAGTAACATGCTAAAGGAACACATGAGTAACCTTTTTGGTTAACTGAACCTGTTAGCTTTTCTAGTTCTCGGCGTGATAATAATAATTTACGTGTACGTGTAGCTTCAGGTACTACATGAGTAGATGCTGAAAGGAGCGGTTGAATTTGTGCACCAAATAAAAACGCTTCACCATTCTTAAAAATGACATAACTTTCTGTCAAACTCATGCGACCAGCACGTAAAGACTTTACTTCCCAGCCGAGTAAAGACATACCAGCTTCAAATTTTTCTTCGATAAAATAATCATGACGGGCACGTTTATTTTGTGCGATGGTTCCGCCATTATGTTTCTTTACTACTGTTGCTTTCGCCATAATTCAAACTTCCACAATTATGCCTATTGTGCCGTAAACTGATGCTAAGGTGAAGTTTTTCCTGCACGTCAATATTTCGCCTCATGTATAACTTTTGCTAAAATAGGTTCACAATACAATTAGAGTACTAGCGGATGTCTAAAACGCGTGTAATTTATCCTGGAACATTTGACCCCATCACGAATGGACACGTTGATTTAGTTACTAGAGCATCAAGAATGTTTGATGAGGTTGTAGTAGCAATTGCAATTGGACATCATAAAAATCCTTTGTTCAGTCTAGAAGAGAGAGTTGAACTGGCCCAAACATCACTCAGCCATTTATCAAATGTTGAATTTGTAGGCTTTGATGGTTTACTAGTTAATTTTTTCAAAGAGCAAAAGGCAACAGCAGTACTTCGTGGTTTAAGAGCAGTTTCTGATTTTGAATATGAATTTCAACTTGCCAATATGAACCGTCAACTTGACCCACATTTTGAAGCAGTATTTTTAACACCATCTGAGCAGTATTCATTTATTTCTTCGACATTAATTCGGGAAATTGCTCGTTTAAAAGGGGATGTAACCAAGTTTGTTCCGCAAGCTGTGGTTGAGGCCTTTGAACGTAAACATCAACAAGGTTGGTAAAGTGTCGTTATATATTACCGATGAATGCATAAACTGTGATGTTTGTGAACCAGTTTGCCCAAATGAAGCTATTTTCATGGGTGAAGTGATTTATGAAATTCATCCAGATTTATGCACTGAATGCGTTGGTCATCATGACCAGCCGCAATGTCAGTTATTTTGTCCAGTGGACTGTATTCCTAAAGATCCGCAGCATGTGGAGACGGAAGATGAGCTATTCGACAAATATAAAAAATTAATTGCTCAAAAAAGCACAAGCAATTAGTAAATAAATTTGTTAATATGCGCCCCTGAAGTGAGCTGGATGGTCGCTGCTGTGGAGGTCTTCGTGACTGAAGCAGGGGAGGAAAGTCCGGGCTTCATAGGGCAGGGTGCCAGGTAACGCCTGGGCGGTGAAAGCCGACGGAAAGTGCAGCAGAGAGTAGACCGCCTCATTCGTGAGGTAAGGGTGAAAGGGTGCGGTAAGAGCGCACCGCGTGTCTGGTAACAGTTCACGGCATGGTAAACCCCACCAGAAGCAAGACCAAATAGGAATCCTGAGGTACGGCCCGTACTGGATTCGGGTAGGTCGCTTGAGCGTATGAGTGATTGTACGCCTAGAGGAATGGCCATCCTCGACAGAACCCGGCTTATAGGCTCACTTCACCTAATTTATTTAAAATTTTTCTTGACGTGCGTTAAAGAAGTTAAGATAATGCGCGCACAGTTTTCGGCTATGTAGCTCAGTTGGTTAGAGCACCGCACTCATAATGCGGGGGTCACAAGTTCAAGTCTCGTCATAGCCACCATTTTATAGACCACGCTCCTGCGTGGTCTTTTTTTATGCTTATTTTTTGATTAAACACAGTTTGTAAAGACCGACTTTATAGTTATGGCATTGTTTGTCTAGATCAATTTCTTCATGTTCTTATAACACTTAACAAGGATGTTGAAGACATGAAAAGGTCATTATTATTTTTAGGAATTTTAAGTTTAACGGCGGGAGTAGAGGCTTCTGCTGCTGATTTGAGTTGGGGAGATCCAACTTTGGATTCGGGACAGTTTAAAGTTTCTGGTGCCGTGCGTTCCCGTTATTTGCATAAAGATTATGTGGTTGATGCAAATGAAGGTTCTCAAAATGATGACTGGCGATTAACTGATATTAAATTAGTGCTAGGTTATGAAAATCCAGATTGGATTGCAGGTGCGGATGCCCGTTGTTATCAATATGATCGCTTATGTGATGCGATTTTTCTAAAAAAAGCATGGGTGGGTTATAAGTTATCTGACAAGCAGAGAATCACGGCAGGTTTGCAACCCGTTGATTTTGGCTTTGGCGAATTTTGGGGGAGTAGTTATTACGAAACGCTTTTAAATACCGTTGGTTTAGAAGACATCGATAATCTGGGGATTAAATATAAATTTGCAGATGATAAATACAATTTGACCTTAGGTTTCTATCCAACTGATGGAGGAAACTATAAGGGAACGTCAAAAGACTCAAGTAGATACAGCGGTAATTTCGTTGAAACTGATGACTTGATGGTAGGAACTAATATTGAAGAAAAGAATATGTGGATTGCGCGAGCCTCTAGAAAATTTGAACTTGATAAAGTTCAAAAATTTTCGACCGAGTTAGGTGGTTCAGTCTGGTATTCTGATTTAGAAAATAAAAGAACAGATGAAGATGGACACCGCAAATCATGGAATGTATTTGCTCAAACGCAATATCAAGCATGGCAATGGATGTTCTTAGTAGGTAAGCAAGATGTCACCAATGGTGATAATTTATTTCCAAATAGCTCAACCATTGGAGCATTTGATTACCCGTATCAAGTCGCTAATAAAGGCAAATATCTAGTCAATGAAATTAACTATACCTTTGCTCAGCCATTTCACAAACTTGAAAATATTAAGCCTTATATCTCTCATAGCCGCTTTTTTAAAGATGAGAATGGTTATAAAGACTCTGAACGCTTAATAGCAGGGATTTATTTTAATTACAAAGCCATTGGTATTCAGGGTGAATATATTATGAGTAAGAATGACCCAATGGTAGGTGGTGGGGCAAATGGCCTTGCACAAGGCAGCAGTAATGACTGGGATAAACTGTTTTATCTTTCAATTGGATATTATTTCTAAAATTTAAAAGTAAACGATTGCCCTAAGTGAATAGGCCTCACTTAGGGCTTTTTTTCATAAAAAGACTTTTTCAGGCGGCGGTTCTCGTTTGACGGCTGGTGAAATGAGTTGTCCACGACTTAAGTTCTGCACATGCTGTAAACGATTGAGCAATTCGTTTTGAATAAACAAAATGCAGGTTTGTAATTTAGATGAGCTTTTGAGTCGTGATGGATAAACTGCCCAAACATCTGCATCTTGCCAATATTCGGGCAAAATGTGTTGGAGTTGACCTGTAATTAATTCATCTGCAACATCCCAAATTGATCGGAAAATAATCCCGTGGCCTTCTATGGCAAGTTGATGAATAATTTCGCCGTTATTCGAAACAAAACGTGGTTTGATATGCACTGAGACATCTTCAGAAGCATGCCTAAATTTCCATAGCACAGACGATTGATCACGCTCACTAATCGTCAAACAATCATGTGTTTGCAAATCCTCAATGCTGTCTGGTACACCGTGTTTAAGTAAATAACTCGGTGAAGCGCACAAAATTCGAAAGTTAGAAGCTAACTTCTTCGCAATCATATTTGGCGCAATTTCATTACCAATTCTGATGTCTAAATCAATACTGTGTTGAATCAGGTCTTTGGTATTGTCGATGGTGTCAAAATGAATCTGAAGTTTTGGATAAAGCATCATTAATTTAGACAGAATTGGTGCAATATGCTTTCTGCCAAAACCAAAGCTACTAATAATATCCATACGACCGGTAGGCGTACTGAGTGGGTTATTTACCAGTTCACAGACTTCATCAAATTCTTCAAGAATATTTGAAACTCTCTCAAGGATGAGTTTGCCATCTTCCGTCAGGCTAACATGACGTGTACTGCGATGAAAAAGTTTGCAGCTTAAGGTGTTTTCTAAAATATTAATTCGCTTGCTAATAAAAGCTGGCGATGTCCCAAGTTCCTCAGCAGATTCGACAAAACTTTTTAGTTTAGCGACTGTGCAAAAAACCTTTAAATCCGATAGGTTAGGTAGATTGTTCACGATCCGTGTCCATTGGAGTGATAGTTCTGTTGTTGATCATTTTTGCTTAAAACATCATGTTTAAGCCATACAAGGATATTAGGCGAAGGTGTGAAGGAAGCTTATGGCAAAAAGATATAAAGTTGCCACGATTGCAGGCGATGGTATTGGTTTAGAAGTTCTACCAGAAGGCATTAAGGTTGTAAAGGCAGCAGCAGAGAAGTACGGCATTGATCTTCAGTTAGATGCTTTCGATTGGGCTAGCTGTGATTATTACCTAGAGCACGGCAAAATGATGCCGGATGATTGGTTTGAAACTTTACAGGGCTACGATGCAATCTACTTTGGTGCTGTAGGCTGGCCAGATAAAGTGCCTGACCATATTTCGCTTTGGGGTTCGCTGCTCCAGTTCCGTCGTGGTTTTGACCAATATGTGAATTTACGTCCAGTGCGCTTAATGCCAGGTGTGAAATGTCCATTGGTAGGTAAAAAACCGGGCGACATCGATTTTTACGTGGTTCGTGAAAACAGTGAAGGGGAATACTCAGCCATTGGTGGTAAGGCTTTTGAAGGAACAGATCGAGAGTTTGTTTTACAAGAAGCCGTATTTACACGTCATGGCGTAGATCGCATTTTGCGTTATGCATTTGAGTTTGCAAATCAGCGTGATGCGAAAAAAATTACAGCAGCGACCAAATCAAATGGTATTGCCGTCAGCATGCCGTATTGGGATGAACGCGTTGATGCGATGGCAAAACAATATCCACAAATTCAAGCCGATAAACAGCACGTTGATATTTTAGCAGCTCGTTTTGTTTTACAACCTGAACGCTTTGATGTGGTTGTTGCATCGAATTTATTTGGCGACATTCTTTCCGATTTAGGCCCTGCATGTACAGGAACTATTGGTTTGGCTGCTTCGGCAAATTTAAACCCAGAAAGAAAATTCCCATCATTGTTTGAACCTGTACATGGTTCGGCACCAGATATTTACGGTAAACAAATTGCCAATCCAATCGCTGCGATTTGGTCAGGTGCCATGATGTTCGAATTCTTTGGCGAAGAAGACGAACGTTGCATTCAAGCAGGTCAGGACATTATGCAGGCGATTGAGCATGTATTAATTAATGGGCCAAAGACAGCCGATATCGGTGGTCAGGCAAAAACTTATGAGGTAGGAGATGCAATTGCATCGTGTGTAGCCCAAATTAAAATGGACGTGTTCGCTATGGAATAACGCCATCCAAAAATGGATGTATGGATATGGATAATCAAAACACAAAAATTTATACGGATAAAGTTCTTGCCGTAACCAGTTTACTGTTTGTATTTATTTCAGTTGCTGGTTTGGCGATTTATTCGCAAGAGTCGATAAAGATTGCTGCAACATGGATGCAGTGGACGACATCGGTATTTACAACCCCAGTATTACTGTTTGCTTTTTTAGCCATTATTTTTACTTTTGGTCTAGCTTTTAGTAAATACGGCAAAATTAAACTCGGTGAAGGAAAGCCTCAATACACCACGATGTCATGGATTTTTATGTTCATCTTGTCGGGTATCGGGTCTTCTACATTGTACTGGGGCTTTTTGGACTGGGCTTACTATTATCAAACTCCGGGTTTGAGCTTACCGCCTGAGTCAGCAGAAGCATTGAAATATAGCGTGGCTTACTCGTTTTTTCACTCAGGTTTAAGTGCATGGGCAATTTATGCTTTGGCATCAATTTCTTTGTGCTACAGCTACCATGTGAGAAAAAACAAAGGTTTAAGTTTAGCTTCAGTGATTGAGGCTGTGACAGGCTTTAAATCAACCGGCGTGGTTGGACGTTTAGTTGACCTTATGTTCTTGCTTTGCATGTTTGGTGCATTGACGATTTCATTGGTACTCACTGCTGTGACATTTACCAATATTTTGTCGCAGCTCACAGGTATCCCAAATACTTTTATGACTAAGGTCATCATTATTTTGGGTGTTTCAGTTCTGTTCGCACTCAGTTCGTATGTGGGTATGGATAAAGGCATGCAACGTTTAAGTCACATGGTGTGTTTAGGCGTGGTGTTATTTGCGATTTATGTACTGTGCTTTGGTCCAACTCAATTCATTTTGAATAACTCATTAATGAGTTTCGGGTTAATGGCAACCAACTTTGTTGATATGAGTCTGTTTACCGACCCAATGGGCGATGGCAAGTTTACTCGTGAATGGACTGTTTTCTACTGGTTATGGTGGATTTCATATGCACCGGGTGTGGCACTGTTTGTAACACGTGTTTCTAAAGGCCGTACTATTAAAGAAGTGATCTTTGCCATGGTGATTGGTGGCAGTGTTGGTCTTTGGTTCATCTTTGGTGTGTTTGAAAACTACAGTGTTTATAGCTTTATTCATGGGGCTGTAAATGTACCGCAAATCTTAAGCCAACAGGGTGGTGAGGTTGCAATTGGTCAATTGCTCAGCCTATTACCTGCTGGAAAGCTGATGATGTGGATTTTCCTAGGCATTATGGTGGTGTTCTTGGCAGCACATATGGATGCGGTCGGATATGCAGTTTCAGCAACATGTACACGCGGTTTAAGTGAAGGGCAAGATCCATCGCCAAATGCCCGTCTGTTCTGGTGTGTCATGCTGACTTTGGTTCCAATTGCCATGATCTTTAGTAAGGCACCTTTAGACACCATGAAAACGGCAACTATTGTGACGGCTTTACCATTCATTGTGATTATTCTGATTCAAACCTATGGTTTAGTGAAATGGTTGATTCAGGATTATGCCAAAGTCCCATCACATTTAATTGAGCAACAAGGTTATGATGATGCGGAAATTGGTTTAAACCAGACTCAAGATGAACATGCAAAACGGATGCAGCTAGAGCTTGCAAGCTCAATCAAACTGGACAGAAAAACCAGCTAGAGGGAACGGTAATGACTACATGTGAACAGACCACTTATGCCTTAAGTGAAGAAATGCAAAGTCTTGTGTACTGGAGCAGCATTTATTCACCAGCAGATGCAGATATTGACTCAGTTCGTGCAGCATATGACGCAATGTGTCGACACTATACTTTGCCTCGTGATGGCAAGATCGAAGTAGAAGACCGAGTTGTTGCAAATGCAGAGCATCCTGTACCTGTTCGCATCTATTCACCAAAAACTAAACGACCTGAAGCTGGTTGGCCGTGTGTGTTGTATTTACATGGTGGCGGTTGGATGGTCGGTGGACTCGATTCACATGAGTTTATTACCAGTTATTTATGTCAGGACCTAAATGCAGTTGTCATTGGTGTGGATTACCGCATGGCACCAGAACATCGCTTTCCAGCAGCTTTTGAAGATTGTTTAGCAGTTTATCAATGGCTTAAAGAGCATGGTTCTGACTGGCAGATTGATAGTGAAAATATCGTTCTAGCAGGCGATAGCGCAGGCGGTAACTTAGCAGCAGCCGTTGCAGTGCATCTACAGCATAGTGGTTTACAAGCTCAAGGGCTGGCTTTGGTTTATCCGTGTTTAACTACAGCACTTGATACACCAGCCGCACAAAAGCATGCCCATGCGCCGTTACTCACAACGGAAGATATGCATTTTTATTTAAAGGAGTATGCACCGAATTCACAAGATTGGCAGGATTTACGTCTAGCGCCTTTATTGGCAACTGATTTTTCAGATATGCCTACAAGTTTTGTGGCGGTTGCAGAATATGACCCTTTAAGTGATGACGGTTATTTCCTTACCCAAAAAGTGGAACAAGCAGGTATCCCTAACGAGTTCCATTTAGGCAAAGGTTTATTACATGGCAGTTTACGTCTGATGCGTGACTGTCCTGAAGTTCAACATTTATATCAAAACATGCTAAGTGCGATACGCCGCATGTTTGGCAGTGTCGAAAAGATATCAATTTAATATCGAGTCATTTGGACGAAAAGAATTTAATGGAGTAAAAACATGAGTGCAGTTGAAAAATTACCTGAAGATTTTTGTGCAAACCCAGATGTTGCATGGACTTTCCCTAAAGTTTTCTATACTTCATCGCAAGTTTTTGAGCATGAGAAAGAAGCAATCTTTGCTAAAAGCTGGATTTGTGTTGCACATGGCAGTGAATTGGCACAACCGAATGATTATATTACCCGTAAAGTAATTGGTGAAAATATTGTCATCATTCGTGGTAAAGATAGCGTTTTACGTGCTTTTTATAATGTATGTCCGCACCGTGGTCACGAACTTTTAAGTGGCAGTGGTAAAGCAAAAAATGTAATTACTTGTCCATATCATGCTTGGACTTTTAAGCTAGACGGTAGCTTAGCCTTGGCGCGTAACTGTGACCATGTCGAATCTTTTGACAAAGAAAATTCAAGCATGGTGCCTTTAAAAGTTGAGGAATATGCAGGCTTTGTTTTCATTAATATGGATGAAAGTGCGACATGCGTAGAAGACCAGCTTCCGGAATTTGCTGAGCGTTTAAATCAAGCATGTAGCGTAATTAAAGATTTGAAACTGGCAGCACGTTTCGTGACAGAAACGCCAGCAAACTGGAAAGTAATTGTCGATAATTATCTAGAATGTTACCACTGTGGGCCTGCACATCCTGGTTTTGCTGACTCCGTACAAGTTGATAAATATTGGCATACCACACATCAGAACTGGACATTGCAATATGGCTTTGCTCGCTCATCTGAGAAGTCATTTAAGCTTGATCCATCAGTAACAGATCCTGAATTTCACGGTTTCTGGACTTGGCCTTGCACGATGTTCAATGTACCACCGGGCAGCAATTTCATGACTGTGATCTATGAGTTCCCAGTAGATGCAGAAACGACTTTGCAGCATTACGATATTTACTTCACGAACGAAGAACTCACTCAAGATCAGAAAGACTTAATTGAGTGGTATCGCAATGTATTCCGTCCTGAAGATTTGAACTTGGTCGAAAGCGTACAACGTGGTTTGAAATCACGTGGTTATCGTGGTCAAGGTCGTATTATGACCGACAAGCAACGCTCTGGTATCAGTGAGCATGGTATTGCTTACTTCCAGCATTTAGTGGCGCAGCATCACAAATAAAACAAATGGATTTATTCAGGTGTAAAGATGACTTACACCTGACTCTTCAATTAGGAAGATGATATGTCGAGTTTACAAAGTACTGAATTATTTCAGCAACAAGCCTATATTAACGGACAATGGTTAGCTGCACAGTCGAATGCGGCGGTTCCGGTAACTAACCCTGCAACAGGCGAAGAAATTGGCACAATTCCAAATATGGGAGCGGCTGAGGCGACTCAAGCAGTTGAGGCTGCTTATACGGCTTTAAAAAGTTGGAAAGCTTTAACTGCCCAAAACCGTGCAGATATTTTATTGGCTTGGTACAAATTGGTTCTCGATCATACCGATGAACTTGCTTTAATCATGACTATTGAGCAGGGAAAACCTTTGGCAGAAGCGAAAGGTGAGGTACGTTACGCTGCATCATTTATTCAATGGTTTGCCGAAGAAGGCAAGCGTATTTATGGCGATGTGATTCCAACCGTCAATAATCAGCAGCGTTTTATTATTAGTAAAGAACCTGTGGGTGTTGTGGCTGCTATTACGCCGTGGAATTTCCCAATTGCTATGATTACGCGTAAAGCAGCACCAGCTTTAGCAGCTGGATGTACGATAGTGATTAAGCCAGCAAATGAAACACCTTACTGTGCTTTAGCGATTGCGAAACTTGCCGAAAAAGCAGGTATTCCAGCTGGTGTAATTAATGTTGTTACCGGTAAATCTCAAGAAATTGGTTCTGTATTTACTTCACATGAAAAAGTGAAGAAATTGACCTTTACTGGCTCAACGCCAGTGGGCCGTTTATTGATGCAGCAGTGTTCAAGCACCATTAAAAAATTGGCGCTTGAGTTGGGCGGAAATGCGCCTCTGATTGTATTTGATGACGCCGATTTGGATAAAGCTGTACAAGGTGCGATTTTTGCCAAGTTCCGTAATGCAGGCCAGACCTGTGTTTGTGCTAACCGCATTTATGTACATGACAATATTTATCAAGCTTTTGCCGAGAAGTTTGTACAAGAAGTACAAAAGTTTAAAGTCGGTAATGGACTTGAAGATGGTGTGCAAATTGGTCCATTAATTAATGAAAAAGCAGTTTTGAAAGCACAACAGTTGATTGATGATGCAGTGAGCAAAGGCGCTAAAATTGCTTGCGGCGGCAAACAGCATGCTTTAGGGCAAACCTTTTATGAACCATCAGTTTTAACTAACGTTGACCGGACCATGGAAATTGTCCAAGAAGAAATTTTTGGTCCAGTTGCGCCACTCATTCGCTTTACTGATGAGGCTGATGTTGTTGCTCAAGCAAATGACACCATCTTTGGTTTGGCTGCTTATGTTTATAGTGAAAATATCTCACGTTTATGGCGAGTGTCAGAACAGCTTGAATATGGAATGGTCGGTATGAATGCCACAGCAATTTCAAATGAAGTTGTACCATTTGGTGGTGTGAAACAATCAGGTGTTGGGCGTGAAGGGTCAAAATATGGTCTTGAAGAGTTCATGACCATTAAATACATGTGTTTAGGGCTTTAAGGATAAGCCCTAACAACAAGAATATGCGGTAAAAGAAGGATTCTAATATGGCTAGTCATTATGAAATGTTCCCGGCGGTTGTTACTCATGTGGAGCAGCTAACCCCTTTAATCAAACGGTTTACGTTCAAACGTCAAGATGGGCAGAACTTTCCTCGATTTAGTGGGGGAAGCCATATTATTGTCAAAATGAATGAACAGCTTTCAAATGCATATTCATTGATGAGTTGTACACAAGACCTATCGACTTACCAAGTCTGCGTTCGTAAAGATGTGGAAGGTAAGGGTGGTTCAGTGTTTATGCATGATCAGTGTAATGAAGGCTGTGAAATTCAGATTTCAGAACCAAAAAATTTATTTCCATTAGCCGAAACAGGCAATAAGCATATTTTAATTGCAGGTGGAATTGGCATTACACCATTCTTGCCACAAATGGATGAGCTTGCAGCACGCGGTGCTGAGTATGAACTACATTATGCTTATCGCTCACCTGAACATGCGGCCTTGTTAGATGAGTTAAAGCAGAAACATGCAGAACATGTGTTTAGTTATGTTGACTCAGAAGGTTGCTCATTAAATCTGGATGAACTGCTTTCATCACAACCTAAAGGCACACATGTCTATGTTTGTGGGCCGAAACCCATGATTGATGCTGTGATTGATTGTTGTAACAAGCATCGTTACCGCGATGAATACATTCACTGGGAACAATTTGCCTCAACAGTTCCTGAAGATGGTGAAGCATTTACGGTGGTACTTGCTAAATCTAATCAGGAAATTGAAGTACAAAGTAACCAGACGATTTTACAAGCTATTGAAACATTGAATATTGATGTGGAATGCTTATGTCGCGAAGGTGTATGCGGTACATGTGAAACTGCTATTTTAGAAGGTGAAGCAGAGCATTTCGATCAATACTTAAGTGATGCAGAAAAGACCTCACAGAAGAGCATGATGATTTGTGTATCGAGAGCTAAAGGTAAAAAACTAGTATTAGATCTTTAATATATTTCTGTGGCCGATCAATTGTTTAAAGAAAAAAATGCTAAAAAAAGAACAAATAATGATGATCTGAATCTTATTTGTTCAATTGATGGGCATTAAGGGTTTTTACCTATTGACCTGCTATACAGAACTATAGATAATGCGCACACAGTTTACGGCTATGTAGCTCAGTTGGTTAGAGCACCGCACTCATAATGCGGGGGTCACAAGTTCAAGTCTCGTCATAGCCACCATTTTAAAAACCACGCTCCTGCGTGGTTTCTTTTTATCTATTTTTTACTCATTAAAGTATTTTTCAATCATATCGAGTGTTTTTGAGCTTTGATAAAAAGGAGCTAAAAGCGCTTGAAGTAATGGTTCTAAAATACCGTGTTCATTAAAGGCATCCATAACCTTCGGATAAAAACGTAAAGCTTCGGTTTGTAAGTCGCTTTCGGTTAACCCAATCTCACTTAATACTTCAAATAAACTTTGGTCTTTATAAAAATCATAAAAAACTTCAACGCCATACAAAATCAGGTCTTGCATAAATTGTGACTGGCGTAATTCTTTCCAGTATTCGTAAATTAAAACAAAAAACTCTTCAACATCGAGAGGAGTGAGCTGTTTCATAAATTCATACATTTTTTTATGTCTAATATCTTCCCAAACATGACGTACTAGACTTTCTAAATCTTCACTCGATAAAAGACTTAATTCTGTAAGTTGCTCATGAATAAAACTGGCAATCCAAGTTTCAAGTTTATGCTCAAGACGTTGCTGCTGCAAAAAGGAAAATTTTTTGAGTTTATGTTGCCATTCAAAATGATAGTCATCCACTCTAGAGGCAGTTAGAAGTTTTGGTAATTTTTGTTCTAGAGTTGAGGTTGCAATATATTGGCAAAGCTGTTGTACAGAAGGGCTAGTTCTTAAAAACTGGTTGAGATAATGAGGAATATGTTCCATTTCCAAAAATTTGGAGAGCCACATTTCAAATTGGTGGTCAGAGACCAAATCTTGTAACTGAATTGGCGATTTCATCGCAGATAAATAAATACGCTGCGCGATTTCCCCAATAAACTCAAGTAAACCAGCACCTAGCTGCATTTCAAAAGCATAGCGTTTCACAACGGCTTGTAGTTGCTCTAAATCAACAACTTCATGAAGCTTGATTTCGTCAGCATGTTGCATAAACAACTGAATGAATTGCTGGAAATAAATAGGTGAGTTTTCTATAGATAATTGTTTTTTGAAAAATTCCACCTGCTCAAGCAAAAGTGCTTGAGCAAGTGCTGTAGTTTTTGATGAGTTTTTCTGCTCAGTCATTCGCTGTCCAACCGTTGACAATCGGATAACGTCGTTCGCGACTAAATGCACGAGAGGTAATTCTCGGGCCAATCGCACCTTGACGACGTTTGTATTCATTACGATCAACTAAACGGATGACTTTTTCAACAACTTCTTTATCAAAACCTTTGGCAATAATATTGGCCTGACCTAAATCTTCTTCAATGTATGCGTAAAGGATAGCATCCAATACATCATAAGCTGGTAAAGAGTCTTGGTCTTTTTGATCCGGACGAAGTTCTGCTGAAGGTGGGCGGGTAATCACACGCTCAGGAATAACAGGAGTTTCGCTTAAGCTGTTACGGTATTTTGCTAATTCAAATACGATAGTTTTATAAACATCTTTTAGAACCGCAAAGCCACCAACCATATCGCCATAAAGCGTACAGTAGCCTACTGAAAGTTCAGATTTATTCCCTGTAGAAAGGACTAAGTTACCAAACTTGTTTGATAAGCCCATAAGTAATGTGCCACGAGCACGCGCTTGTAAATTTTCTTCAGTTGCGTCAGCTGGTGAATTACCAAAGAAAGGATACAAGGTTTGCATGAAGCTATTTACGATTGAGTGAATTTCAGCAATACCGAAAGTCACACCCATACGGCGAGCTTGTTCAGCCGCATCCTCTACACTAATTTGAGAGGTATAGGTATAAGGCATCATCACGGCTTGTACTTTTTCTGCACCAATTGCATCAACAGCAATTGCAAGCGTAAGGGCAGAGTCAATACCGCCAGAAAGACCCAAAATCACACCTGGGAAACCTGAGCGCTCTACATAGTCACGAGTTGCCATGACTAAACCTTGATAGATCTCTGCAAAGGTTTCTAAAGCAGGAGCAGACTCAGTGACTTTATATAACTTTGTATCGCGGTCAAATTCAGCAATATAAATGTCTTCTTTAAAGCTCGGTGCTTGTAAGGCAATTTCACCATTTTGATTGCTAACAAAACTTGTGCCATCAAAAATTAGATCGTCTTGTCCGCCTACTTGGTTAACATAAACAATATTTAGATGAAGTTGTTTTGCAAGTTCACTTAAGGTCTGTATACGGTGTTGTGGTTTGCCGACTTCATATGGTGATGAGTTGAGTACAAGAGCAGTATCAACATTTAATTGGCTTAACTGTTTTACAGTATTAATTGACCAGATATCTTCACAGATTAATACACCAAACTTATGCCCAAGATATTCAAAAACTAAGTGCTGATGGCCTTTTTGGAAATAGCGTTTTTCATCAAAGACGCCATAGTTTGGTAAATTGTGTTTGTTAAAAACACCCAAAACCTGACCGTCTTTCATGACAGCAGCAGAATTATAACGTTGACCATCTTCTGTCTGGTTTACAAATCCGAAAACCATAACAATATCTTTAACTTCGGCAAGTTGCGCAAAAGCCTTTTGCATACGTTTATTTAAATTTGGACGTAACAATAAGTCTTCAGCTGGATAACCAATAACAGAAAGTTCGGGAAAAATAATCAGGTCAGCGTCTTGTTTTTTCGCCTGATTTACTTGCTCAATCATCTTTTGGGTGTTTGAGTCAATATTGCCAATATGCGGAGAAAACTGAGCAAGGGCAACTTTAAAACTTTTCATTCAAACCTAATCCTAGATCATAACGAATATAGATACACATAGTGTTGATTTTTATGGATATAATTTTTCAACGATGTGTATGATACGATAGTAAACAATTAAAATAGTAAACAAAAATGTCAAGATCAATAATATATACCAATCCCATATTTTCTGCGTAAAAATAACGAGATTTTCTGTGTAGAATAGAAACACGCTTCATTATTTTTATTGTTTGTATACTGCCTTATCACAAGCTAATTTGGAATAAGGCTGTTCTATTTTTTTCAATAATTTGAATTGAATAAGCGTAATTTTATAGTTTAGATAAGTATTTCTGATTTATAAGAATTCTCATTTACATCAGGCAAAAAATGTTACGTTTAAAGAAACATGGATTATTTAGTTACAAATGAAGCTGAGGTGAACAGATAATATTCGGGATTTTTCCTGTGCAAATGTCACGGGCAATTTCGCCTTGCTGTTCAATATTATAAGTACTAAATGCCTTGTCAGGGTGGTAGGTATATTTGTAGGGGTTGTAACTTTTAAGGCTGAGGTAATAGGCTGATTGTAGTAAGGCACCTTTAAGTAGAACATGAATACCTTTTTGATATTGCATGACGTGTGTGAGTTCATGGATAAAAATACCCTGCATAAACTTAGACTCTAGAGCATAATTTTCGCTGTAATCAGAAGGATTGACATAGATATTACCATTTGGCGCCATAAAAATACCGCAAGACTGCCAAGGGAGATAGCGAGTAGCAATAATTTTAGGTTGTTCACAATCGAGCAGATCGCCGAAGACCATTTGAGCTAATAATTTTTCTTGAGCAGTCAAATACCTAATCGGGTAGTTTTTTAAGTGACGGAAAATAAAAAGTGTAAGAAGAATCAATTGATTATGGATTAAGCGTTTAAAGGCATTAAAAGTTAGCATAGCTTTGCCATTAAATGAGTTCATCTATTTCTTTAGCATAGTATAGATTAGGTATTGCTAAATAAAGAGGTAGGGAATTGATTAATTTTATAGTTCTGTTTTGAAAAATATAATTGTTTGAATAGATTGTGCATTTTATTAGGATGAATAAAAGAATTCTTGGATAAGAAAAGCAAAAGCCCCAGTTAAAACTGAGGCTTTACAACAACTAAAATCACAACAGCAAATAAAATTAAGGTTGGCATTTCATTAAAGAATCGCCAGAACTTATGTGATTTATAGTGAGCATTTCCGATGAGCTTTTTACGATAATAGCCACATACCAAATGATAAATCACTAATAAAGCCACTAATCCAACTTTGAGGTAAAACCATGTGGCTTGATGGTAATGTCGAGTTGCATCACCCCACTCTACAAGGAAATGGGCGGTAATTAATGTAGCAATCATTGAAGGCCACATAATTCCACGATACAACTTGCGTTCCATTACCTCAAAGCGTTGATGACTTGCAGCATCTTCACTCATAGCATGATAAACATATAGACGTGGTAAGTAGAACAAAGCAGCGAACCAGCAAACCACGGCAATAATATGTAATGCTTTTACCCACAAAAAAGCATCAGAAGGTGCATCCATCGATAATCCTAGGTGGGATTATGCATCCCACTTCTTGAAAATAAGGCAAGCGTTAACACCGCCAAAGCCAAAACTGTTACTCATTACAGTATTCAATTTTGCATCACGTTTTTCAAGTACGATATCGAAAGGTTTTGCGCCTTCATCAAGTTCAGTCACGTTGATGTTTGGTGCAATAAAGTCATTTTGCATCATTAGCACAGAGTAAATAGCCTCCTGTACACCAGCCGCACCCAAGCTATGACCTGTCATAGATTTGGTTGAGCTAAGAGGAGGTACGTTACCTTCACCAAATGCACGTTCCATTGCTTTAAGTTCTGTAATGTCACCGGCTGGAGTAGAAGTACCATGTGTATTTACATAGTCAATTTTCTCTACGCCATGTTGCTTAGCTTCTTCAAGTGCCATTAATACACAACGTGTAGCACCTTCACCACTTGGAGCAACCATGTCCGCGCCATCACTGTTCGCAGCATAACCTACTACTTCAGCTAAAATGTTCGCACCACGTGCTTGCGCGTGCTCAAGTGATTCAAGTACTACAAAACCGCCACCGCCAGCAATAACGAAGCCGTCACGGTCTGCTGAATAGGGGCGAGATGCTGTTTCTGGAGAGTCGTTATATTTCGAGCAAAGTGCGCCCATTGCATCAAACAATAAACTTTGAGACCAGTGATCTTCTTCACCGCCACCAGCAAGCATAAGGTCTTGTTTGCCAAGTTGAATTAAGTTGTACGCATAACCAATTGCATCTGCAGAAGTTGCGCAAGCACTTGTAATAGTATGTGAAATACCTTGTAGCTTAAATGCAACACCTACGTTTGCAGTAATGGTGTTTGACATGTTACGTGGTACAAAGAATGGACCCACTTTACGTGCGCCTTTAGTCTCTAATAATTCTGTCATTTCAACAACAGAAGCAGTTGAGCCACCACCTGAACCACCTGCAATACCATAACGTGGATTACCAGCAAGTTGTTCAGGAGTAAGGCCTGCATGTTCAACTGCAGCTACAGCAGCGTTGTATGCATACATCGCACATACGCCCATGAAGCGTTTTAATTTACGGTCGATATTATCAAAGTCTTGTTCTGCAGCAGCGCTGACATGACTTTTAAAATTGAGTTCAGCATAAGTTGGGTTAAAACGTGTCCCGGAGATTCCATTTTGAAGTGAATGAGTAACTGCTTCTAAAGAGTTACCGATACATGAGTTAATACCCATACCAGTGATTACAACACGTTTCATCTACAGGTCCCTTTATGGTGATATTTAAGAGTCTATCGTGTTCAACAGCTATTAAAATGAATAGGAGAATATAGCTGTAAGAAAACGGGACTCATGTTTTTCGTTGTTAACATGATAGCAGAAAGGATTTTTATTTCTTATGGCAAATCTTTATGACAATTTTACATTTAAAAAAAATAACTAAATACATAGTATGTTGCATTTAGGGTTAACTAAAATACACACATTCAAGTTGAGATAAATCCACATTCCACCTAGTATTTATCTCTAATTAGATAAATTAAAAAATCGAGGTACTTGATGACAAAATTTAATAATAATCAATCTGACAATTTGTTTTCTCAGGTCTTCGGAGTGGCTAAAAAGCTCAGTTCTACAGGATTGAGTATCTTGCAACAGAACCAATCAGGTGACGTCAGTAAGGTAATTGAACCAATCCCAACTGGAAAAACTGTTGAAGGTAGATCGAGAACAAAAAGCCCATTTGAAGTTGAGCAATATGAAAGTCCTCAACAAATGCTAAGAGAACATTTACCAAAAGTCACACGTCAGGTATTTGGTCGACATTTTAAAAAAGTAAATGGTGTCGCTACATTTCTTTCGCCAGATTGGGATGAAAAAATCTCAGGCCACTTATTTAATTGGTTAAATGACTTTAGTTCAAAAAGTACCTTAACTGAAAAAATCCTAGAAGAAGCGGGTGCTAAAGATTTATTTGAATTAACTAAAGATACAGGTCGTTCTCAACGTCTAAGTCAGGCGCTTATAGAACAAAACAAGCTCATTGCGACTGTACAAGGTGCAATTACAGGTGTATCAGGCGTGGTCGGTGCAGCTGTAGATATTCCAGTTTCATTGGTTTTAGTTTTAAGAACTATTTACCAGACAGGAAGATCACATGGCTTTGATTTGCTAGAGGTGGCAGACCAAGATGTTGTTGAGTTTATTTTTAAAGAAGTTGACATTAGCCTGATTGCAGAGAAACAAACTCTCTTGTTGGCTTTAAAAACATTGCGGAATATGTTGGAAACTCAAGATATTCATCAATTTCAGCAAGTATTAGGTTCAACCACAGATATAGATACTTTAAAGAACTGGTTAACAGATGAAGAAGGGGAGTTTAAATGGGAATGGTTAAATCGTATTCCTAAACTTTCAGCTTTTGGTAAGTTTACCCCAGTTGCAGGCGCTGTTTTAAGTGCAGTATATAGCTGGAAATTACAAGAAGATGTAGGACATAAAGCTCAGGCAATTTTTGGAGCTGCAAGACATTATTTAAACGAACATCCAAGTGAGCATTTATCTCCACTACAGGCTTATTATGCTGCGGTTACACTCATTCAAAAAGCAAGCCCAAGACTTTTAAATGTAGGCGAAGATGGCAATATTCATGCTGCTCATCATCATAAAGTAGAAAATCACGAGGTAATCTCGAAAGTATCTATTGTGTTAAAACCTACAGAAAGCGAAAAAAGTGAAGAGAAAGTTCAGGAAAATGTTCATAAGGGCTTAGAAAAACTTGCTGATAAACATGTGACAGAACATGAGCATACTGAACAAAAGCCTGCTCTAACTCCAGAGGATGATGACGAGATATTGGAAGATAAAAAATACTCTTAACAATACGCTTACAAAGTGAAGGTTTAAAAAGTAAAAATAACCTCTATTTAAATTTGTAAATCGTGCTGTCAAACATTGATATGGTCAACATTTGGTAAGTATTGCCGTGTTGACCATTTTTGCATCTTGGCTTACAATTATGTGCCCTTAAAAAGAGGTATTTTCTTTTTAAGGTTTTTTAATAACGGGAGAATTGCCATATGGCAACAACGAATCAGTTGATCCGTAAGGGTCGTACGACTTTGGTTGAAAAATCCAAAGTTCCTGCGTTGAAGGCTTGTCCACAACGTCGTGGTGTTTGTACACGTGTTTATACAACTACACCTAAAAAACCTAACTCAGCTATGCGTAAGGTTTGCCGTGTTCGCTTAACTTCAGGTTTTGAAGTATCTAGCTACATCGGTGGTGAAGGTCATAACTTACAAGAGCACAGTGTTGTTCTTATCCGTGGTGGTCGTGTTAAAGACTTACCGGGTGTACGTTACCATACCGTTCGTGGTTCATTAGACTGTGCTGGTGTTAAAGATCGTAATCAATCACGTTCTAAATACGGTACTAAGCGTCCTAAGAAGTAATTCTAGGAAACTAGTCGAATAAGCCCTTTAGCGTTTCGCTTGTTTGAATTCTTCATAGATTTGTAATTCAAGCGACGTATAGTAAGGCCAGCGTCGTGTACATGACACTTGTACAAACTGCTGGATCATCCTGAAGTGTCATATTATTAGGTGTATTAAAATGCCAAGACGTCGCGTAGTCGCTGCTCGTGAGATCCTTCCAGATCCAAAATTTAGCAGCCAAACAATCGCTAAATTCATGAACCACGTAATGCAAGATGGTAAAAAATCTATTGCAGAAAGTATCGTTTACGGTGCTTTAGAACGCGTTCAAGAAAAAAACAAAGTAGACCCAGTTGAATTTTTCGAGACTACTCTTGAAAAAGTTCGTCCTATGGTTGAAGTAAAAGCACGCCGTGTTGGTGGTGCTACTTATCAAGTACCTATGGAAGTACGCCCATCCCGTCGTACTGCCTTAGCTATGCGTTGGTTAGTAGATGCTGCTGCTAAGCGTTCTGAAAAAACGATGGCTTTACGTCTTGCTGGTGAGTTGCTTGATGCAGCTGAAGGTAAAGGTGCAGCAATCAAAAAACGTGAAGATGTGCACCGTATGGCTGAAGCTAACAAAGCCTTCTCTCACTACCGTTTCTAAGCGGATAAAACAGGCCTTATTCAGGAGAATATTCATGCGTACAGCAGCTCGATTCAACATTGCTCTCTATCAAAGTGGGGGCTTTGCAGGTATTTAAGTTGCCTGTTTGGATATTCGCGCGCATCAATTTAATTGGTGCGTCCTGTTTTAAATATAACATTTAGGAATGTAGACATCATGGCTCGCCAAACTCCAATTACTCGTTACCGTAACATCGGTATTTCTGCGCACATTGACGCAGGTAAAACAACTACAACTGAACGTATTTTGTTCTACACAGGTGTATCTCACAAAATTGGTGAAGTACACGACGGTGCAGCAACAATGGACTGGATGGAACAAGAGCAAGAGCGTGGTATTACAATTACCTCTGCTGCTACGACTTGTTTCTGGTCTGGTATGGGTAACCAATTCGAACAACACCGTATCAACGTAATTGACACCCCGGGACACGTAGACTTCACAATCGAAGTTGAACGTTCTATGCGTGTTCTTGACGGTGCGTGCATGGTTTACTGTGCTGTAGGTGGTGTACAACCTCAGTCTGAAACTGTATGGCGTCAAGCGAACAAATATAAAGTGCCTCGTTTAGCATTCGTGAACAAGATGGACCGTACTGGTGCAAACTTCTTCCGTGCTGTTGAGCAAGTTAAAACTCGTTTAGGTGGTAATCCTGTTCCTATCGTTGTGCCAATTGGTGCTGAAGATACATTCCAGGGTGTTGTTGACCTTATCGAAATGAAAGCGATTATCTGGGATGAAGCATCTCAAGGTATGAAGTTTGAATATGCTGATATCCCAGCTGACCTAGTTGATACGTCTAACGAATGGCGTACAAAAATGGTTGAAGCTGCGGCTGAAGCTTCTGAAGAATTAATGGACAAGTACCTAGAAGAAGGTGATCTTTCTAAAGAAGACATCATCGCTGGTTTACGTGCTCGTACATTAGCTTCTGAAATTCAAGTAATGCTTTGTGGTTCTGCGTTCAAGAACAAAGGTGTTCAACGTATGTTGGATGCTGTAATTGAATTCTTACCATCACCTACAGAAGTTAAAGCGATCGAAGGTATCCTTGACGACAAAGACGAAACTAAAGCGTCTCGTGAAGCATCTGACGAAGCTCCGTTCTCTGCGCTTGCGTTCAAAATCATGAACGACAAATTCGTAGGTAACTTAACATTCGTACGTGTTTACTCTGGTGTTCTTAAACAAGGTGATCCGGTTTATAACCCAGTTAAAGCTAAGCGTGAACGTATCGGTCGTATCGTGCAAATGCATGCGAACGAACGTCAAGATCTTGATGAAATCCGTGCAGGTGATATCGCAGCGTGTGTAGGTCTTAAAGACGTTACAACTGGTGATACATTATGTGATGAGAAAAACATCATTACTCTTGAGCGTATGGAATTCCCAGAGCCAGTAATTTCATTGGCTGTTGAACCAAAAACTAAAGCAGACCAAGAAAAAATGTCTATCGCTTTAGGTCGTTTGGCTAAAGAAGATCCATCGTTCCGTGTTCGTACAGACGAAGAATCTGGTCAAACAATTATTGCTGGTATGGGTGAACTTCACCTTGACATCATTGTTGACCGTATGAAGCGTGAATTCGGTGTTGAAGCTAACATTGGTAAACCAATGGTTGCTTACCGTGAAACGATCAAAAAGTCTGTTGAACAAGAAGGTAAGTTCGTACGTCAAACTGGTGGTAAAGGTAAGTTTGGTCACGTATATGTACGTCTTGAACCGCTTGATGTTGAAGAAGCTGGTAAAGAATACCAATTCGTTGAAGAAGTTGTTGGTGGTGTAGTACCTAAAGAATTCTTTGGCGCGGTTGACAAAGGTATTCAAGAACGTATGAAGAATGGTGTATTGGCTGGTTACCCTGTTGTTGGTATTAAAGCGACATTATTCGACGGTTCTTACCATGACGTCGACTCTGACGAATTATCGTTCAAAATGGCAGGTTCTTATGCCTTCCGTGATGGTTTCATGAAAGCGGATCCTATCCTTCTTGAACCTATCATGAAAGTTGAAGTAGAAACTCCAGAAGACTACATGGGCGATATCATGGGTGACTTAAACCGTCGTCGTGGTATGGTTCAAGGTATGGACGATCTTCCTGGTGGAACAAAAGCAATTCGTGCAGAAGTTCCTCTTGCTGAGATGTTTGGTTACGCGACTCAAATGCGTTCTATGTCTCAAGGTCGTGCGACTTACTCTATGGAATTTGCTAAATATGCTGAAACTCCACGTAACGTGGCTGAAGGCATCATCGCTAAATTCCAAGCTGGCGGTAAAAAAGGTGACGACGAGTAATCTTTCGATTACTATAAGCCCAAACTAATTTCTTAGTTAAAAACCAAGTGCTCATGGGGTGACCCTCCATGAGTAGTTTATAAAGGAAGATCATCATGGCTAAAGCCAAGTTTGAACGTAATAAGCCACACGTAAACGTGGGCACAATCGGTCACGTTGACC
>NZ_JBQENP010000006.1:0-236289 GCF_052044755.1 Acinetobacter sp. 22512 | reverse complement strand
TCCCGCCTGCAAAATCGATATATTCTTTATTTTCTTGATCCCAAATACGTGAACCCTCTCCACGTACCGGAATGAAATTTGCCGGTGCAAAAACTGGAACCATCCACTCGTTAAAGTCATTACGAGAAACTGCAAAATTATTCATCTTATCTAGTCCATTAAATTGAATTATTAGGCTTAACCGATGCCCCTATTATTCAAAATCAAATTGATTCACAAAATTTGTAATTCAGTCAAAAATGAATTAATTTTTACCAATCTGATAATTGACAATTACAATATGGATAACATTGATCAAATTATTTTAGGTTTGCTTAAAGATAACGCACGGATGTCTGTTACCGAGTTAGCCGAAAAAGTTCACGTTTCACGGGCAACGGTAAAAAAGAGAATCGAATATTTAGAGTCTTCGGGCATCATTACTGGATATACGGTACGGTTTAAACCCAATGCCGAACGCAACGTCATCCGTGCATGGATGAGCATTATGGTTGAAGGGACCAAAGCGCAGTCTGTGATTAAAGAATTACGCCTAGAAAGTGCCGTGGAATGTCTACATAAAACGAATGGCAAATGGGACATTTTGGTCGAGCTACGCTCTGATACTTTAGAAAACTTCGACAAAGTTTTAGAAAGAATTAGAAATATTTCAGGTATTTATAACAGTGAAACTAGCATTCTGCTTGCGAGTCATAAAACTTAATCATTCACTTTAATTTCAAATTATAAGCTCAAAAAATTGATGAGCTAAGTATAAATCTTGGCTCCTCAAGCTGCTCTCGATTAGAAAATTATTCAATTATCTTTCATTAAATCTACTGAACTAGTACGACAATCAACTTCTCCTAAAAATCGTCAATAAATTTTTAATTTTTTTAAATAATCAAAATCAAAAACTTAAAATCCAATTTGATTTAAATTCCTACTTTTTTCACTTACTCCCCTCATCAAAGCATTTGACAGAAAATTTAAAACATAATACATATAGTATTATATGTTATATGTTAAAACCTAAGGACAAGGTATAAAAAATGGCTAAAACTCAACTACAACACTTCATTAACGGCGAATATGTTGCTAGCAAAGGAAATGATTTCTTCGATTTGGTAAGCCCAGTCACTGGTGAAGTTTATGCGCAATCACCGAATGCGACCGAGGCAGAAGTTGATGCAGCTTATGCTGCTGCAAAAGAAGCATTTAAAATTTGGGGACGTAGTACACCATCGACTCGTCAAAAAGCATTACTGAATTTAGCAGATGCTATTGAAGCAAATGCTGATCGTTTAATTGAGGCACAAAGTCGTAATACGGGTCAGTTAAAACATTTAATTGCATCGGAAGAAGTGGGTGCATCAGCAGATCAGGTTCGTTTCTTTGCAGGTGCTGCTCGCCTACTCAATGGCACTGCTTCAGGTGAATATTTAGAAGGTTTAACCTCTTCTATTCGCCGCGAACCTGTCGGTGTAGTTGGGCAGGTTACACCTTGGAACTATCCACTCATGATGGCTGTTTGGAAAATTGCTCCAGCTTTAGCCGCAGGTAACACCGTAGTACTTAAACCAAGTGATACAACGCCTGAAAGTACGCTTTTACTTGCTGAAATTGCTGCACCATTTTTCCCTAAAGGTGCATTTAACGTGGTGTTAGGCCAAGCTCAGGTGGGTTCAAAAGTTGTATCACATAAAACCCCTGCTCTCGTTTCGATTACAGGTTCAGTTCGTGCGGGATTACAAGTTGCAGCTTCTGCCGCAGCAAATCTGGCGAAAGCGCATCTTGAGCTTGGTGGTAAAGCACCTGTAGTGGTTTTTGAAGATGCCGACCTCGATAAAGCAGTTGAAATGATTGCATTAACGGGCTATTTCAACGCAGGCCAAGACTGTACTGCGGCAACACGTGTGATTGTGGCTGAATCTGTTCATGATGAATTTTTAAGCAAGTTAGTTGAAGCTGCAAAAAATACTCGTTTTGGTGAACCCGATGATCAAGACGCACTTTATGGCCCACTTAACAATGCCAACCAATTGAAAAATGTTAAAGCCTTTATCGACAACTTACCTGCTCACGCCAAAGTTGAAACAGGTGGAAAACAAGCAGACCGTCCAGGCTTCTATTTTGAACCAACTGTTATTAGTGGCTTAAAACAACACGATGAAGCAATTCAAAATGAAATTTTTGGACCAGTGATTACCGTTCAAAAATTTACCGATGAAAATGATGCGATTGAAAAAGCCAACGATGTTGAATATGGCTTAGCTTCAAGTGTTTGGACTAAAGACCATGCCCGCGCAACTCGTCTTTCTCGTGAACTCGATTTCGGTACAGTTTGGATCAACACCCATATTCCTTTGACCGCAGAAATGCCACACGGCGGTTTCAAAAAATCAGGTTATGGTAAAGATTTATCTGGCTACGGTTTTGAAGAATATACCCGTGTTAAACATGTGATGAGTTCAAACGAATAATAACAATGCGTTTTGAAAGGAGATCAAAATGAATAAGCAAGAAATGAAAGACTTGGTGACTAAAGCCCATCACGAGCTCTTTAATTTGCACGATACCACTGCTCTGGACCGTTATTTTTCTGAAGACTTTATAGAGCACTCACCACTCGTTGCAAATGGCATTTCGGGCCTTCGCCAATTGGTAGAAGACTGTCCTGACATGCAACACGAAGCTGTGCGTGTATTGGCAGATGGTGACTTGGTTGCAATTCATGGCCGCTTTCAGGGTCTAGATGAAAACCCTTTAGTTGGTTTTGATATTTACCGAGTGAAAGATGGCAAAATTGTGGAACATTGGGATGGTCTTGTGGCAGAAGCTGCGCCGAATGTGAGTGGTAGAACCCAATTAGATGGTCCAACTGAAATCGTCACTCACCATGATCCAGAGAAAAACCGCGAGATTGTGACCTCGTTCTTTAAGAAGTCATTAATTGATGGCAATTACGAAGCATTCAAAGAATACACTCACGACGATCAGTTCATTCAACATAGTCCAGACATTGGCGATGGTGTTAAAGCAGTTATTGATTTTTTGAACAATATCCGTAATGAAGGACAAGGTTTGGTATACTCCAAAACGCATCGCTCCATTGCTGATGGTCAATTTGTCTTGACACATTCCGAAGGAAGTATTGCCGGAAATCGACATGCCTATTTTGAATTATGGCGTGTGGATAATGGCAAAATTGTTGAACTTTGGGATGCAATACCAGCTGTGCCTGAAGATGAACAGGCAGTCCATCAATATGGCGTGTTTTAATCATTTATCCGTTTCATTAAGCTAAGTCTCTGACTTAGCTTTTAGAGAATTCGCCATGTCAGCATATACGATAATTTTTGCACCTATCGCTCAGGCAACTCGATCGGAACAAGTTGTGGAACGCTTGGAAAATGCAATTATCTCTGGATTGCTCAAAAGCAATGAACAGCTTCCTAACGAGGCGGATCTAGCTCGCTTAATGGGAGTGTCACCCATTACGGTCCGTGAAGCTTTAAATACTTTACGCGTAAAAGGTCTGATTGATACACGACGCGGGCGAAACGGCGGAAGCTTTGTTTGTGAGTTGCCCTCAGATTTACTTTTAAACAAGCACCCTCTGCGTCAGGCTTCCAATGAATATCTAGCTGATTTAGGCGAGTTTCATAGTGCAATTTTAAGCCATGGTGCATATTTGGCAGCACAAAGAACTACTGAATATGAACTAGGTAAAATCAAAGAGCTTATTGATCAATTTGAACAGGCCGTTGAACCAGACACACGTGCCCAACTTGATTTACGTTGTTTGTTAACACTTACCTCTTTTGCTCAATCAGCTCGACTGGCAAATCAAGAGTTAACCATACAAGCCGAATGGGCACCGCTCATTGCTGTGCTTTACCAAGATGATCAATTTCATCAACTGGTCGTCGCTCAATACCACCAACTTTTATCATCTTTTGTTCAAGGCAATGAAGATGATGCTGTTATTCAAGCGCGAAAAATCATTTCGATGCTAACAGACCAAATGCTTCGATATAAGTTATCTATCGAATAAAAACAATAAAGTAGAGCACTTATAAAATATCGAGTGAGAAATACGGAATTTTAGGAGTTATAGGAATGACCCAACATTTAGATATAGAAGAGCTTCAAAATTTGTTAAAGACGGTGGTTGAAGAAACGACAGCCATTACAGAAAAGCTGGCAACTAAAGCGAGCAAAATTCTTTCAAAACATGAACCTGAAAAAACAAAAGACGTTAAGCTTTCAGGTTCAGAACGCACGGCTTTGCAAAAAGAAATTAAAAAGGCCTTACAGGAAAGCCATTACAGTCAGGGTATTGGTTTTGCAAGTTATAGCCCTGCAACGCAAGAAGAGCAAGATTATTGGACACTCGAATGGTGGTATAAAAAAGAAGATCAGTTACAACAAGCTAAACTTGAAAACTATCAAAATGCTCAGCGATTTTTAGATTTCCGCTCTTTTGAATGGTTCCATAAACCTGCTCAAAACAAAAGTCCGTGCATCCATGGGCCCTATGTCGACTATATTTGCAATGGTGCATACACCATCACCCTTGCCCATCCAGTCATGATTCGTGATCAATTTATCGGTGTAATTGCTACCGATATTTTAGTTTCCGCACTCGAAAAAATTCTTATGCCGAAACTTAAAAACATAAAACAAAAAGCAATTGTGATTAACGACTCTTCTCGAGTGATTACTTCAAATGATATCACCATCAGAACAGGCACATTATTTAAAGGCCAAAGCCCCGAGCAGTTTCTGGCACGACCGTGTCAATCTTTTCAATTGGTCGTGATCTAGAGTTATATCAAAGATATAAGTATTTGATCTTGCTTTAGGGCATCACCAAGGCGAAACGGCCCCCCACTTTTGTACAAACTTTCTCCAAATAGACGTGTTTATTCAAGTCTAGGGGAAGTTTTGGCTCAAAAATAGCATCGCTTTTCCGGATGAAAAGCAAAACAACGAATTTGAGGTTGAAATGACATGGAAAATAAAACGTCTTCCTTAAAAAAACTGTCTCTTTGGCAAGTCACGATTATTGGTATTGCCTACATGACTCCCATGACAGTGTTTGATACTTTCGGTATTGTCTCTGGCATTACCAATGGACATGTACCACTGGCCTATTTACTCGCACTTGGCGCCATGCTACTCACCGCTTGGAGCTATGCAAGATTCAGTAAAAATTCTGAAAAATCAGGCTCGGCATATAGTTATACAGCTGAAAGTTTAGGGCCTAAAAGTGGCTTTTTTGTCGGTTGGTGCTCTCTGCTCGACTATTTGTTATTACCTCTCATTAATGTTTTGCTAGCCGCAATTTATCTCACAGCCCTTATTCCAAGTCTGCCTTACTGGTTCTGGGTAATTGTGTCGGCAAGCCTAGTCACTTTAGTAAACTGTTTCCGCATTCGGTTACTCGCCAATTTAAGCCTGTTGTTTGTGTTTGCACCGATCATACTCATGGTCATTTTTGTTTATTTAGTGATTAAGGGTATTGGCTCAACTCAAGGTTATGAGCATGTGCTTACATTGGCGCCACTCTGGCATGAGCACCAATCTTTACTCCCTCTCGTTGCGGGTGCCTCAGTTTTGTGCTTTTCATTTTTGGGCTTTGATGCGGTTACCACGCTTTCTAATGAAACCAAACAACCTACCAAAAATATTCCTCGTGCAGTCATGTTAACGACTCTCGCTGGTGGGCTGATTTTCTTCACGGCCGCTTGGTTTATTCAGCTTTATTTTCCAAACAATCTTCGTTTTCAACATCCTTCAGAAGCGTTGCCTGAAATTGTACTTTACGTTGGTGGTGCTTTTTTTCAATCCGTATTTTTATGCGGACAAATTATGAACACAGTCGCCTCTGGCCTTGCTTCACATGCCAGCGCTTCGCGTTTACTGTATATAATGGGTACCGATAATATTTTCCCTAAAAAGTATTTTGGGACAATTCATATTTCATTAGGTACACCGTTTTTTTCGGTTTTGTTTGTTGGTCTTATTTCAATGTCAGCGGTTTTTCTAGACTTAGCGCAAGTCGTCAGCCTAATTAGCTTTGGTGCCCTAGTCGCTTTTACAGCCGTGAATTTCTCTGTTTTTATGAAGTTTTATATTAAAGATAAACAGCGTTCAGGGTTTAAAAATAAATTTCTAAACCTATTTTTACCGCTTATATCAGTCTTTAGCATTATTTGCCTCTGGCTTAATCTCGATTCATCTTCACTCATGTTTGGTTGTTTCTGGTTAGCTTTGGGTGTTCTCCTATTTATCTATAAAACGATTAAAAAACAAAGTATTGCTATTAGTAATGCTTATTAATTTTTAAGGAACTTTATTATGAAAATTATTTCTAAACCTCAACTTTTAAAAGACGTGGAATATAAACCAAGTAAATCTCTACAAGTGGGTAAAGAGTGGAGCTGGTTAAATCCAAAACATAAAAAATTTGATACATCCACGGTTAATGACACTTCGGTAGATAACCCTGCAAACTATTATGAAAGCTCACTTTCTGATTGGCATACATTTGACAGTTTAAAAGCTGATATTGAATGTGATGTGGTGGTTATTGGCGGTGGTTTATTGGGTTCATCTACGGCCTTACATTTAGCTGAACAAGGCGTAGAGACTGTTTTATTAGAAAAAAACCGTGTAGGTAGCGCAGCTTCTGGACGCAATGGCGGACAACTCACCCCTGGTTTAGCTCGCTGGGAAGCTCAAGAAATGGCCGATCGCTTGAGTTATGAAGATGCCAAAAAACTCTGGCATTTTACCTCTACAGAAGCGATGCAACTGATTGATGACATTTCGGAAAAATACCAACTCAACTTTGACCGCAAATACGGCCACATTACCGCCGCCGTTCATGAAGGGCATTTAGTTGGTTTAACACAAGGCGCCGATGCACGAAAATACTTAGGTGAAGACCATACCCGCATTGTGGGTAAACATGAACTCATGGACTATATTAAATCTGACTACTATACAGGTGGTTTAATTGATGAGTTAGGTGGACAAATTCATCCTTTAGCTTTAAACCGTGGCTTAATTTATGGCTTTTGCCAAAATGGCGGTACTGTTTATGAGCAAACAGAAGTCCTTTCAATAGAAGAAAAAGCAGATGGTATTTATGTTCAAACTGCAAATGCGGTCGTAAAAGCTAAAAAGTCTGTAGTTTTAGCAGTACACCATGCTTCATTTAAACTTTTATCAGAGCAAAACAATACCACAATTCCGTTCTATACTTATGTTGCGACGACTGCCCCGCTAGAGCTTGATACAAAAGAGCTTTTACCATTTGGGCATCCGGTCTATGACACTCAGTTCCAAATTGATTACTATCGCCCCGTATTTAATAACCGCTTATTGTTTGGTGGCCAAGGCACTGGCACATGCTGGGGTCCAGAGAAAACATTAAATTATCTAGAGCATCGAATTCACACTGTTTTCCCTCAAATTAAAAATCTAGAGATGGATTTTGTCTGGAGTGGCACGACCGATTTAACCGTAAATGGTGCAGTCGATAGCCGTAAGTTTGGTAATAAGTTCCCGATTTATGCTGTTCACGGCTGGAGTGGTCACGGCGTTGCTCAGACGGTACGTATTGGTAAAGCCATCGCGAATGACTTTGTTGGGCAATCTAACGACTTCGAAATGTTATCTAAAATTGATCATCAAAATATTATTTTTGGTCGTACCCTTGCTCCCGTTGTTATTCCCCTCGCTAAAAGCATGTATGGCATCGGCGCAATGATTAATCCGGGCAAAATGGTATCTTTCTAATTTATAAAATAACCGATTTCAAAAAGGGATCCGTATAGCTTTGTACGGATCCTTTTTATTTAGCTGAGTAAAATCCTTTTCAAACTAGGTTATCCCTAACCAATCTATTACAATAGCGCCAGCTTTTTTATTCAGCGCATATATTTTGAGCAACTCATCTTCCCAATTAAAACGCGGACTTAAAAATCGCCATATCCAGTTGATCGCTATGGGTGGTGCTGTCGGGACAGGTTTATTTTTAGGCTCTGCACAAGTCATCCAGTCTGCTGGTCCTTCTATTATTTTAGGTTATGCCATTGTCGGTTTGGTCGCATTTTTAATTATGCGCCAAATGGGTGAAATGATCGTAGAAGAACCTGTGGTCGGTTCCTTTAGTTACTTTGCACAAAAATATTGGGGGAAATTCCCCGGTTTTTTATCGGGCTGGAACTATTGGGTTGTTTATATTCTGGTCGCGATGACCGAACTGACAGCAGTTGCTAAATATGTGCATTACTGGTGGCCCCACATTCCTGCTTGGATATCAGCCTTATTTTTCTTTGTTTTGGTCACATGTTTGAACTTAGGCAACGTTAAATTTTATGGCGAATCTGAGTTTTGGTTAGCTATTATTAAAGTTGCGGCGGTCATTGCCATGATCGTGTTTGGCTTATATTTATTGCTTACCGCAGGTAGTGACTCTATCGCTAGCTTTGCAAACTTATGGCAGCATGGCGGATTTTTCCCGCATGGGTTCTCGGGCCTATTTTATATGCTCGCCTTTTTAATGTTTGCTTTTGGCGGTATTGAACTGATTGGGATGACTGCCGCTGAAGCCGAAAATCCAGAAAAAAGCATTCCACAAGCCATTAACCAAGTCATCTTTCGAATCTTGGTTTTCTATGTGGCTTCGCTTGCTATTATCATGTCGCTCATTCCGTGGAATCAGCTTGACCTCGGTGGTTTAGATAAAAGTCCATTTGTGATGATTTTTAGCCAGCTTGGTATTGGTTGGGCAGCACATTTGCTTAACTTTATTATTTTAACAGCCGCACTGTCTGTTTATAACAGCGGTATGTACGCAAACAGTCGTATGTTATATGGTCTAGCAGTACAAGGCCATGCATCCAAAATTTTTACAAAAGTCAGCAAACAAGGGGTTCCAACACCTGCTGTTATTTTCTCTTCTATTCTGATTTTTGGTTGTGTATTACTGAATTATTTTATCCCAGAAGAAGCTTTAAGCTATCTCATGTACATGGCCGTGGCTGCGCTGGTTTTAAACTGGGCAATTATTAGCTTTACGCATTTAAAGTTTAAACGTGCCATGAAACTTGAGAATAAAGTTGCCAAGTTCCCTGCTCTATTTTCACCTTTAAGTAACTATATCGTTTTGATTTTTATTGGCATGATTTTATACATCATGTGGACTCAAGGGTTTGAAAAATCGGTGATTTTAATTCCAATCTGGATTACATTCATGTTTGGATTATATAAATTTTTGAGTTGGAAAAAATCAATCTAATATTCAAAAAAGGCTTATTCAAACAGGATAAGCCTTTTATCATTTAACAGCTTGTTACCCTAAGTAACTTCAGAAAATCTACTCAAAAAACCATTCACATTTTATTCATTATTATTGAATTGCTCTCTGCTAGACACATGGATATGTAAGCGTTAGTCATTCTAAACATTGGTATTTAATGAGATAATTATTAAAGTACAAGTGTTTACATGATCTATAAATATTTGTGTCAATGTTCAGCTAAAATCAAAACAGACCAGTTATCGTTACGATCACTCAATAGGCAAAAGATACTGCATCGCAAGACAGGTTCTTTACCCACTGCACTGATTTAGCCGTCAACTGTGTCACTCAATGATGAAAGACAGGAAATTTTATGGAAAAAGCTCTGCAATGTCCTAAGTGTGGTTCTACAGAAATTGAAGCACGTGACCATGACAAATTACTTAGAACAACTGGCGGTGTTTTACTCACAGCTGCCGGTACAACGGCAGGCACTGTAGGTGGCGCTGCGACTGGTGCTACTGTTGGAGCAGCTATTGGTACTGTTGCTGGTCCTTTAGGTGTAATTGTTGGCGGAACTGTAGGGACTTTTGTTGGTGCCATTAGTGCAGGAATTACTGGCGGTGTAGTTGGTAATATTTTTGGTAAGAAAGCTGGCGTAATAATCGACAAGAATATTTTTCAAGATTATCGCTGTCTAAAATGTAAATACCGTTTTAAGCAAAAGAAGTAATTTAAATTAAATAGGAGAACTAGTTACTCTAGCTCTCCTACCTAATCAAAAAATTTATAAACTATCTGGAATAATAAATTTTTATCTAGCATTTCATATAATTAAACTAGATTGCAGCCTATTTTTAATAAAGTAAAACTTTAGTTAAGACTTTAATTTACTTAGCTACTACTCCATCTTGTTGATATTTTGGTGAACGTGGACCATATAACAACCCCATACCCGGATTATAAGTCGTCGGGGTAAAAAGTTGAGTATTTACCATACTCGCTAATGGGTAAGCCCGATCAGTAAAGCTGCCAGCAATCTGTTCAACTAAAGCACCGACGACCATTCCGATTAAACCCGCATTACCATCATTACTTGCTTGAACAAGTTTTTTCTCACCTGTCCAAATCACATCTCCAGTTTTTAAATCAACAAGCTTTGCATCAGCACTTACTGTCGCGACACTCTGAATCACTTGGTATTTAGAACCATATTCTTTAATTCGAATATATAAAGCTGCGTCTGCACCAAAAATCTCTTGTAATTTCTGGGGTGCAATAGACTGAGCATCACTGCCATTAGTAACCCCATTCTCTTTAAACATATTGTCTACGACAGAGATTGGGAAAACGTAATAACCAGCTTCTGCCACAGGTGCCACCACAGTAGGCCAATAACTATAAGTCGCTTTTACATCAGGCGAATCATTGACTGGAGGCAATACCAAAATCGATTTTGGCATATGAGCTTTATAAGCTGTAATATCTTTATTAGGTGGTGGAGTAACGGCACATCCAGTAAATGCAAGGCTAGAGATAACCAAACCAGCAATTAGAAATTTCTTCATCATGATTTTGCATTCCCACCATTAGCATTCATTTTTTGCAATAAGCGATCCATTAAAACTGTAGATTCTGGATATACTTGTCGTTCAAGCTGGAAATACTCAATTGCTTTTTGAGAATTATTCTCTTGTAAATACAATAATCCTAAATGCGCATATAAACCTGGCGGAACGGCTAAGCCCTTGCCTTTAGTTTTCTCAATTTCAGCTTCTAATTTTGTGATTTGCGTACTTGGTGTCGCTTTCTCAGGTGAGTTATACATCAAATAGGTTTGATGAGTATAAGTTCCCCAATTATATAAAGGTTGAGGACCAGCGGCACACCCAACCAATCCCATAGCAAGAAAACTGCTTAAAAGAATTTTTTTCATTTAACACATATCCAAAATTATTGAATTGACCAACGGTTATTTTGAATATCTGTTACAAGATTATTAACTGCTTCACGAACAGCTAAATCAAGTACTTTGCCATTTAAAGTCGAATCATAAGAAGCTGTAGTACCAAAGCCTAAAACTTCACGTGCGCCTAATGCATATTCACCAGCACCTTGTACCGAATGCACAACTTCTGATGTTTTTACATCAACAATATTTAAATTAACTTTGGCATAAGCAACTTGTTGTTTACCACGTCCTAAAATACCAAATAACTGTTGATCGCCTACTTCTTTACGACCAAATTCAGAGACATCACCAGTAATAACGTAGCGAGCACCTTTAATAGATTGGCTCGTATTGCTATAACCTACTTCTTGTTTAATTTCTGATAGATTGTCACGGTTTAAAACTGAAAAATAGCCAGTTTGCTGTAAATGTGTTTCAAGAATAGTTTTCGCCTGCCCACCTAAACGATCGACATTATCAGAGAAAACGCCTCTCATATAACTAGAGCGATTATCAAACTTACCAATAGAAATAGGAGTTTTTACTCCGGTATATTTTGTTGTAGCAGTAGCAGCAGTGACTTGTGGACTTTGTATCGTTCTTGAAGTTTCAGTAGTTGAACAAGCAATTAAACCGAAAGAACTCAAAGTAGTAATGATTAATATTTTTTTCATGTTTACTCTATAAAGATAAATAAATACAAAGAATACATATTATATACAAAAAGACTATCAAATAAGCGAATAAATTAGGACTCTAATAAAAAATTTATTTAATTCGTTTAAATAATTTTTAAAGAAGCAAAAAATTTATTCTATAGATAGTTAATTATATGAAACCTATTATTAGTAAATTAATCATGGTTTGCCGTGGTATAGAAAAATCTATCTATGATATAAAAATCAGCCACTTACTTTACGCTTTAAAGAAGATATGAAACAATTATGCCCTAATACAACTTCTGAAATTACAAATGAAAAAATTATTACTTTTAAGCTTAGTTAGCATTTTCAGCTCATATAGTTTTGCAGAGGACAATAGCTCGATTTATCGGGGACTTGGTACTGGTCCTGAAGATTTTTTAAAGTTTCAAATTCTTAAACAAAAAGGTTTCCTAGCCAAAAAACCTAATATTTCAAGAGCAGACTATAACGATATATACAAACTCAAAAAACCTTATGAATTTATGGGACAAAACGTTGTGCTTATTTCAGATGAATATATGTCTGAATATGTGGGCTGTTGTGTGAGTGAAGGTTGGGGAGCTGTATTTAAGCAAACCACCAATTTAAAATTAATTGAAAAATTTGCAAAAAAGAATCAATGTAATATCGCTCCGATAGAAACCGATAGCACTTACTATGGGTTTAAAATTAGTTCTCTGCCAAAAGGTAATTACTATGAATTATCCTGCCGCGAACGTGATTTAGATGAGTCTCAATAAGTCAAAATTAAACTCTGAAAATAAGAGCCAATATTCTTGTTTAGCTTAAAATATCAGACCCATATAAACTAAGTGAGCAAGATGCTTTTGAACTACCTTTTCAAAAGCATCTTGTTCCAAAGCACTATTCATCAAGTTATTTTAAAAAACCGCTCCAACACCTCATCCCTCTCACTCAAACTATTGGTACTTAAAAACCCAAACATCAAACCATCTATTAGATTTAAAACCATATCGGCATCAGGTTTTAAGGCACGAGTTTCCAAACTAAAAATTAGGTCAAAAAGCTCTTTAAGTAGCCATTTTCTATATTCAATCGCCATGCGGTAAGCCCTTGGGTAAAGCAGTTTTAATTCAAAAATGGCTTTAAATAAAAGATGGTAAAAGCTATTCACATCGACATGTAAGCGAACAATTTCTTTGAGTTTATCGGCTGCGTTTGGGTAGCGGTGTGAGTAGACAATTGCCAGTACTTCTTCTTTGAGTCGGCTTTTTTGAAAGATTAGACACATTTCAACAAGGCGTTCTTTCGAGTGAAAGTAGTTATAAAACGTGGCTTTTTGAATTTTAGATTTTTTAATAATCAGGTCTACGCCTGCATTATGGAATCCATGCGTGGTAAAAAGTTGGATGGCGGTTTGAACCACCTGTAATTTTTTGGAAGATATTTCTAAAGTTGGCATAGTTTTACCGTTATAAATTCTTGTTGTTTCTAAATGAGATAAAAAGCCTGTGCCCTTTCTGGGAGAAAAAAAGGCACAGCAAAGCCGTAAGACGGTGCTTGGCACATCTCAAGTTTTGTATTTGCTAAGTTTTAAGTAAAAATGACTTAGAGCCTGAAAACCTTATGGCGTTCAAGCTGCTGTAAATTTTTAAGTTGTGTCGTTATAGCTTTTGGCAGCCGCTGCCAAGAAATAATGAATGTGCAAAGCCAACTCCTTTTTTATTGGGAGTTCTGCCAAATCATTAAAATTATGGTGGCAGAACGAAAGGGGGTTCGCAGACTGGTCATAGATCCAGCACACCCGTGGGTGTCCCCCTCCCGTTCCACCGTAGAGGGGGCACGAGGGGCTAGACACTAAAGGTATAAAACCTTTAATGCTTCTATGAGACGGTCTGCGACAACCGACTGGCAATGTGGCCAGCATGCGAAGAATAGTATTCAACTCTCTTACAGTCAAGCACACAAAATGACATTTGTTTTAAATTAGATCATTAAAAAGTAAGGATAAATAATGAATGAGTTATTGTTAAATTGGGGTTTATAACGGGATTGAAATTTATATAGATATATTAGTTTTACAGGTAAGATGAGAATATAAAAATGGTAAATGATGAAATTAATGATGTAGAAATTTTTTCTTAGAATTACTACTAAATTTACAATCACAATAAGTCACCGATGCCTTTAAACCTATTATTTATACTTCTCGCGATAAGCTTTCTGCTCGAAACAACTCAATAAGAATATAATGGTAAAAATAGTTGTTTGCTTTTCATTCTATTTATTTCAATTTATAAAAAACATATAATATTCTCAATAGTTTTCTAATTATCTATTACATTCAATCAAGATCATATATTTTCAATAAAGAGAATAAAATGCAAGACCAAGCTTTAACCTCTCTTCCTCAAGATGTAAATGAGGATCAAAATATTACAACTCCACCAATTTCACACTCAGGAATTCATCATTTTAAGTTTCATGGGAATGCCTCAGAATATTTTGGAATCTGGATCGTTAATATTCTTTTGACTATTATTACTTTAAGCTTATATGCACCTTGGGCTAAAGTTCGTCGCTTACGCTATTTCTATGGCAATACAGAATTTTTTGAACGCCGCTTTGATTTTACAGGGATTCCAACCAAGATTTTGATTGGACGTTTAATTGCATTAGGAATTTACGTCGTATTTGCAATTTCATCACAGTATTCAATGATTGCGACTGTGGTTGGGCTAGTTGCATTATATGCAGCAGTACCTTGGCTAATTCGTGCTACTTTGCGTTTTACTGCAAGAAATAGTAAATTCGGCAACGCACGTTTTTATTTTGGTGGAACAATAAAAGAATCTTATAAAGTCTTTCTTTTGAGTATATTGGTATATATTTTTACTTTAGGAATCTTTACACCTGTAGCTATTTGGCTATATAAAAAATATTATCTTAACAACTTATATGCTGGACAATTAAATTTTAAATTAAACGCGAAATGGTCTGCATATATGGCTGCAGTTTATATACCAGTTTTTATTGCAATTGGTATAATTGCTATTTTTTCAATCATTTACTTTGCTATGGCAGGAACAATTTCTGGGTTCTCACCAAACGCTATATTCTTCGGAATATTTACGGTATATGCACTTATTGGATTATTTATTTATCCATTAATTGCTGCTCGTATTTTTATTACGACATGGAACAATACTACAATTGGGAACAGTCAATTTAAAACAGACTGTAACCAATGGCGTTTCGCATGGATTGTAGCCTCGAACTGGATTGTAAAAATCTTATCCCTAGGTTTAATGTCTGCTTGGGCTGCAGTTCGTATTCACAAATATCAGATTGAATCGATGAGTTTAATTTTATTAGATGATCCAGATCAAATGATGAATCTAGCTCAACAAGAGCAAAGTGCTTTAGCTGAAGAAATCAGTGATATTTTTGATATCGACATCTCTTTATAACAATCTGAGTTTAATAATTTATGTCCCACGCAGTAGATATCACTTTCTATGATGGCCTAGTGTCTAAACCATACCCTGCTCAGATTTCAGCTCAATCTGAATCTGAAGTTCTAATTCGGTATGGTGAGCAATTAGAACTTCAGCGTCATTATCAATATAGTGATATGAAATTGATTGGTGCGCTGGGACAGTTACACCCAGTAATTGAATTATCTGATGATGCACGGATTGAATTTCATAGTGCACTACCTGAATGGTTTAATTACACAACTAAAAAGGTTCAACATTCGATCTGGAAATTTGAACGCTCTCCGGGTCTTATTCTTTTTAGTGTAATTTTTGTGATTACTTTTGCGATCAGTCTAGTCAAATGGGGTGTTCCAGCAACATCCCATTATCTTGCTTTTCAATTACCTGAGAATACTTTAAAGAAACTAGGTGATGAAGCAGAGAATTATGTATTAAATAATTGGACTGCACCCAGCCAATTAGCACAAACCCAAAAAGATCAAATTACTAAACAATATTTGAATACTGTTGCTGAAAACAAACCAGCTAAATTAGTCTTCCGTAAAGGCGATCAGTTAGGGGCTAATGCTGTAGCGCTACCCAATAATACGATTATTATCACAGATGAACTGATCAAATTGGCACATACGAATCAAGAAATCTTAGGCGTATTAGCCCATGAACAAGGCCATTTGGTTTATCGCCATAGTTTGCAACAAGGGTTAACGAGTTTAGGCCTAAGTATATTATACATTGCAATGACAGGAGATAATTCAGACTTATTTACGTCCTTACCTGCCGCTATGATTGGTGCAAATTACTCACGTAAATTTGAATCCGAAGCCGATCTATATGCTTTAGATTTGATGGATAAGAAGCATATAGAAGTCTCGCACTTTGCAAATTTCTTACAACGTTTAAGCGATACAACAGAAGAAGGTATCGATAAAAAGAATCAGGCCAACCCAGCAACTTCTCAAGAAGAATCTTCAGCTAATAAACTATCTACAGCTGTTCTTGATGCTTTATCCTCACATCCTGCAACCGAAGAGCGTATTCGAATGGTTCATGATTTTGAGAAAAAACAGAAAGGTGCATAAAATAATTTATAGGTACACAGAGTCTATCTAGAAAATTTATGGTCTTTAGGAAGTGGAGCATCACATGGTTGATCCGTCTTTACATTGACCATTTTCACAGGCCCATCATTGTAGATTGTTACCTTACAGCCTTTTACAACATATTCCTGTTGAATGCCACCATACATTTCATCCTCAGAAACAGCAGATGCAACATCACATGCCTCGTCAGCACGGCATATATACTCTTGCCCACCTACAGCTTCTGCTCCAGCAGCTTCCATTACATCTACAGCACTCTCCTGTACTTCAGCATCTACAGCCTGTATTTTTGCTGCATACGTATTTGAAAGATTTATCATAAGAAAAATTGCAAGAAATAACTTACTACAGTGATTTATTAGATTCATGAACTATCCATACCTATTAATTGAAATTCGGTACATATCAGGCGATTTTAATTTGCAAGTTAGTGATGCAAAGGGCTTAGTATTATAAGGAGCTATTCTACCCATAATTATACATATAGCAGCAATATTCGTCCCGAAAGAATTCATCAAACAATTACAAGATATTGACCATTATGAGGGTGCGATTAACTACACAATATAAAATTAAACTGAAATCAAAATCTGTCTAACATAATCCAAATTTTTATGGAGGGTAAGATGAGGGATAAAATAATAGATATAAAAAAAGCCCCTGCTATTAACAGGGGCTTTTCGAATTTGGCGGAAGCGGTGTCCGTCTAACAGCAGTCCAAAGCAATCTAACACAATATTAAAATAAATTATTTTTCATATACTTAATAATTTAATCATCCAAAACCGTCTTGTCTAATCCAATCATTTCCAGTATTTTATGAGGGGTAGGTTGTGGGGTAAAAATAATATGCCAAAGAAATCTAAAGAGCTATCTGCTCTCAGTGTAGCAAAAATCAAAAAGACTGGTCGACATTCTGTAGGCGGTGTTGATGGCTTATATCTAAATGTCGAGGGTAATTCCCGTGTCTGGATTTTGCGTGCTGTTGTGGGTAAACGGTTGGATAAAGATGGGAAGCTAAAACCTCATCGCCGTGATATTGGTATTGGTCCCTACCCTGAAGTTTCTTTAGCAGAAGCTCGTGCTAAAGCCACTGAATTAAGATTACAAATACGAAGTGGTGTTGATCCAATTGCACATAAACAGGAACAGCTCGACAAGCTTCATATTCAAAAGCTTAGAAACAAGACATTCATTGAATGTGCAAAAGTCGTTATTGCTAATAAAACTCGTGAACTCAAAAATGAAAAGCATATCGGACAATGGACATCTACATTAGAAACCTATATCTACCCAACTCTAGGTGATATCAGTATTGGCACAATTACTAAAGTTGATATTGCCGAAGTTCTTAGACCTATCTGGATTGAAAAGAACGAAACAGCTAAACGTATTCGTGGTCGTATCGAAACTATTTTTGATTATGCTAAGGCTATGGGATATTTTGTTGGCGATAATCCTGCTGAATGGAAAGGTAATCTAGAACCAATCTTAGGTAACTTAAAGCAAGAATCACGCCCTCATCCATCTTTACCTTACGAACAAGTTGCTGGGTTTATCCAGCATCTGAGACAGAAAAAAGGGATTTCACCTAAAGCTCTAGAATTTGTAATTTTAACTGCCTGTCGTTCTGGCGAGGTTTTTGGTGCAACATGGCAAGAAATTGATTTTAAGAATAAAGTTTGGATCATTCCTAAAGAAAGGATGAAAGCAGAAAAAGAACACCGTGTTCCCCTATCCCAACAAACCATTAGTTTGCTTGAATCAATTCAAGAATATACTCAACCTCAAGACTTCATTTTCCCTGCTCCTCGTAGTGGCGAAATGCTTTCGGATATGTCCTTAACAACCTTAATCAAGCGGATGCACGAACAAAAGTTAAAAGAAAATGGCTTAGGCTATATTGATCCTAAACAAAATCGAGTGATTACAACACATGGTTTCCGTTCAACATTTCGTGATTGGTCAGCCGATAAAACTGATTATCCTCGTGAAGTCTGTGAGCATGTACTAGCACATAAACTACCCGATGAAGTAGAAGCAGCTTACTTACGTGGAGCTTATCTTGAGAAAAGGAAAAATTTGATGGCTGATTGGGCGAGTTATGCCACATACATAGAAGCCTGACATTCAGCCAATTTCCGCTTTAATATTATTCACCATCAGAATTAATCTTGGTGCAATATCTTCTTCCAGTTTCTCACGGCTTAATACAAAACTTGGCCCACCACAATTGAATACTAAAAGTCCGTGTTGTTCATGCAATAAGGGGACAGCAACTGAATTTACATCTTTCTGCCATTCTCCAATCGAAAAACAACAGCCATAATCTTGGAAATCTTTAAATGCTTTGTCTAACTCTCGATTAATTTTAATCCAGTCATCTTTATTCTTTTCCCGAATGGCATTTAACAGAAAATCGCGCTCATCCGCAGGCATCGCAGCGAGACAAGCCCTGCCCATGGCACTTAAATGGATCGGCAAATAAGTACCGACTGGACGGCGCATTGTTACATTACCTTTACCCTGCACCACATCTAAATAAATCATATTCAGCCGATCACGTGTGGCCATGGCAACCGCTGCACCAGCATAATCTGCTAGCTCCTGCATATGAGGATGGGCTATCGAACGAATCGAAACATTGGCAAGCATTGAATAGCCAAAAGACAGTACCCCTGATGACAATTGAAATTTATTCGAGTTCGGTACTTGCTTAATATATCCTAAACGTGAAAGGGTATGGGTTAAGCGGGTAATGGTCGCTTTAGGTAATCCTGTCATCTGGGACAATTCCTGATTACCTAAATGTTGATATTTGGGTGTAAAGCAACGTAATAATTCTAATCCTCTAGCTAATGCGGTCACATATTGACGGTCATTTTCATCCTGCATATCTTCAATCGGATTCAATAATTCATGACGTAATGGCGCCAAAAGATTTTCTGTCTGTTCTGAATCAATCACGTCATTCGTCATATTATTCCTGCCTAATTAAGCATACTTTGTTCCGCACTGCGGAAATTATAATTCATTTATTATAATTAGGGCAAAGGATAGTCTTCGACAGAATCTCCTTTGCCCAATATTTAAATATTACCCGATGATACCTCTCTGCCTAAGTTCAGCAATCTTTTCTGCATCCAGAATGCCACTTAAGATTTCATCAGTATGTTCACCCAGCATTGGCGGTGCTTTCTTATATTCCACCGGGGTGCGTGACAGTTTAATGGGTGAACCAATCACCGTTAACTTCTCCTTCAACGGATGCTTCATATCAACCAACATATTGCGCGCAATCACCTGAGGCTCCTCAAATGCTTGCTGTAAATTGTTGATTAAACCCACCGGAACTTTTATCGTGTGAATCGCATCTACCCAGTGCCGTGCAGAATTGGTTTTAAAATGGGTGCCGAGTAATTTATCCATCTCTTGACGATGCTGGATTCGTAACGCATTGCTTAAGAAACGCGGATCATTCTGCAGCTCCGGCAAACCAATGGCCTGACACAGCGCAACGAATTGCTTGTCATTTCCACAGGCAATAATAAAGTCCTGATCGGCTGCTTTAAACACTTGATAAGGCACAATATTCGCATGTGCATTGCCATAACGTCCAGGTACTTTACCCGAAGATAGATAATTCATGCCTTGATTGGCTAACGTTGCAACCTGTACATCTAATAACGCCATATCAATATACTGACCCAGACCTGTCATGGTGCGGTTCAAAAGTGCTGCTTGAATCGCAATGGTGGCATAAAGCCCAGTCGTCAGGTCGGCAAAAGCCACACCCACTTTTTGCGGCCCACCGCCCGGAAGGTCATCTTTCTCTCCGGTCACAGACATCAAACCGCCCATACCTTGAATGATAAAATCATAACCCGGTTCTGGCGCACGTGGACCGGTTTGGCCAAATCCGGTAATCGAGCAATACACTAATTTCGGATTAATCGCTTTTAAGCTGTCATAATCCAGACCGTACTTTTTCAGTGAGCCCGCTTTGTAGTTTTCAATTAAAACATCCGAACCTGCTGCCAGTGTACGAACTAATTTCTGACCTTCCAGTGTGGCAATATCAATTGCGATAGAAAGTTTATTGCGGTTAGCAGACTGGTAATAGGCAGCTTCCTGCGTATCTTCACCCTGATCATCCTTCATCCATGGTGGTCCCCACAAGCGGGTATCATCACCTGTTTTGGGACGTTCAACTTTAATCACTTCAGCACCCAAATCCGCCAGAATCTGACCACACCAAGGACCTGCCAGTACGCGGCTTAAATCCAATACGCGAATACCTTCCAATGCACCCATTTTTTATTCCTTTTATGTGCGCTCAATCACCATGGCGAGACCTTGTCCCACACCAATACACAAACTGATTACAGCATATTTTTTGCCGCTACGTTGTAATTCACGTGCTGTCGTTAAGGCAAGACGCGCTCCAGAGGCTCCTAATGGATGTCCGACTGCGATTGCTCCACCATTTGGATTAACACGTGGGTCATCAAAATCGATATCCAAACCTTTTAGACACGCCAATACCTGAGATGCAAAGGCTTCATTGATTTCAATAATATCCATGTCATCTAAAGTGAGATTGGCACGTTTCAGCGCGAGTTTAATGGCATCTACAGGACCAGCACCCATAATACGCGGTTCAATTCCTGCAGCACCAGAAGACAGGATTTTGGCCATCGGTTTGATTCCCAGTTTTTGTTCAGCCGCAGTAGAACCAATAATCAGGGCAGCTGCACCATCATTGACGCCGGATGCATTACCCGCTGTCACCACGCCACCTTCAAATAAAGGCTTGAGCTTTTGCAAGGCAACAAAATCTGAACTTGGACGTGGATGCTCATCGATTTCCACCAGTTTTGGAGACAATTTACGCCCTTGAGACACCTCAACACCTACGATTTCACCAGCGAAAAAACTTGCTTGTTTGGCAGCCTCATATCTCGCTTGGGAAGCGGCTGCGAAACGGTCTGCATCTTCACGCGTTACACCATATTCAACCGCCACGTTATCGCCCGTTTTAGGCATCGTGTCATCACCGAACTGCTTTTCGATTGCCGGGTTCGGGAAACGTGCACCGATAGTTGAATCAAAGACTTTAAGATCACGGCTGAACGATGTTTCTGATTTGGCAAATACAAAAGGAGCTCGAGACATGGATTCCACGCCTCCGGCCAGGATGACCTCACCCTCCCCACAGCTAATTGCACGTGCAGCATCTATCAACGCAGCAAGGCCGGAAGCACATAAACGGTTAACAGTTTGTGCCGGAGTTTTTACATCCAGACCTGCCAATAAGGTCGCATGACGCGCAATGTTACGGCTGTCTTCACCGGCCTGATTGGTATTACCCAGAATCACATCATCAAAGATATTGGCTGGAAGGTGATTTTTTTCTACCAGTGCCTTGATCACATGCGCTGCCAGATTGTCTGGACGGATAGAGGATAACGCACCTGCATGACGGCCAAATGGAGTACGCAGGCCATCGTAAATATAGGCATTTAACATTGTATTAATCCTTTAAATTGTTGAGGTATGAAGCAAAGACAAGTTTAATCGGGCGCGACGCTGCAACCATGGACTTGGACGGTAACGTGGATCACCTGTGTTCTTCGTAATACGTTCCAGAATCTGCAGAATACGTGATGCACCCAGTACGTCCCCCCATGAGATCGGACCATGTGGGTAGCCCAAACCAAGTTTCACTGCCTTATCAATATCTGCTGCAGTTGCAATACCTTGTTGTGCGATATCGCAGGCCAGATTGATTACCATGGCTAATACACGCTGCGCGACAAATCCCATGCTTTCATCAATCACACTGACACCATGGTTATTGGCCGAAAAAATTGTATGTGACTGATCAATATAAACTTTTTTGGTTGCAATCGATGGCATCAAGGTTCGGTGGTTCGCAAAATCGGTGAGCATATCGATACTAACTGCTCGTGTTGCATCGACACCAAAACGCAAAGCTGCAGATGTCGTGTCTTCACCGTAAGTAGCCAGTAAAATTAAACTATCTGCACCCGGTTGCGTGGCTGTATCTAATGTTAATCCTTGCGCTTGCAGATAATTTGTTAGGATGGCTGCATCCTGCTCTAAATCTGTTTTGATCCAGACCGCATTAAATGTTGAAACCTGAGGTACAGTCTGACGAGGCTCTTCATTGATTTTTACGCCATCAACGTATTTGTAGAAACCCTCACCGACCTTACGGCCGACTTTTTTACCTGCCAGCATCTGACGAGTTAAAGCGCTCGGGCGGTAACGCGCTTCCTGATAAAACTGATTGAAAATGGACTCCATCACCGGATGAGAAACATCCAGTGCCGTCAAATCGAACAGTTCGAGTGGTCCCATGCGGAAACCAGCTCCTTCGCGTAAAATCCGGTCAATTTCACTGGGTGAAGTCACACATTCGCCCAGTATTTTCAGCGCTTCAGTACTATAAGCACGACCAGCATGATTAACGATGAATCCTGGTGTATCTTTAGTCCGGACACCCAAATGTCCCATGCGGTTCGCCAGATCCAGTAAGTCGACTACGACTTGCTCATCTGTAGCCAACCCCGCAATCACTTCCACAATTTTCATCAGTGGAACCGGATTGAAGAAATGGAAACCTGCGATACGGCCCTGATGCTGACACGCAGATGCAATTGAGGTCACAGATAGTGAGGATGTATTTGAAACCAGAATAGTTTCTTCAGCCACAATCCTTTCAAGCTGTTTAAACAAAGTTTGCTTGATTTCCAGATTTTCAATAATTGCTTCTACGACCAGATCAACGCCAGCAACCTCTTCAATGCTTTCCAAGATAATCAATCGGGCTAAGGTATCCACAAGCTGCTGTTCGGTTAACTTTCCTTTAGCAGCTAGTTTGTGCAAGGTTACTTTTAATTTTTCCAAGCCTTGCTCAGCAGCGCCGGGTTTAGCATCAAATAAACGGACCTCAACACCCGCCTGTGCTGCAATTTGCGCAATACCCATTCCCATTACGCCTGTGCCAATCAAGGCCATTTTTTGAATCGTCATGACTTATTTTCCTTGATATTGAGGGCTTCGCTTTTCGAAAAAGGCATTGACGCCTTCTTTTTGATCTTGTGTATCAAATAAAATTTGGAAGGCTTTACGCTCTAATGCCAAAGCACCATCGAGTGGCATATTGGCACCTAGTGTTGTGACTTCTTTGATCTGTTCAACGGCAATCGGTGAGAGTTGGGCAATCTGTGTCGCAATTTCAACCGCTTTAGCAAGGGTTTGATCATCCTCAACCACTTCGGAAACCAACCCCATTTTGTCAGCTTCTTCTGCAGAAAAGATCTTTCCTGTTAACACTATTTGCATGGCTTTAAACTTCCCTACCGCACGCAGTAAGCGTTGGGTACCACCAGCACCTGGCATCAGCCCCAATTTGACTTCAGGCTGACCAAACTGGGCTGATTTTCCGGCAATAATGATGTCTGCATGCATTGCAAGTTCACACCCACCACCCAATGCATATCCATTCACAGCAGCCACAATCGGTTTAGGGCAATCAATAATGGCCCGCCAGTACTGTTCCGTATGGCGTAAATACATGTCTACGGTTTTTGCAGTGGTGAAGTCCCGGATATCCGCACCTGCTGCAAATACTTTTTCACCACCAGTAATGACAATTGCGCGGACTGTATCAGATGCAGCGAGCTGCTCAAACATTGCTGCGAGCTGTTGGCGCAGTTCCAGATTCAATGCATTTCTAGTATCTGGACGATGTAGTTCAACAATGGCCACACCATTACTTTGAATATCTAAATTCAATATTTCATTTTCCATAACAACCTACATGTTTCGCATAGCGGTTTATTTAAACCAAATATACCTGTTTTTTTGCAACAATAAAGCCCACAGGAACATAGTTTTAAATTAAAAATTGGCTAAAAATATTTAAAAAACACAAATAAAATACCGCACAGCGGTATTTGATATCAATATTATTGCATTTATTTTTCCATTCTGTCATATTATTTTCATTCCAAAGCATTAGATCACCCCTGCATGAAGCAGAGATGGCTAAATTTACCTATCTAATACAAGGGCTTAAAAATGATTCGCGATCAAGACACATTAAATCAGCTGGTTGACATGATCCGTCAGTTTGTCGATGGCGTTCTTATTCCCAATGAAGAAATTGTTGCGGAAACCGATGAAATTCCAGCTGAAATCGTGCAGCAAATGAAAGAACTGGGTCTTTTTGGTCTCACCATTCCTGAGGAATATGAGGGTCTTGGCCTGACCATGGAGGAAGAGGTTTACATTGCATTTGAACTGGGACGTACCTCTCCTGCTTTCCGTTCACTGATCGGCACTAACAATGGGATCGGTTCATCAGGCTTAATTATTGATGGCTCCGAAGAGCAGAAACAGTATTTTTTGCCACGTCTGGCAAGTGGTGAAATTATTGGTTCATTCTGTTTAACTGAACCTGATTCCGGTTCAGATGCTGCCTCTTTAAAAACCACAGCGGTGAAAGATGGTGATCATTACATTTTAAATGGCACTAAGCGTTACATCACCAATGCACCGCATGCGGGTGTCTTTACTGTCATGGCACGTACCAGTACCGAAATTAAAGGTACAGGTGGAATTTCAGCCTTTATCGTGGACAGTAAAACTCCTGGTATTTCCTTGGGTAAACGTGATAAGAAGATGGGCCAAAAAGGTGCACATACCTGTGATGTGATTTTTGAAAACTGTCGTATTCCTGCATCTGCACTCATTGGTGGTGTTGAAGGTGTAGGTTTTAAAACTGCAATGAAGGTACTTGATAAAGGCCGTATTCATATTGCTGCATTAAGTGTAGGTGCTGCTACGCGTATGCTGGAAGATTCCCTACAATATGCCGTTGAGCGCAAACAGTTTGGTCAAGCGATTGCGAACTTCCAGTTGATTCAAGGTATGTTAGCCGATTCTAAAGCTGAAATTTACGCAGCAAAATGTATGGTATTAGATGCTGCCCGACTTCGTGATGCTGGACAGAATGTCAGCACGGAAGCATCTTGTGCCAAGATGTTTGCCACTGAAATGTGTGGCCGTGTCGCAGATCGTGGCGTACAGATCCATGGTGGTGCGGGTTATATCAGTGAATATGCTATTGAGCGTTTTTACCGTGATGTACGTTTATTCCGTTTGTATGAAGGTACAACGCAAATCCAACAGGTCATTATTGCCCGCAATATGATCCGTGAAGCGACTCAATAATTGTATAACAGGTATTGAGTGTATCTAAAAGGACGGGATTAGTGATTTAAGCTATAACTTGAATACTAATCCTGACTTTTTGATGGCAAGGCTATAAAACCTCCTAGCTCATTTTATCTCTAAGCTAATCACAGCTGAAAGATATTTTCAGTCTTCATCCTTACCAGACAGTTCACAATACAAAATTGGATTTTATGAATATGCAAGAACAAGAAATCGAACGCGAATCAATGGAGTTTGACGTCGTGATTGTCGGCGCAGGACCGGCCGGTCTTTCTGCAGCGATCAAGATCCGTCAACTTGCAATTGAAAACAACCTGAACGATCTGTCGGTTTGTGTGGTGGAAAAAGGCTCTGAAGTCGGTGCGCACATCTTGTCCGGTGCGGTACTGGAACCACGTGCCATGAATGAGCTGTTCCCGAACTGGAAGGAAGAAGGTGCACCTTTAAATGTTCCAGTGACCGAAGACAAGACCTATTTCCTGCTCTCGGATGAAAAATCACAAGAAGCGCCACACTGGATGGTGCCTAAAACCATGCATAACGATGGCAACTATGTTATCTCGCTCGGCAACGTAGTGCGCTGGTTGGGTCAAAAAGCGGAAGAGCTGGAAGTATCTATTTTCCCGGGCTTTGCCGCTGCTGAAATTCTGTACCATGCAGATGGTTCGGTGAAAGGCATTCAAACCGGTGACATGGGCATTGGCAAGGATGGCGAACCGACCCATAACTTTACTCCGGGCTATGAACTGCATGCCAAATACACCCTGTTTGCTGAAGGCTGCCGTGGCCACCTCGGCAAGCGTTTAATTGCCAAATACAACCTCGATAAAGATTCAGATCCACAACATTACGGTATCGGTATCAAAGAGCTGTGGGAAATCGACCCGGCGAAACACAAGCCAGGTCTGGTGATGCACGGTGCCGGCTGGCCATTGTCTGAAACCGGTTCTTCAGGCGGCTGGTGGTTGTATCATGCGGAAAACAATCAGGTGACTTTGGGCATGATCGTCGATCTGTCTTACACCAACCCGCATATGTATCCGTTTATGGAAATGCAGCGCTGGAAAACCCATCCGCTGATCAAGCAGTATCTGGAAGGTGGCAAACGTATTTCTTATGGCGCGCGTGCGGTAACCAAAGGCGGCTTTAACTCGCTACCGAAATTTACCTTCCCGGGCGGATCGCTGATTGGTGACGATGCCGGCTTCCTGAACTTTGCCAAAATCAAGGGCTCACATACCGCGATGAAATCCGGCATGCTCTGCGGTGAAGCAGTGTTTGAAGCCATTGCTGCCGGTGTGGAAAAAGGTGGTGACCTTGCGGTTGCGCGTGTGACGGAAGGCGAAGACTTGTTTGCCAAAAAACTGACTTCTTACACCGACAAGTTCAATAATAGCTGGCTGAAAGAAGAGCTGTACAACTCGCGTAACTTTGGCCCGGCCATGCACAAGTTTGGTCAGTGGCTCGGTGGTGCGTTTAACTTTATCGACCAGAACGTGTTTAAGGTGCCGTTTACCCTGCATGACCTGGTGACGGATTTCGGTGCGCTGAAAACCGTCGATGCGGTGAACTTCAAGCCGAATTATCCAAAACCGGATGGCAAACTGACCTTTGACCGTCTGTCTTCGGTGTTTGTATCCAACACGGTGCATGAAGAAAACCAGCCAGCGCATTTAAAACTGACTGACACTTCGATTCCGGTGAATGTCAACCTGCCAAAATGGGATGAACCGGCGCAGCGCTACTGCCCCGCGGGTGTATACGAAATCATGGAAAATGATGACGGTTCGAAACGCTTCCAGATCAATGCAGCCAACTGTGTGCACTGCAAGACCTGTGACATCAAGGATCCTTCACAGAACATCACCTGGGTAACACCGGAAGGTGGTGGTGGTCCAAACTATCCGAATATGTAAGTCTAATCACTTCAAGGAAGAGGTTTCCCATTTCCCTTCTTTCTAGCAGATGAAGAAGCTTGCAACTAAAAGAGATTGTTTGGATCAGTTACCCAAAATCGTTGAAAAGATTTTAACTCTTCGATTTTTATTTTTTAGGTAATCCTAGCCCTCTCGGGGGCTAGGATTAAAAATTTTAAGTTATTCCAACACGAATGACAAATTGTTCAATGCAAAATAAAAACATACAATATATAAATATATTTTTTAATTAAAACATAAGATTACAATAAAATAAGAATTTTTATTTGGAGTTTGTTTTTTTTCTACAATGATCATTATGTACAATTTTTAGGTTCACCCCATCCAAGCCTTGTGATTGCATTCCTGCGATTCTTTATTCAATGAATAAGCAATGCTATTAATCAGCAATGAATAACCAGCACTGCAGATTTTGAATAAATTCACATGTCGTAATGGAGATTATCATGTCACAAAAAATGGATTTTGATGCTATCGTGATTGGTGGTGGTTTTGGCGGACTTTATGCAGTCAAAAAATTAAGAGACGAGCTCGAACTTAAGGTTCAGGCTTTTGATAAAGCCACGGATGTCGCAGGTACTTGGTACTGGAACCGTTACCCAGGTGCATTGTCGGATACAGAAACCCACCTCTACTGCTATTCTTGGGATAAAGAATTACTACAATCGCTAGAAATCAAGAAAAAATATGTGCAAGGCCCTGATGTACGCAAGTATTTACAGCAAGTGGCTGAAAAGCATGATTTAAAGAAGAGCTATCAATTCAATACCGCGGTTCAATCGGCTCATTACAACGAAGCAGATGCCTTGTGGGAAGTCACCACTGAATATGGTGATAAGTACACGGCGCGTTTCCTCATCACTGCTTTAGGCTTATTGTCTGCGCCTAACTTGCCAAACATCAAAGGCATTAATCAGTTTAAAGGTGAGCTGCATCATACCAGCCGCTGGCCAGATGACGTAAGTTTTGAAGGTAAACGTGTCGGCGTGATTGGTACGGGTTCCACCGGTGTTCAGGTTATTACGGCTGTGGCACCTCTGGCTAAACACCTCACTGTCTTCCAGCGTTCTGCACAATACAGCGTTCCAATTGGCAATGATCCACTGTCTGAAGAAGATGTTAAAAAGATCAAAGACAATTATGACAAAATTTGGGATGGTGTATGGAATTCAGCCCTTGCCTTTGGCCTGAATGAAAGCACAGTGCCAGCAATGAGCGTATCAGCTGAAGAACGCAAGGCAGTTTTTGAAAAGGCATGGCAAACAGGTGGCGGTTTCCGTTTCATGTTTGAAACTTTCGGTGATATTGCCACCAATATGGAAGCCAATATCGAAGCGCAAAATTTCATTAAGGGTAAAATTGCTGAAATCGTCAAAGATCCAGCCATTGCACAGAAGCTTATGCCACAGGATTTGTATGCAAAACGTCCGTTGTGTGACAGTGGTTACTACAACACCTTTAACCGTGACAATGTCCGTTTAGAAGATGTGAAAGCCAATCCGATTGTTGAAATTACCGAAAACGGTGTGAAACTCGAAAATGGCGATTTCGTTGAATTAGACATGCTGATATGTGCCACAGGTTTTGATGCCGTCGATGGCAACTATGTGCGCATGGACATTCAAGGTAAAAACGGCTTGGCCATGAAAGACTACTGGAAAGAAGGTCCGTCGAGCTATATGGGTGTCACCGTAAATAACTATCCAAACATGTTCATGGTGCTTGGACCGAATGGCCCGTTTACCAACCTGCCGCCATCAATTGAATCACAGGTGGAATGGATCAGTGATACCATTCAATACACGGTTGAAAACAATGTTGAATCCATTGAAGCGACAAAAGAAGCGGAAGAACAATGGACTCAAACTTGCGCCAATATTGCGGAAATGACCTTATTCCCTAAAGCGCAATCCTGGATTTTTGGTGCGAATATCCCGGGCAAGAAAAACACGGTTTACTTCTATCTCGGTGGTTTAAAAGAATATCGCAGTGCGCTAGCCAACTGCAAAAACCATGCCTATGAAGGTTTTGATATTCAATTACAACGTTCAGATATCAAGCAACCTGCCAATGCCTAAATATATGGGGGGCATCCCCCATATTCCATTTTGTTTAACATCAGTCATATGCCAGGGATGTCTTATCATGAACTATCCAAATATACCTTTATATATCAACGGTGAGTTTCTAGATCATACCAATAGAGACGTCAAAGAAGTTTTTAATCCAGTGAACCATGAATGTATTGGACTCATGGCCTGTGCATCACAAGCAGACCTGGACTACGCACTTGAAAGTTCACAACAGGCTTTTCTAAGGTGGAAAAAAACTTCTCCTATCACCCGTAGTGAAATCCTCAGAACCTTTGCGAAACTAGCGCGTGAAAAAGCAGCAGAAATCGGGCGCAATATTACCCTTGATCAAGGTAAGCCCCTGAAAGAAGCCATTGCAGAAGTCACTGTCTGTGCAGAACATGCAGAATGGCATGCAGAAGAATGCCGACGCATTTATGGCCGTGTTATTCCACCGCGTAACCCAAATGTACAGCAACTAGTAGTCAGAGAACCGCTGGGCGTATGTCTGGCATTTTCACCGTGGAATTTCCCGTTTAATCAGGCAATTCGTAAAATTTCTGCTGCAATTGCTGCCGGCTGCACCATCATTGTGAAAGGTTCTGGCGACACACCAAGCGCGGTATATGCGATTGCCCAGCTATTTCATGAGGCGGGTTTGCCGAATGGTGTGCTGAATGTGATTTGGGGTGACTCAAACTTCATTTCTGATTACATGATCAAATCGCCGATCATCCAAAAGATTTCATTCACAGGCTCAACCCCGGTGGGTAAAAAATTAGCCTCGCAAGCGAGTCTGTATATGAAGCCTTGCACCATGGAATTGGGTGGTCATGCACCGGTCATCGTCTGTGATGATGCTGATATTGATGCCGCTGTTGAACATCTGGTCGGTTATAAATTCCGTAATGCAGGACAGGTCTGTGTATCACCAACCCGTTTTTATGTGCAGGAAGGTATTTATAAGGAATTTTCTGAGAAAGTGGTGTTAAGAGCCAAACAGATCAAAGTGGGTTGTGGCTTAGACGCATCCTCAGATATGGGACCATTGGCTCAAGCTCGCCGCATGCATGCAATGCAACAAATTGTTGAAGATGCGGTTCATAAAGGCTCAAAATTACTGCTTGGCGGAAATAAAATTTCTGACAAAGGCAATTTTTTTGAACCAACGGTACTCGGTGACTTGTGCAATGACACCCAGTTTATGAATGACGAGCCATTTGGTCCGATCATTGGTTTGATACCTTTTGACACAATAGACCATGTCCTGGAAGAAGCAAATCGATTACCATTTGGATTAGCCTCTTACGCTTTTACCACATCCAGCAAAAATGCGCATCAAATCTCATACGGACTGGAGGCTGGCATGGTTTCGATTAACCACATGGGATTGGCGCTCGCTGAAACACCTTTTGGTGGTATTAAGGATAGCGGTTTTGGTAGTGAAGGGGGTATCGAAACCTTTGACGGTTACCTCAGAACCAAATTTATTACGCAACTCAATTAGAAATGGATCTTGGTGTGCGTAGGCACACCAATTCTCTTTTGACTTTAAGGATGAAAGTTAAATGAGCACAGACAAAGCAAATACGCTGATCAAACCCGAAGATGTCGTGTTATGGATTCCGGGTAATGTCACAATTGACAGCATGAATGCCGGTTGGGAAAACATTGCAATCAGAGGGTACGAATATACCAACCTCGATGTGCATATTCCTGCCATGCGTGACTACATGATCGTCAACTATAAAAAAAGTGCGGCGGAAATGCGTAGAAAAGGCGATGCCTCTTGGGATACCCAAGTGGTTAAGCCGGGTTATGTCTCCTTGTTGACCTGTGGTGAAGATTCCCGCTGGGCGTGGAATGACCATATTGCCGTCACCCATGTCTACATTTCGCATGACTCCATCACCTCAATGGCGAATAAGGTGTTTGATTATGATATCGCTTCGATCCGAATCAGAGACGAAGTCGGTGTGGAAGATCATGTTTTACCTGCTCTGACTTCACTTTTAGAACTAGAATTAAAGCAAGGTGGTTTAGGTGGAAACCTGTATTTAGAGAGCATTAAAAACCAGATCGCCCTGCATTTACTCCGTCAGTATGCCAAATTAGATTTTAAGGAAGGACAGTGCCGTTCTGGTTTTACTCCCCTACAACGCAGACTGTTATTAGAATTTATCAATGAAAACATGAGCATTAAAATTACCCTCGAAGATTTAGCGGGATTAGTCAAGATGAGCGTGCCTCATTTAATGAGAAAATTTAAAGTCGATTTTGGTAATTCCCCTGCTGCCTACATCATGAATCTCAGGGTGCAATTTGCTAAACGTTTGCTCACTTCAAAAAAAGAAATTCCACTGAAAGTGATTGCCAGTGAAGCCGGTTTTTGCGATCAGAGCCATATGACCCGAGTATTTCAAAAATTTTTTGGGAAAACACCCATCGAAATCAGACAGGAACACACCAATCTCGTGTCTGAAAATTCAGTCTCCTCTATTGTTTTTTGAGTACTAAGAGCCACGCAAGAACCTGATTTTCAATAAAGCATCCACTGAAAACCAGTGTGGACTTACATGCATTATTTATGCAAAATAACAAATGTCATGTGAGTATCAAGATATACTTTCTATCGCTATCAAGAACTTGCCAGTACAGGCAATATGGATGCACTCATCAACCAGAGTCGCAGAACTCCAAATTTAAAAAACCGAGTGGATGAGCAAACTGAATAAGCTGTTGTTGATTTTGCAATCCAATATCCAGCTTATGGTCAGCATCGGACCAGTAATGAGCTACGTCAGATTGGCATCTTCGTATCTGGCAGCGGTGTGCGCTCTATCTGGCTTAGACACAATCTTGAGAATTTCAAAAAGCGATTAAAGGCACTTGAAATTAAAGTTGCTCAAGAAGGCATTCAGTTGAATGATCAGCAGATTGCCGCATTAGAACGTAAACATGAAGATGATGTTGCTTGTGGTGAAATTGAAACACATCATCCAGGTTACCTTGGAGCACAAGATACTTTTTATGTCGGAAATCTAAAAGGTGTTGGGCATATTTATCAGCAAACTTTTATTGATACTTATAGCAAAGTGGTTCACTGCAAGCTGTACACAACCAAGACACCAATCACAGCCGCAGATTTATTGAATGACCGCGTGTTACCATTCTATGAGTCACAAGGATTGCCAATGCTTCGCATTTTGACCGACAGAGGCACCGAATATTGCGGTAAAGTTGAACATCACGATTATGAGCTTTATTTGGCTCTGAATGATATTGATCACACTAAAACTAAAGCAGCATCACCACAAACAAATGGGATCTGTGAGCGCTTCCATAAGACGATCTTGCAGGAGTTTTATCAGATTACTTTTCGAAAGAAACTCTATAGCTCATTAGAAGAGTTACAGCTTGATCTAGACGGTTGGCTGAAATTCTATAATACTGAACGAACCCATCAGGGTAAGGTGTGTAATGGCAGATGAGCAGCATTGCTGCGCAAGATTGCAACATTACTTGATGGAAAACGTATTTGGGCTGAAAAGAATTTAGTTCAAATTTAACCTGACAGTCTTAAGCAAATATCGGTAACTATCAGATCAGGTTTGAGTACACATAAGAAGATATTACTTCTTCTCAGGCAGATTCGCAGCAAAGAAAAATTTTCCCTTACAACAATAGATAAAAGAAAAGAGGGTATCACCCCTCTTTCCTCTTTATATGGGGGTATCTTCTACTCATTTTTTATTTCGAGGTATATGCACCATCGACCACATACTGACTACCGGTCACAAATGAAGCATCATCAGAAAGTAGGAAGGCAACAACCTGAGCAACTTCTTCCGGCTGTCCCAAACGACCAATCGGATGTAGTTTTACCATTTCTGCTTCTTCAAATTCTGCAATCAAAGGCGTTTTGATATAGCCAGGATGTACTGAATTAATGCGAATCCCTTTATCTGCATATTCCAATGCCGCCGCTTTCGTTAGACCCGTTACGCCATGTTTTGCAGCGACATAGCCTGAAATATTTTGAATCCCGATCAAGCCTGCAATAGAAGCGGTATTGACAATCGCTCCGCCCCCTGCGGCCAAGATTGCAGGAACTTCATAATGCATGCTGTAGAAAACCGCATTCAAGTTCACATCAATCACACGACGCCATCCTTCAATGCTCAATTCTTCGGTGGAGTTAACTTCACCCAGAATTCCCGCATTATTGAAGGCCAAATGCAGTGCACCAAAAGTGCTGACCGCAAACTCGACTGCAGCTTTCATGTCTTCAGGCTCAGCAGTATTGGCCTTATTCGCAGCCGCTTTCCCGCCTAAAGCGACAATTTCGTCCACAACTTTCTGTGCTGCTTCCAGGTTAATATCTGAAACCACTACACTTACACCCTGTTGAGCCAAAAGCAGTGCGGTGCTTTTACCAATACCTGAACCAGCGCCAGTAATTAAAGCGACTTTATTGTTGAATTTATTTGACATAATTTTTTCCATTTCAAATTTTAAGCATCAAAGCTTGTTTCATATTTTAAGATTCAAGAAACCAGATCCGGTAGATGACTCGTCTGCCAAGCGACAACCCGTCTGATATCAGGCTTGCGATTCACCCTGTAGACGGTTTTCATTCCTAAATTCTGTATTTCCAAGTTATATAAACAAAAGTGCTAATCTATGGGGAATTCCCAGGATCCAAACAAATAGAATGCCATGAAAGCATCTTTTGCCAAGCGCTGTGCTGTATGTTTCCTAGACAAACCACCAACGATAACTGCAACTTTTTGAACTCCTTACAATTTCCTTATTTTCTTTCCCCTTCATCGCATAAAAATAGTTTTTGCATTCACAACAAAATCAGCATGAATAGTTTTTAAACTCACTGTACATATTTTCTATATTGATGACCAAGCTGGATATTGAATTGCAAAATTCTATACAGCCTGTTCAACATGATCGATTTAGAAGGCATACAGTAAACGTGACTGAAGTCCAGAAATTTCCAAGCCATTTTCAACATTCACATCTTGTCGCCATTGTAATAATAGCTGCAGATTCGGCTTGATATTGGTAGAAGCAGAAACGACAAAGGTATCTTTTCTATCACTGCCACGTTCAGTGACACCATTCACCTTTTCTTTACCGCCATCGGTATGCCTCCAGGTGACAGCCAAATTGGATTTATCGGTCACTTTATAGAGTGCGGAGAAATCTGTCTGGAAAAAAACCTCTTTCTCAATGTTGGTATATTTTTGCTCGCTATAAAGTTCAAACTGCCCCACCCCCTCAAGCGCAAATTTATCAGTTAAAGCATGGTAATAACCGGCCTGAACATTATATTGATAGCGATCATTACTGATGGCAAAACCCTTCGTTTCATTACTGCCGGTAGGTACGGTCAAAAAACCACCGAAACCAAAATAGCGCCCTTTTTCAGCATCATGCAATGGCCAGGCGATACCACCCACAATTAAATCACCGACACCCGAGATATCATCAGCGCCATTCATCTTTTGCTTGGCAAAAGGCAAGAGGAATTGAGGATCTACAATCCAATCCCCTACTTCAATAAAACGAACGTAACGCAATATTCCCAAATCAATGCTTAAATCGAGATCATCAGCGACTTTATCACCATTTGCATACGCCTTATCCGCTTCCGTATGCTGGTAATAGGCAACCGCTAAGTTGGTTCCCCCTGGAAGTGCTTGATAATCCCCGGCATCAGAACTCACCCCTGCGGCTTGCAGGTCCAAAGCGGCAGTTAAAGCAAAGACCAAAGCAGCTATTTTTTGATTTGAACGATGATAGAAATAGTTTTTCATTTGTTTCATTTTTAACTCTCCGTTGTTTTGACTCATTTTTTTAAAATGAGTCTTCCTAGCACAAAGACCACTCAGGTCTTTGCGCAATTTCTTGATTTTGATTTGGGTATTAAATATGGAAAAACGTTGGGTGATCAGTTTTCGTGCATAAGCACAATACGCCCGATGACGTTGCCATCTTTCAAGTCTCCAAATGCGGAATTGATCTGCGAAATTGGCAGTTTTTTCACGGGAATGGCTGACATGTGGGTTTCTTTCACCAGCTCCACCAGCTCTCTTAATTCCTCTACCGTCCCTACATAACTGCCCTGGATTGTGAGTGGTCTCATTGGAATCACCGGAATGGAAAGCTTAATTTCTCCCCCCATCAATCCGCAGATCACAATATGCCCACCACGTGCAGCACTCGCCAAGGCAAGGCTCAATGTTGGATTACTGCCAACCAGATCAAGGATCAGACGTGCACCACCGTCAGTTGCCTGAATCAGCTGTTGAGCAGCATCCTCACTTCGGCTATTGATGACCGATAATGCACCGGCAGCACGTGCTGCTTCCAGTTTGCTGTCATCAATATCAACTACGATTGCGCCTTTGGCTTGCATAGCTTTGAGCAACTCGAGTGCCATCAGCCCTAAACCACCGGCACCAATGATCACCACCGGCTCGCTTTGAATCAAATCACCGAATTTTTTCAGTGCACTGTATGTTGTCACGCCTGCACATGCCAAAGGTGCAGCTTCAGCCAGATCCAGACCTGCAATATCCACCAGATATCGTGGATGCGGCACGATGATATATTCGGCAAAACCACCCGGCTTGGCGATGCCTAACTGTTGCGGTTTGGCACACAGGTTTTCTTCGCCACGTTTACAGTAGTTGCATTCACCGCAACCAATCCATGGATGAACCAAGCTGACCATGCCGACCTTGACTGATTCCGCATCTGGACCGACAGCAACCACCTGACCTGTAATTTCATGACTTAAGGTTAAGGGTGGCTTCAGCCCACGATCTGCAAGGGATAAACGCTTGCCCCCACCTAGATCATAATAACCTTCCCATAAGTGTAAATCCGTATGGCATAGACCTGCGGCTTTTACATGGAGTAAAACTTCAGTACCTTTCGGTTGCGGAATTTCTTTCTCAACGTCTTCGAGTGGTTGTCCATGATGCGTCACGCAGTAACAGTGCATGAATCTCTCCTTTGAAACAATAAAATAGACGGCCTTGTAGTGAACAAAGTCTTTTATTCACTAAGTTTTATACGCCGTGTGGGCACTGATTTATGCTTTAAACCACTGCGCAATTTTCGCTAATTCTTGATCAGCTTCACTTGCACGCCCAGCTAGGAAAGGAAAAACGTGCTGCATGTTGTCCACCACAGATAAAGTCACATCAACACCCTCTTTTTTTGCAATATCAGCAAGACGTGTTGCATTGTCTACAAGTGATTCAACTGATCCGGCATTGATATACAAACGTGGGAAAACCTGATAATTGGCTTTTAACGGATTCGCCAATGGATTTGCCGGATCACCATGTTCACCCAAGAACATTTGTGACATGCCTTTAAGCAGATCCACTGTAATCAAGGCATCAGTGGCATCGTTGCTGATCAGGGTTTCACCTTTGTGCTCCATATCCAGCCAAGGAGAGAATGCAATCACTGCTCCTGGCAACTCAATCCCTTCATTTCGTAGATTGAGTACGGTTGATATCGCCAGATTCCCCCCCGCAGAATCCCCTGCGGTCAGCATATTTTTTGCAGTAAAGCCACGCTGGAGTAGTTCTTTATATACTGCTGTCACGTCCTGAATTTGTGCCGGGAAGACATGTTCTGGTGAACGTCGGTAATCAACCACAAATGCGGATACCCCTAAATACTTGGCCAAATGCCCCACCAGCTTACGGTGACTGGCCGAAGAACCGACCGCAAATCCACCGCCATGGGTATAAATGATGACTTTGGATAAGTCAGCATCTTTCGGATAAATCCAAAGACCTTCTACACCTGCCACAACATCGAATTTATAAGACACTTCTTCCGGTTCCAATGTAGGTTGATGCCATTCATCAAACATACTGCGAAAGTCTTCAATGGTCATATTCGGATTTTCCTGCATCCGTCTTGACCAGTTCGCATATAAATCGAAAAGAAATTGAGTATTGCTTTGTGTGCTATTCATTTTAAAATCCTTGATTTGATATTTAAGGAATAAATCCTAGTTTTATTCCATGAAGATATAAAAACTTGAGTGCCATCACTCATGGCTAGACACTCAGAAGATCCAAATCTAAAGAGTGGCTTTGCATCACTGGTTTGATACAATTTTTTGCATGACTAAGTAATCTACGGATAATCTAACCGTTTCAAATTAGTATTTTAAAATGTAAAAAATACATACCAGCGAATGTTTTCTGCAAAATCGCATCCTGTTCAATATAGCTTTTGATCCTACTTATTCTCTTTTCTATTCCAGTCCGTTATAAAAAAGCTTTCATTCATTTTCATGCAATCATGAGCTATGAATGTTCTTAAACATTAAACGATTGTGTGTATGGCTGACTTGTACATTCTTGTACTTATTTTTGTATAAAATGATCAGGCTCATCAATTTATGGGAAAAATTACAATTCGGGTACAATATCTTTCCTGTTTCATGAATCTATTCAACTCATTAAACTTACGACCCTCAACTGCCCAAAATCATAGGATCTGCCGATCCACTTGCAGAATTAGCAATGCTAAAACATGAACTCCAAAGAGTTACTAAAAAAAGAGCATATTAAAAAAAAGCCGTGGCATATTTCGCAAGCCAGTTCAAGTCAGGTATGTCTTTATTCAGTACCTCAGTTAAACTTTAGATTTTCATAACGATGGTTATTCTGCATGGCTAAATACGCTAATCAGCAAAAAACTCTCCAAAAGATAGGCACAGAAACACATATCAACCATAAAAACCATCTCAGACAGTATATTTACAAGCCTCTAATTCACCGCACTCACACTTCTCTGCAAGCCTTTTTAAATACCCTGTACAAAGTTCTCAGCCTGATGAAGCTTCACCTTGGACTTAGCTTTCAGTTCAGCCTGTACTTGGTCAGTTTCTGAATTTTCATTTGCATAAAACTCCTCCACCACATCCATACCCTCCTCAATGTCAGTTTCAAAATGTGCATTGTCATAGCCTTGCCGTGCCATTTGAATGGCTTATTGAAGATTAATGGCATCACGTAAAGTTAAATCCACGTAATACACAGGTGTTCGATAGCTTTGCGTCGTAGACTTTCTCGAAGAGTCAATTGCAGCGGTAGGCATGACAGCAAGCCATTCAATGCCGCATGGTAATAACTCAGCCGTGCGGCCAACGTTCGTATGCTGTTAAAACCCGTTATTCTAAAGATAAAGGTACCGAGTTCATCGGACTCATCTAATTAAATTCATTTTTCACAAATCTAATATTCCCTGAATTATCTTGTAAGATGCTGATAAAAAATGTATTAATTATTAAGTCCGTACATAAAAAGGGCTAAGTCTGTACAGACGTTAAGGGCGTAACTAAGGAGTACTCATGCCAAGTTCTCAGCTACAAGAACAAATACTGATAGTGAATGCACTAGAAAAATTTATATTTGAAAAAATCCGCTCGACTCCATTTTTGGGTTCCCATAAATCTATCCTCATGGCATCTAATGAAGAAGATTTGAGGAAGGCAATATATACCTTACACGATGAAGGTTTGTTCCGAGAATCGGAAGAAGATAAAATTAAAAGGCTTTGTAAAGATCTAGTGAAAGCTTATTTTCCAGATAAAAATGGCAATTATGAAGTTGAAAAGCTTGATTGTGAATATTTACCAAAACATTATGATGAAATCATTCAAGCTATAAGAAGCTTTCATTGCACTGTTGAAGCTAGAAATCATGACGAAATAGAACGCCTTTATCGCACATTACTTAGGGATTATTCAACACATCGTGATTGTTATAATTTAAAAGATATACCTGAAAGTCTTCAGCAGACGATTCATCAAATACAGAACAGCTTCCTTTCGCAGGAAGCAGACAAGATCAAAGAAAAGGCTTATATTGACTTTGTAAAAGGATTTATCAATAAATACCAAGATAGCCATGAACATCTTTGGGATGAATTAAAATTTTCAAAACAAGACAAAAAAACTCTACGAGAGTTAGCTCTGCTTTTAAATAAACTTAAAGGTCCGTTCAAAAATAAATTTGAAGAACGCCAACTTAAATCACAGATCCGCCCAAAAGTAAAAACCCAACAAATCCTGCTTGAGCGTCTAACTGAGTATTTAAACATCAGAGCAGAACTCTATGTTCGAACAACGATCAAAAAAATGTATTCGCGTAAAGAAAAAATGTACAAAAAACAGAATGTCAATATTGATATTCTATTACGTACTCAACTCAATAAATACCAAACACAAATCTTAAACAGAAGCCAAAGAGTTAAGGTCATTGCAAAGATTGGAACAAAATTTACACCAGCATTAAAATCAAAATTAGAAACCAAAATGAAAGCTAAAAAGAAAGAACATAAAAAATGTCTAAGGGAAGAAAAGAAAAAAACTATTCAACAGCTTAAATTTAAAAAACAGCTGCACAAACATATTGTGAAAAATCTAACAAATCCATTAAGTAAGACTGAAACCACTTATGACTTAAGCTTATTTACGCCCACTACATCTATTCATGATACTGCTCCACTCAATGAGCTAAAAACAAAAATCGGTAGGAATAAATCCGCTAAAAAACAGAGAGGTTTTAAATCTCAAATATATCCAGTATCCCCAGTTAAAAGAAATTTTATTGGCGATACAAATAGAATTCTAAAAGAAAATAAAGAACTATATGAGTCTTTACGTGATTTATTAAACTACACCATTCACACTAAATAGAAAATTGATGACATTTTCCACGCACTTCCTTTTTAAACTGCATTTTCATCTGGGTATCTTGTGCTTGTTAGTTTAACGCTTTCCAAATCAAACCAACACGACACAAGGAGATGAAATTGAATACCAGCTACGATGCAGTTCAAATGCTCAAGCTTCCTCAGCTGATCAAACTCATAGGTTTATCTCGGTCATCCGTTTATGACCGACTAAACCCACGCTCGAAACGTTACGACCCAGACTTCCCTAAACCTGTGAAGTTAAACCGGGCATCACGCTGGTTACTCAGCGAGGTTGAAGAGTGGATTGAAAGTAAAATTTCAACACGTAATCAAGGGAATACTGAGAGCTAACGCTGTACTTGTAAATTCAAAACATAATGCAGCTGTGCAATGCATTCTGAAATTATAAGTATGGCTAGGCTATCATTTTAATTTTCAATGAATTACGGTCTTATATATTTACTATTACTCTATATCTATAAATCAAAGAATATTCTATCTATTTATAGATGATCAGTAGTTTTAAAGTATTCAGATACATCAATACTCATATGACCATATAGGTTGTTGGTGTATAGACGTACTGGTGTAGTAAATATGACTAAAACTCATCCTAAGTTAACTTAACCAACTTACATCCCATCATGGATACTGCGCTAAACAGTATCCATTGGATGCCTATACCCAGAATACTGATCACAGTTGCGCTTTTAACTTTAAATCGAGTTTAATTTATATGCGCATTATAAATGTAAATGCTGGTCGACATATGGGAACACATGACCAATGGCTCCAGCAATTTGAAACCGAACTGCAAATTACTCCAGTCAACGATGGTTATAAAACCACCTTTTTAGTAAATTCACAGGATAACATCCTAGCTCCTGCTATAGGGAAAGCTAAACTGGTCAAACAGTTCAAAAACGTAACTTCCCTGAAGTCACAACTGAAACGAAAAGACTATCGAATGGTCGCTATGGCTTTGCCGTCAAACACCCTGCTCAAATGAGTAATTTACCTTCTGATATTGAAGAACTTCTCAACTATTCTACGCATTCAGACATTATCAGCGGTCTTGATATTCAAGCATTTGATTATGCACTAAGCCAGATGTCAGAGGATGAGTTAGAGCTTCTACGTAATGGCACACCTTTACCTTCCAGTCTAAAGGAGAATTTGCTCCCGTACATTAATGCAATGAATAAGTTTACTGGATTAATTCGTGCTTTTTTCCGTCGCCCGAACATCAGACGCAAAGTTTATGATGAGCGGAAGAATCTGAAAAAAAATAAGTTTCGAATGATCGAAATGTTCAACTCTTTAATTGAACGGTATTCGCGTGTAGTTGTTGTTCGACTTGATTTATATCTCAAACTTAAACCTGAAACATTACTGCAAACCTGTTTCAAAGCTGAAGATTGTTTATCTAAAAATGATTTTGATGCATTTAAAAAGTGTGTTGAACAACTACTAGAAAACAAGCGGCATAATCCTGTGTTGAAACAAGCCATCGGTTATATTTTTCGTTTTGAATACACCCCAAGAAGTGGATTCCACTTGCATACCTTCTGGTTTTTCAATGGGAATAAAAATCAGGAAGACATTAGCCTCGCACAAGGTATTGAGAAACTATGGAAAAAAGTGACCAATGATCAAGGTTATGCCTACATCTGTAATATGCGGAAGCATACTTATGAAAACTGTTTTTTAGGCACGATTGAATATAACCAATCGCAGAAAAGAAAGTGGCTTGAAGATGGCTTTGATTATCTCTGTAAAACCAGCCAGTTATTCATTTTCAGCAACATGAAAAATGGACGACGTTTCCAGATTAGTCAACCTTTAAAAACACAGACTCGTGGTCGTCCGAGAAAAAACCACCTAGAACTCAATGCCTTTGCGGGAGATGAAGCATGATTAGATTACAGCCTGACGAATCCTATGCCTCTCTACTCAGTACTCACCATATCACTCAAGCGTATATCCAGCCTTTTATTGGCTATATACCCAATAATCGCCCTCCTGTTGGCTTGGATGATTATCTGAAGTTGTATTCTATGATTACTGAAAATAAGACTTTTAAGATTATCTCTAAACAACCAACTTACGACTATCTGGTGCCTCATGTTTATCTAACGCCCAAGGGTGTTAATTTACTCAAGATTATTCAGGATATTCCGACTAATCCTTTCCTGACAGGTAAATTTTCAGATGTGATCATCAGACCTGAAATAAAGCTGATGGTTGATTTACTGTACAAGCACAGACTCATTGGCTTTCCACTTGGATTGTATCAACAGTTTGAAGCAGTTGTTGATGGGTTCTGTCAGGATCTAAAAGTGAGATCTAAAACACGAGATTTTATGAGCTTGAAAAATCACTGGGATTCTTCATTTGGCAATTCTAGAAAGGCTTATAATCGTTTTGAAGAAGCTGTCTTATGTAACAATCCAATGTTTCAAGTTCATTCATTGCTTGTTTCTGCTGAGTTTATGAATGTTGATGATTTTTCAATGGATCAGAAAACATTTAGTTCTGTAACTGTTGAGGATATGCTGCGTGCCACGTCAGGTAAAATTATCGAAGCAGTCTGGGCTAACAATGCTGAAAATCACACTCTAGGTATTTTGTCGAAGCAGGAAACGACTATTCGAGGTTTTAGGAGTATTCGGCTCATATTTTTTGTAGCACGTGAAGATACCGACTTTACTCCTTTTGCGGAATCTCAGCTCTATACAGATGTTGAACCTTTTGTATTCCGAGAAGGTAAAACCAGTGTTGCGTGGAGTGATATTGCCTGCATGAACTCAGGGGTAGAACCTTTAGTTTATGGTATAGAATCCAATTTTTACGATACAAATCAGAACTACATTGGGATGCGACTTACCACTTTAAAATACAGTTTGATTGGTCCTGAATATTGGGTTCGGTTCAAGTACACCAACACAACGTTTAAAGTCGAAAAAAGTTCATATTAATCAATTATTTTATGATTAATAACATTCGTGTAACCCTGAAAGTTTCGGCTTTCAGGGTTTTAAGTTATGCGTCATTTCAAATGAATTGCAATAGAATAGTGTACTTCAGTAGGTCTGTAGACCACCTATGTCCATCATAAGAAATTTTTAACTTTGTAAGCCTGAATCGCCATAAAAATTCCAGACATACATTACCATCTATTATTTTAAGCCAATTCACTAAAAACCTGCTCTTTTCAAATATCTTTTAAATAAAGCTGGCATTTTGTTTTTATCAAATCTTGCTAGAGTTTCTTCAATTGACATATCTTCCTGAAATTTAAGCAATGGCTTGATTTTTATAGCAATAGATCTATTTATACCTAGGTTCATTAACTCTAAAATAACAGGGTCATAGCTCCCAAGTTCTAACATTGTTGGTAGATTTAAAATATATGATTTTTTTTCCTCATCCTCTTCTGACAAAAAACTTGATATTACATCCGACCATAACATTAAATATTTAACTGCTATAAATGTAATATTTCTACTGATATGATTGGTTACATATCGTGCAGTCTTATCAATTTTACTTTCGTCAAATGATTCCAAACCAATTTTATTTTCAATAAAATATTTATGTCTTTTACCTAACATCCATTGGTGACTATCTTTTACAATCAAACCAACATTTATATAATCTTCATAACTCTTAAAATTTATTTCACTTTCAAAATCAAATATTTCATTTAATCTTTCCATTACTGACCAAAATTGATAGTAATAACTTTTTTCTTTGAAACTTACTAATTTACTATTTTCACCACCTTTATCAAAAGGTTTTCTATTGATCAACCAATTATCAACTCCATCATTAAGCACTCTTTTATAAAATTCATCTTGAAGAATAGGATCAATAAATGGATTTTTTGAAATTAACTCATTGGGTATAGAAAGATTTTTTGATACTGTTTCAAGCTCAATATTTAATTTTTCTTTTAAATCAATTGAAAGATCAGATGATGAAATATACTTTTCCAATTGTTTTTTATCAACATTATATAAAGATCTTAGATATGAAGCCAATTGATACAAAATATCATTATCATAGTTTTCTTTAATATCGCTTTTGGATAAACTAACAACATCAGATATAATTTCCTTATTATTATTTATAGATTTAACTGTTACAGATGAAACTGTTTTATCCACTTCTGTTAAGAATCTATCTTCCCCCCATTCATTTTCAACAATATCAATACAGTAAACTTCTCCATATAGTTTTGTATTAGCTCTGCCGGCCCTTCCTATTAAGTTAAAAAACTCAAAATTACTCATTTCTTGAGTGTTGACTTTTGGATTAATAATAATTAATCGATCCGCAGGTAAATTTACCCCTTGAACGAGAGTAGATGTACATACAATATTTTTAATACATGCTTGAGAATACAACTCTTCTATTTCCAATCTAGCAATGTCAGGTAAACCACTATGATGAAAAGCCACACCTAGTCTTAATGCTCTTATTAAAGAATATTTAGGATGGACTTCATCTTCCAAGAACTCAATCAAGTCCTTAATTTTTTGATCTGCTCCATTTACTATGTCAGGATTTAATGAGCCTATAACTGGCGCAATTTTTTGAGCCCAAGATTCAGCTTCTTTTTTTGTAGGTGCATAAATAATATTTTGATCATCTGGATCAAATAGTTCCATTATTGCTGCCAATGCATCTCCCTTATTTGATTTAGCTTTACTATATAAAGAGTTTCTAAACTTAAGATCACCATTTAAAATATTTCCAGTGATACTCACTATCTTATATAAAGCAGTTTTAGCTTTTGGACTAAATGTTATTGAGACCTTAAGCTGAAATACAGGTGATGAAAATGTTTTATGATCAATTAAATCTATATTTGAAATATTAGATATAGACTTAGCAAGCCCATCAATAAAAGGACCCGCTACTACAAATTGTGCTTTTTCCCATTTATCAGTCATTCTATAAAGTACGTTTTCGAAAACAGCTCCTCTTGAACTATCTTCTAAATTATGAATCTCATCCATAAATACCAAAGACGGGGATAAGAATTCATTGTCTTGTAACAGCTTTAAAGTTCTTTCTGGAGTTAATACATATATTGTTGGTTTTAATTCATCGCTTTCTTTATATGTTGTAAATACATGAGCTTTATCCTTAACCATTAAATTGAGATCATTACTCACTTGATTAATTAATGCCTTAGTTGGCACGATATAAATTACATCTCTTAAATTTGTATTTATTAATTCATAGATATACTTTTTAATTATGTATGACTTTCCTGATGATGTAGGCGCGGAAATCGCTATATTGTTACCACTCTTCAAAGAACTCCATAATGTTGATTGAAATTTTGTAAAATAAATTTCTGAATCATCAGAAAATTTTTGCTCAAGTTCAGCCCTATTACCAGCTAATTCCATATTTAAAAGAGAACCAAAATCACGCTGATACTTTTTATTATTAAAAATTTTTGGTAAATGTGTACTCGAAATAATATTTCCAGTTCTTGACTGCATTACATAACAAGCTTTTGTATATACTTCATTCTCTGTATCAGACAAATACAATAAAGCGCCATAAGCACTTGCTAAATTTTTTTCCTTATCCCCTTCACCTAATGCAGCAATTGAAGCAAGCCACGTAGCTTTTTTTATTTTATTTATTGGTATATCAATTAAGCTATTTTGGTTACGTGAAGATAAAAATAGATTTCTTAATAAATCATCAAATACTTCGATAAATATTGGATGTGATATTGCGGCCTCGTAAGTATTTTGACTCACCAAAATTACCCCTTTGATTTATATTCAATCCCATGTATGGCTTTATATAATGATTTTTTGAAAGTTGAAACATTATTAAGTGGTATCAAAAAAATATCTAAATAAACCTTTTCAAGCTCACCATATGTTTCTAACTTTTTATTTAGTAATTCACTAGCTTCTTCAATTCGTTTCACTGCCCACGCTGAAAAAAGCTCTTGAGCTTCTTGTCTATTTTTTGCTTTTTTTTCAATGTTTGATATTTCTTTACTCTCAAATACTAATAATACTGGATGTGCTTTATTACACGATTTATATTGAGCTGTACCTGGTGTAAAAGCTTCAAGTAACGCATCTAATTGTTCAATTGAAAAGTTTTGGGAGATATTAGATCTTGCAATAAATAGTTCATGATCTAATGTACTGCTCGTATAATTTTGATGAAACCTATCTAAAGAATCCAATGAACTATCAAGAGCTCCTGAAAACTGCTGATGTATTTTAGATTCTCCTATTAAGATGGCCATTTCATCTTTATATATACCAAAAAAAATTCCATCGCCCCCCTTCACTTGATCATTAGGGTTAGTCAAAATGGATAGCTTGTGTGAAACTAAAGGTGTTTTTAATATTGCTTCAGCTAAGATATATAAAAATAATTCACCATATTTACCATCTATATCTGGATTTGTTTCACCAAAAAAAGAGACAGCTTTTCTAAAAGCGTTTATCCCATTTTTCCGAAATCTTTCTCTTTGTTTAGAGTCAAAAACATATTTTTCAATAGAATCAGCTATAGAATCAATTAAAGCAGTTAAATCCTGCTGAGTCCCTGAAAAGTCAACTGAATGCAGTCGCATTATGTATTTATCCTTTTCAATGAATGGATATTCAATCAGGTGCTGATCTACCCACACATGTTCATCGCTTCTCAACTTTTCCCATTCAATTTCTTTGAGCTCAGTCATGTAATCTCCAATATTTCAATTGTTTGGTTTTCATCAAGTTTGTTATTTTGTTCTAAAGACTTACAAAAGTTACCACAAATTTTTAACAAATGCCTTTTTAAATTGTTTGATGCTTTTTATTGCGATATGTTATCAGGCTATTAAGGGGAAGTGTGATGTCTATATTAATTACGGGTTTACCATATCGTAAGTCGATTCCATTAAGTGCAATAAATACAGTATTTCTTGAACCGAATAATTGGGATGACTATGGTTATAAAACATTATTTCAAACAGTTTTTTTTGACCATGTTGGTGTCAAGCATTATTTAGGTAGTATAAAAATTGGTTTCTGTGGTCAAAACTCAGGTTGGACTAGTGATGCATTGGAAAATTCTTTTGAAAAACTACCAGAAAACTTTTTTTCTTTAGGACAAGATGCTGACTTTTACAGAAATTTAGTAGATAAATTTCCACTAGAAATCGTTTCAAATCTTTTATCATCACTAAATGATGTAGTTTTTGATACTAATCTGTTAAACCTTGCCAATAATGAAAATGTATTTAAGACCTCCCTCCTCAGATCTGTAAACTCAACAGTTATCAAGAATCAATTTCAAAGAATATTAAAAAATGAAGCCCCTCTTACTGACTTCAATTTTACATATGAGAAATCATCTAATGATCGTTACTCAGGTATTAAACTGAATTTCAGTGTAGAACCCCATTCAAAGCCCCCTTCAAACATACATGTTCTAATAGGTAGAAATGGAGTTGGAAAAACTACTTTATTAAATAATATGGTTGATGCTCTTTTACCTAATAGAGGTTCTGAAGAACAAACAGGTTTTTTTTCAACTACCTTATCAGGTTGGGGAGCTCCTGTTAAATTTAAAGAAGATTACTTCGCAGGTGTCGTCTCTATTTCTTTTAGTGCATTTGATCCTTTCCTCCCCCCAAAAGATCAAAAAGATGTAAACGCAGGAATGAAATACACCTATGTTGGTTTAAAAAAAAGAACTCAAAATACTGATGATGAATCTTGGGTTGTCAAGAGCAAGGATGATTTGGCTAAAGATTTTGCTTCAAGTCTTAAGCTTTGCTTATCACTTACAGCAAAATCAAATCGTTGGGAGAAAGCAGTCAAGAAACTAGAATCTGATTTCAATTTTGCAGAGATGAATCTTTGTAGTCTTTTAGAAATTTATAAAGATGATATAAGCATTGACAAAAATGAATTCTATACTGCCTCTGTAAAATTATTTAATCGAATGAGTTCAGGTCACGCAATTGTTCTACTAACTATTACGAGACTTGTAGAGACAGTTGAAGAAAAAACCCTTGTTTTACTCGATGAACCTGAAAGCCATCTACACCCTCCATTATTATCAGCATTTACTCGTGCATTATCAGACCTACTTACTAACCGAAATGGAGTTGCAATAATCGCAACTCATTCACCTGTTTTACTACAAGAAGTCCCTAAAGCATGTGTTTCAATTATCAGAAGAATTAGGCTAACTAGCACAGTAGATAGACCAGAGAGTGAAACTTTTGCTGAAAATGTAGGTGTACTAACTAGAGAAGTTTTTGGATTAGAAGTTACCAAGTCGGGCTATCACGAGTTACTAGAACGATCTGTATCTGATGGTAAAACTTACGAAGAGATAGAAGCTGAATATGATAATCAGTTAGGATTTGAAGGAAAGGCTATTCTTAGAGCAATGATAAACTTGAAAAATTCTGACTTAGGATGATTAAATGAGAGCAATTAATCCACCTAACTTAGATATTCAAATTGTCTATGAGGCTTGTATCAACAGTATTACAGATGATGATCTCTCTACACGTTTACAAAGCATCATGACTAATATTATTCAATCATCTTCAGATTACGGTAATAAAGCTTTAACAAGTATGCTTTATACAATACCTCCTAATCATTGTGAGAATGATGCAATTGCATTAGGTAATGTTACAAAAAAAGAACTTCGTGCTGTCTATAGCTCACATTTTGTACCTGCGACTAAACCAGCCAGAATTTACTACGATCAATTAATTTCTCTAGCTCCATTAGGTAAATGTCCATATTGTGGTGTTGGGTATGCCTCAACGCTTGATCATTATTTACCTAAAAATAAATTTCCTCAGCTATCAGTCACTCCATTAAATTTAATACCATCATGTAAAGATTGTAATACAGGCAAAAAGACTAGTTTTCCCTCAACTTTACATGCACAAAGCTTACATCCTTATTTTGATCATGATAATTTCATTAAAGATCAGTGGCTTTATGCGAATGTTATTGAAACAACACCGGCAATTATTGATTATTGTGTAATTCCTCCCTCTCAGTGGAATGAAGATGATAAAGCACGCGTTCACACTCATTTTAATGATTTTGATTTAAAACTTAAGTATTCAATTGAAGCTAGCAATCAAATAGCCGTATTAAGAGATTCTTTACTTTACGCTTGGGATACAAATGGGTTTGTAGGTGTTAGACAACAACTTATGTTGGATGCTCTAGCTTATTATCTTAAGCATCCAAATTCCTGGCAAACTGCTATGTATCAAGCTTTGGCTAAAAGTAATTGGTATTGTAATGGTGGTTTTAGATAAAATTCTCTAAATATATCAAGTAAAATCAACAATTTTAATTATTGTTGATTTTACAAACATACTTAACTAATTTTTTACTAGTATTAGCTAACTCCTTTGTCAAATTAATCTCAGCTACATTATTTTTTTTACATCATTTCGACTTGTATTAATTTCAGAAAGCTCTAGAGGTTCTTCTAAATCAATTTCGAATTTTGCATTAGCAAAACCCTGCCTTTAAAGATTGTGTCTACAGGCTGTAGACACAATCTTTAATGCCAATATCTTGGCAAAGGACTTCCAGCCATTCGGACTGACTTAGGTTTTTGGTCTCCACAAAGCGTTTTGGATAGCTGAGTTTAGGGCGATGAGCATGGATATTTGCTGGAGTAGGATGAGGTTGAATTAAAGCTGAGTTCATATAGATGTCCTTTGATTATTAAATTTTAGGCATAAAAAAAGCCACATCTGGAGATGTGGCAAAGAGGCATTTCGATTGAAGGAGATTTTCAGGATCATGTTGATCTGATGTGATCATGTTAAATCCGAAATCTGAATCTAAACTTAAACAATCAAGCGTAATGCTTGTTCCAGTCCACGTTGTTTTAAACCTGCTCCAGCACCGAACCATGCTGAATCTAAGCGATGATCCTGACTCATCGCTCGACGTTCGTGATCAACGAACTCAGTAATACTGCAAAGTAAGCCATAAGCGGTATCTTTGGCTGAACTGAGTTCTGCCCCACGGCCATGTCCATTAAACATAGTCATGACCTTAGACATGGCACGGCCATTCGGTTCAGTCTTGTTTTCAGCTTTGGTGGCTGAGTTGGCTTGGGTAGCGACATTACGATAAAACTGAATAATACTGTCATCCTGCTCGGTTGCACTGAGGCTCGTGTTATTAAACACCGCATCGAAATACGCTGCTGCTTCGGTCTGTGTGACTTTACGCTGACTGAGCTGTTTCATTTCATACATGTGCTCGTTCCATGCCCGCACTGAAATCCCCAATTGCTGTTTAATCTTCTGGGCATCGAACTTGGTACTGTGTGGCACTTTGACCACACCTGCACTCGCGTTCTGACCTTTTAATGCAATCGCCAAGGTGTTATTACAGACCACACGGATTGATGTAAATTGCGCCGTGGTTGCTAAGGTGCCATCACACGCCGTAGCCAAGAGAATATAACCATTGCTGACATCTTTGCCTTTTAAAGCAGAAGTCTGTCCAGTTTTGGCTAAAGCCCAGAATTTCTTACCACCTTTCAGTACCCCCGCGGTTTCCAGTTCAAAGCCTGATTGCTCCGTCAAGTCTCGATAAAATTCTAGTATCTCTCGGGGTTGGACTTCCTGATAACGCTGACTGACTACAGATAAAGGCGCATGCGTATCAGAGCGATACAACACCCGCTGTTCTTCATACGGCATAATGATGCTTTGCCCTTTATGGTTTTCAGCCATATAACTCACATTGGAGCTTTCAATCTGCCAGTCCATGCCTGCCTGTTTGGCCCAAACTTCAATCGGTTGATTGGGTGTCAGTTGATTACCCAAACCATGCCAAGGGGTTTGACCAACATAAGCCATGTTTTCAATTTGATGTGCCATTGTGAATATTCCTTAAATGGAAGTGTGATGTGATGTTTTAAAGAATCGATTTATTCAACGATGTAACAGTGCAAAGGCTGAGAAGTGATTACTTCGCCCATGCAAACTGTTGTTGGCAATCCAAGCAGACATACTGCTCGGCATTGCTGTAGTACTTCTCAAAGCAGTATTGGCTGACGACGACTAGGACGCCACCGATGACCACCCCTACTGTGGCGCCAATAAAAGGCGAAACGCCTGCTTTTTTCGCGACCTGCATGCCAAACATCGCCATCTGTGTTGGTGAAATACAGCGTTGTAACTGTTCGAAGTAGTTGGCGTGGGCGTTGCCTGAATCGGTCTGTCTGACATGGCTAGACTGACAGTAGGGACATTGAATAAAGGACATTGATATTCCTTGTTAGATGAATTCAGTGCGAAGAGCTGAATTAAGGGCATAAAAAAACCGTGCCCATTGAGGACACGGTTTGATTTAGTTTTTGCTTTGTCGTTGAGAGTCGAAGGCCGTTATTGGAAGCTATAGCTTGCAGTACCCTTCTCCGTCTCCACATCAACACGTACGACGTTGTCATAGCCACAGCCAGTTAATTTTAGTCTTAAACGCAGACCCATTTTAAAATGCTGTGGATATTCCAACGATCGACGATAGCCTTCATAACTGCATTCACCGTTGTTGATCAGCACATTGGTGACATCAATCGGATCTGCACTGTTGGAACGGATCGTCAATACCGTAGCGGATTGATTTTGCGCATACCAGTTACTGGTATCTTTGACATCCAGTTCTACCGTAAATGTATTTGGATCAAGGCCAGAATTACAGCCACCCAGCAACATTCCTGTGGTTGCAGTCAATGCGAGTAGGATCGGTTTAAAAAAATTGCTTCATAAATTCATCCTCAGCAGTAGTTATAGCTCACGCCATAATCGCCCGTATTTAAATCAATACTGACCAGATGGATTTCACAGTCTGTGCCATTATCAAATTTATAGACGTAGTAACGATTACCCGCCTGCTCCGATTCCAATGCACCATGTTCCTGCAAGCTGAAGTCTTTCACTGGTTTACCTGTATCTTTTGCGGCTTTGGCAAAAACATAGCGTTGATACTTGTCTATGTTGTCCTGCTCAAACTGAGGCAGTTCGTCATAAGGCAGCATCGACAGTAATGTATCGACAGACTTTAAGTTTTTATCAAACTCAAAACTCAGCAATTCAGGTTCATGATCTGATGGACTCAGACTTTTACTTCCCGTGGTCAGTTCTTTGACATCGATCCCATCCACTTCTGCCGCTGCAATCTCAGTGGATGCTGCTTCTGAACTAGCGGATTCTAAAGGCTGTGCAGAGCTGGCCTGCGAAGTACCAGCCGCTTGAACAGTTTTTTCAGTTCCTTGTTTGGGGCTAAAGAAATAGAAGCCTGCAATGCTGATCAGGGTCAGGGCTAAAATCGCAGCCAAGCCCAATATGGGTTTTTGGTTCATCTCAAATGCTCCCCGTCTTTAGTTGGGTACAGTGACTTGACCATTCTGAGCATTAAAGTGAACAAAGCGCGGACAACCACCCTGAAAGTTCACCGTAAAATTACGCCAACCACGATTGCCCGGATTGGTTTTATACATACACTGATACACTCCACCACCCAAATTGCGGGCCTTAACAAAATAGGCTTCACTGGCTTGCGCAAACCAGCCTGCCTGAGTCAATGATGCGCCTGCAAGTAGTGATGAAATAAGGGTCGTTTTTAGGAAGGTTTTAAACATAATCATTTTCTCTTTTTATAGGCATCACCTGTCTTGACTAGACGCAGTGCTCCCCATGCATGAATGTTGGAATGAATATCTATGTTTTTTGAAGTGTTATAGACGATAAAGCACACGGATCTATGACCCTCAAAACAGCATGAGAGATTCATCTTCATATCGGTAATATGTACTTGAAAAAGTTTTATTCTTAGAAAGTCATGGACACAGCGATGCATTGACCGCACAGCATCAGATCTAATCACCCAACGGCACAAACATGAAAAAAGAGAAATATAAAAGTCGGTATTGATGTAAGCGCATGGCGTACTCCTAGATGGTTTAGAAGTTCTACCAAGTCACTGTCAAATGATGGTGGCAGAACGAGAAAGGGTTGACAGACCAGTCATCTAGGAACCGGCACGCACAAGGCGTCCCTCCCTCGCCCTACCGCAACGAAGGGGGACGAACGAGTTCGCCACCAAAAAATTACTTTTTTGATGTGCTAGATGATAACGGTCTGTCAAAACCGACTGACGATGTAGGTCAGCAGGCTAAGGATAATCTGCGGATTGTAGAGCGTCAAGCAAGCTAAGCGAATGAATAGTGAAAATATTTAGAATTATGAAATGTTTGAATAAGAATATAGTTAGATTTGAATACAGTTTTTTAAACTACATTCCTTAATCTTCTAAATACGGCTAAAAGAAACTAATCCAATCCAAAATTTGATGAGGGGTAGGTTGTGGGGTAAAAGCACAGGCAAAAAATAAACCCTTGTTTTTACAAGGGCTTATTTAAATATTTGGCGGAAGCGGTGAGATTCGAACTCACGGAGGACTCACACCCTCGTCGGTTTTCAAGACCGGTGCATTAAACCGCTCTGCCACGCTTCCATGTGCGTAAGAATACAAAGCTTATTCATTTTATTCAAGAAAAATATCATCGCTTTGTGTTCAAGTGCATATTGTTTCATCAATTTTACAGTTGCGCAGCCAATTCTGCTCCTTCTTTGATCGCACGCTTGGCATCTAGCTCTGCTGCGAGCTTTGCACCACCAATAATATGATAGTTCGCTATAGTCGACTCACCTTCTTTTGGCATCAAGTCTTTTACCGACTCTTGACCTGCACACACCACAACTGTATCTACACGTAAAAGTTGATCTTGCCCATTGTGCTCAATCCAAAGTCCTTCATCAGTGACTGCTTTATATTGCACACCACGCAGCATACGTACGCCATGCTTTTTAAGCTGTGCACGGTGTACCCAACCCGAAGTCTTGCCAAGGCCAATACCGAGTGGTGTGGTTTTACGTTGTAGTAAATAAATTTCACGGATTGCTGGTTCAACTTCTGGGGGCTGCATACCACCTTCAGAAACATAGTTCGGATCTGGGTCTACACCCCATTCACGTTGCCAATCTGCTAAAGGTTGAGGCTGTGGTTGATGTGGCGGTTTAAGTAAAAATTCTGACACGTCAAAACCAATACCACCCGCACCAATCACTGCAACCTTTTGTCCGACTTCTGCTCCTTTTAGAACTTGAGCATAAGAAAGGACTTGTGGCGCGTCACTTCCTTCAATTTTTAATGCACGAGGGATTACACCTGTTGCAACAATCACTTCATCAAAACCTTCACGTTCAAGCTGCTCACGATTTACGCGAGTATTTAAACGTACATCCACCCCTGTTTTTTCCAGTTGGACTTTAAAGTAGCGGATCGTCTCGTGAAATTCTTCTTTGCCCGGTACAACTTTGGCAAAGTTAAATTGACCACCTACTTCCGCCGTTGCTTCAAATAAAGTGACCGCGTGGCCACGGCTTGCCGCAACAGTTGCCGCGGACATACCCGCTACTCCACCGCCCACAACTGCAATCCGTTTAGGCTGTTTAGTTTTTAAATAGACCAGTTCAGTTTCATGGCCTGCACGTGGATTAACCAAACAAGACACACGCTTATTTTTAAAAGCATGGTCTAAACAAGCTTGGTTACATGCAATACAGGTATTAATTTCATTAACACGGTTAGTCGCAGTTTTATTTACCCAAAATGCATCGGCCAATAAAGGACGCGCCATTTGAACCATATCTGCTTTACCAGTTGCCAAAATTTCTTCGGCAGTTTCAGGCATGTTAATGCGGTTTGACGCAATAATCGGAATAGAAATATGTTGTTTTACATGAGCCGTGTAATCGACAAAAGCTGCTCGAGGCACTGACGTGACAATGGTCGGCACACGAGCTTCATGCCAGCCAATGCCGGTATTTAATAAAGTCACACCTGCTTTTTCTAAAGCTTTTGCAACAGTCACCACTTCTTGCATGGTGTTACCGTCATGAACTAAATCGAGCAACGACAAGCGGAAACAGATAATAAATTTTTCACCAACTTTTGCACGAATCGCCTTTACGACTTCGACCGGAAAGCGCATACGGTTTTCAATTTCACCGCCCCAACGGTCAGTACGCTGGTTCACATGGCTGCTTAAAAACTGGTTAATGAGATAACCTTCCGAGCCCATAATTTCAACGCCGTCATAGCCCGCTTTTTTGGCAATGTCAGCACAATGTGCATAGTCATCAATCGTACTTAAAATATTTTTTTCAGAAAGCTGACGCGGTTTAAATGGTGAAATTGGCGATTTGATCGGACTAGAAGACACTGCAAAAGGTTGATAACCATAACGGCCAGCATGCAAAATTTGCATTAAAATTTTTGAACCATGCTTATGCACAGCATGTGTAACCAGACGGTGCTGTGGAATATCGGTTAAACCATTCATGGTTCCACCCATGGGTAGTAGCCAACCTTGACGGTTTGGAGAAATCCCCCCAGTCACAATCAGGCCAACCCCACCTTTTGCACGCTCTTCAAAATAAGCTGCCAGTTTTGGATAATTGTAAAAACGATCTTCAAGCCCCGTATGCATGGATCCCATCACCACACGGTTTTTAATGGTGGTAAAGCCTAAATGTAATGGTTTTAATAAATTGGCGTAACTTGTCATGCTGCGTCCCAATAATTTTTTGCAACTTGTTGCATAGTACTTTAATACTTTTTTGATAATTTTGGATGACCACACAAAGAAATTTATCGGAGCTTATGGTCAATCCATTTATTTAAGAACAATACTTCATTCACTTCTTCTTATTCTATAAATAGCCTTATATTTTTTATCAAATTAAAACTTCGAATCAGAACAAGTGAATTAATGCTTTTTTTGCGAAAAAAAGCACCATGAATAGTGCTACAATAGCCGCCATTCAGAATTCTCAAGACCGCCTATATGGGGTCTTTTTCATAAATGTTAGGATTAGCAATGACTGATAATGCAACTATCTTGCAGCATGTACCAGTAGGCAAAAAAGTTGGGATTGCCTTCTCCGGAGGCCTAGACACTTCAGCTGCCTTATTGTGGATGAAACAAAAAGGCGCAGAACCTTATGCATATACTGCAAACTTAGGTCAGCCTGATGAAGATGACTACGATGCAATTCCAAAGAAAGCAGAACAATACGGCGCTGTAAAAGCTCGCTTAATTGACTGCCGCTTACAACTTGCGCTTGAAGGTATTGCTGCAATTCAGTGTGGTGCATTCCATATCAGTACAGGTGGTGTTCCTTATTTCAATACGACTCCACTCGGTCGTGCAGTAACAGGTACAATGCTTGTTACAGCCATGAAAGAAGATGACGTAAACATCTGGGGTGACGGTTCAACTTATAAAGGTAACGATATTGAACGCTTCTATCGTTATGGTTTGTTGACTAACCCGAATCTTAAAATTTATAAGCCTTGGTTAGATCAAAACTTCATCGATGAGCTCGGTGGCCGTGCAGAAATGTCACAGTTCCTGATCGACAACGGTTTTGACTACAAAATGTCAAAAGAGAAAGCGTACTCAACTGACTCAAACATGTTGGGCGCAACTCACGAAGCAAAAGATCTTGAATACTTAAATGCGGGTATCAAAATCGTAGACCCAATTATGGGTGTTGCTTTCTGGAAAGATGACGTTGAAATCAAACCTGAAGAAGTAACTGTACGTTTTGAAGAAGGTGTACCTGTTGCATTAAATGGTCAACGTATTGAAAATCCGGTTGAGCTTATTCTTGAAGCAAACCGTATCGGTGGTCGTCATGGTTTAGGTATGTCTGACCAAATCGAAAACCGTATTATCGAAGCGAAATCTCGCGGTATTTATGAAGCACCGGGTATGGCCCTTCTTCATATTGCTTATGAGCGTTTGGTTACTGGTATTCACAACGAAGATACGATCGAACAATACCGTATTAACGGTCTACGTTTAGGTCGTCTACTTTACCAAGGTCGTTGGTTCGACTCTCAAGCGCTTATGTTGCGTGAAACTGCACAGCGTTGGGTTGCTAAAGCGATTACTGGTGAAGTCACTCTTGAACTTCGTCGTGGTAATGACTACACCATCATGAACACTGAATCTCCAAACTTAACGTACGAAGCTGAACGTTTAACAATGGAAAAAGGCGATTCAATGTTTACGCCAATGGACCGTATTGGTCAGTTGACTATGCGTAACCTCGACATTACCGATACACGTGCAAAACTTGGTATCTATACAGATGCTGGTTTGCTTTCAATCGGCCAAGGTTCTGCTGTACCACAACTTGATAGCAAGAAAAAATAATTTTCTTACTTAATAAAAAAGCCACCGACAAAGGTGGCTTTTTTATTTCAAATATTTGTGCTCAAACAAGTTCTGCCACTTCTAACGGTTGATAATAAATCTGGTTACGTCCAAGCTGCTTAGCTCGGTACAAAGCTTGATCCGCAGCGTGAATTAATTTTTCCTGATTTACATTAAAACCTTCTGTATAAACAGTAAAACCTAAACTAATCGTGACATGCTTAGAGACTAACGATGCTGCATGAGGAATCGCTTGTCGCTCAATCGCTTTATAAATATTTGCAGCAACGGCATAGGCGCCTTGAGCAGGTGTTTTCGGTAACAGTACGACAAACTCTTCTCCACCATAACGAGCAACAAAATCAACATGTCGAATCGAATTTTTAATTGCAGCGGCAATAGATGAAATGACTTTATCCCCCATTTGGTGTCCATAAAAATCGTTATAATTTTTAAAAAAATCGATATCAATAAATAAAACAGCCAATGGGCGCTTTTCTTGCTTTGCACGATAGTAAAAGAAATCGAACATCTCATCAAAAGTACGTCGATTTGAGATATTCGTCAGTGCATCCTGCTGGCTTAAATGAAGCAATTCAGATGCCTCAATACGTAAAATCTGTTCGTTAAGCTCAGCAAGCTGATTATTTAAAAAAAGGCTTCTTTCTCTTGAGGTAAGCATCGTACTAATTGAAAAACCTAAAATACAACTTCCAAACAGCGCTCTTCCCAAAGCAATAAAATCACAATTCGCTTGCCATAAAATCAGTAGGGAAAAAACACAAAAGGCTGCTGTTAAACCTACATAAAGCATATGTAGAGGCTTTATTCCGCTTAAAATAAAACCCAGCATATATAAGAAGGAAAGTAATAACATCGACTGGTTTTTAAGAGCGACATTTCCTACGCTAAGGAGCAACATTGCATTGATAATAATGGTCAAAAATACAATGCCACATGCGGCGATATAAAAATATTCAGTGAGTTTTTTAAACTTTGCAAAAACCCAAAATAACAGCAGTGCACAAGCAATATTAATTGCGCTAAGTAAACAGTAAATAAAATCCCAAGTAATATAAGGCACGCCTATGACCAAATAGTCTGTAGGTAGAGCCAGCAATATGAAAATGAGATAGGTTAAAACGCCACTTGCTAAAAATTTTGAGATATTCTGTTTAGTTCGCTCAAGATTTAAACACCAGAATTTTTTTTCTAATTGATGTGGCAAAGGTATATTGGCATAACGATGGGTATGTAGAGTTACTAAATATTCTATTTCTTCTTTTGCTTTGAGTAATTCATGTACATTTCCCCTATTTGCCACTACTTGATTCCTGCCTCTCACACATTAACAAAATATAACATTATTTTTTAAGGCCTCTGGCGCTTTATTTTGCCATTTGTCCGTAATTCTCGTTACCATTTTCACACTTTATCGATTATCATTTGTTTTATTTCGAAGTTTGAACTGCCTTGGACTCTATTACCCTGCTCCAGCCAGATGACTGGCATGCACATTTACGTGATGGTTTAGCATTAAAACGTACTGTACCTGATTTGGCCAAACAATTTGCTCGTGCGATCTGTATGCCAAACCTTGTTCCACCTGTAAAAACTGTGGAAGAAGCATTGGCTTACCGTGAACGTATTCTTGCTCATGTTCCAGAGGGTCTTAACTTTGACCCACGTATGGTGCTTTATTTTACTGATTTCACCTCACCAGATGAAGTTCGTAAAATTAAAGAATCTGGACATGTAAATGCTATTAAACTTTACCCAGCAGGTGCGACCACCAATTCTGATAACGGTGTAAGTGACATCCGTAAAGTTTATGCAGTCATTGAGCAACTAGAAGAGCATCAAGTTCCGTTATTACTTCATGGTGAAGTGACTCATAACCACGTTGATATTTTTGACCGTGAAAAACGCTTCTTAGACGAAGTTTTATCACCGTTATTAAAACAGTTTCCAAAACTTAAAGTGGTACTTGAACACATCACAACAAGCGATGCTGCACACTTTGTTTTAGAACAAGACCGCAATGTGGCTGCAACAATCACGCCTCAGCATTTATTATTTAACCGTAATGATATGTTGGTTGGTGGTATTAAACCGCATTTCTATTGCTTACCAATTTTAAAGCGTCAAACTCACCAGACCACTTTGCTTGAAGTTGCAACGAGCGGTAACCCTAAATTTTTCTTGGGTACAGATAGTGCTCCTCACTCGCAAAATGCAAAAGAAAATGCGTGTGGTTGTGCAGGCTGTTATAGTGCGCCTAATGCAATTGAACTTTATGCTCAAGCATTTGATCAAGTAGGTAAACTAGAACGTTTAGAAGGTTTTGCTAGCCACTTTGGCGCAGACTTCTACGGCCTACCACGTAATACTTCTACCATTACTTTGGTAAAAGAAGATAACCTCGTTCCAGAATCTTTTGATTATTTAGATGATCAAAAAATTATCCCGCTGCATGCCGGGAAAACGCTGCAATGGAGAAAAGTGTGACACAAGAAACCTCTGTCCCGGTCATTGGCCAACGTTTTCGTGGCTTCTTACCTGTTGTTGTTGACGTTGAAACGGCAGGTTTTAATGCCCAGACAGATGCATTGCTAGAAATTGCGTGCATTCCAATTGTATATGATGCTCAGGGACAATTTGTCCCTGGCCCAGCATTCCATGCACATATTAACCCCTTTGAAGGGGCTAATCTCGATCGTCGTTCGCTGGACTTTATTGGTATTGATCCATTCAATCCAATGCGTATTGCAATGGCTGAAGATGAGCGCACTGCATTACGCCGTATTTTTAAATCGGTGAATGAAGTCCGTAAACAGCAACACTGTACACATGCAGTCTTAGTAGGCCACAATGCGCATTTTGACCTTGGTTTTGTACAAGCAGCAATTGCACGTACAAGCACAAAAAACCAAAACCCATTCCATAGTTTTTCAGTAATGGATACGGTTACTTTAAGTGCTGTTATGTTTGGACAAACTGTGCTTGCTAAAGCCTGTATTCAAGCTGGAATTGAGTTTGATGGTAAAGAAGCACACTCTGCTTTGTACGATACTCAGAAGACTGCTGAACTGTTTTGCTATATTTTGAACAAACTGTCACCTTACCTTCTTGACAGTTTGGTGGCGGCTTCTTAAGATACCGCCATCCTCAACGTCCCTATCGTCTAGAGGCCTAGGACATCGCCCTTTCACGGCGGTAACCGGGGTTCGAATCCCCGTAGGGACGCCATATTCTCTTCTTATAAAATTCCTTTCTATTTTATTTTTAAATTTTTTATATTTCTAATTTTCTGTATTTCCCAATAAAATACACTTGTACATATATATCACTGATCCAGTATTTCCTTTACATAGATTTACAATATAATAATTCTTATTTTTATACTGATATTTATTATCAACAAGGTTTTAAATGGATCTTAAGCTTCGCCTCCTCTCCCTGAGCATCGCTCAACTATGCTGTATTTCAAGTACTTTCGCAGAAACCCATAATTCCTCAACAACGCTCGCTACCATTAAGATTAAAGCCCAACAAGCTGCCGACCAAGCTTATAAAGTCGATAGTTCAAGTAGCGCAACACGTAGTGAAGTCGCATTAAAAGATACACCACAATCTGTCAGTGTAGTGACTCAAAAAGTAATTGAAGATATTGGCGCGACACGTTTAATCGAAGCGCTTGATTTAGCTGGTGGTGTGACTCGCGCTAATAACTTTGGTGGCCAAGGCTTAACAGGCTTTAATCTCCGTGGTTTCACTAGCGGTGAGTTTTACCGTAATGGATTCCCGATTAACCGTGGTTATCCAAACGCTCCAGATAGCAACACTATTGAACGTGTAGACGTTTTACGTGGACCCTCTTCTAGCTTATATGGTCGTGGTGACCCAGGTGGTACGTTTAACTTAATTTCTAAAACACCAAAGTCTGAACAACAAACCACTTTAGGTGCTCAGCTCAGTAGTGAAGGTTTATATCGCACCACGGTAGACACAACAGGTACTATCCAGAATGCAGAAAATATCGGTTATCGTCTAAATGTGATTGCTGAAGGCGGTGATAGTTATCGCGATCATGTCGAGTCTAAACGTTATGGAATTGCACCAGTCATTCAATGGCAAGCTTCTGACGCAACAAAAGTTACCTTTGAAGCCGATATTTTAAGAAATCAGCATCCACTTGATCGTGGTCAAACACGCTATGCAGGTCAGAAGTCTTTTAATAGTTCACCCGAAACCTATTTATGGGAAACAGGTAAATACAACAACCGACTCTACAATGATAACAATATGACTCAATTACGAGTCGAACACGACCTTGGTAATGACTGGAAACTGAATGCTGGCGTGCAATATTTAAATGGCAAACTGCATGGCTATGCGGTAGAGGCAAATGGCATTCAAGATGACGGCGAAACTTTAAACCGAAATTACAACTATCGCGAATTAAAATGGCAAGATACCGATGCCCAAATTCATCTAACAGGTAATTTCCAACTTTTAGGTCTAGCTCATACTTTAGTGACTGGGCTTGAATACGAAAACTATGATTATAAGTCATATATTATTCGTTCAGATCCTAAGTCAAATAACTACCCGATCAATATTTATGATCCAGTTTTAGGCCAACCTCTTCCTGAGCTTAAAAATATTACGACCCATGACCGCGAAAATTTAAAAACAACTGCCGTTTTTGCACAAGACCAAATCGATTTAAATGAGCGTTTAAGTGCACTACTGGGTTTACGTTTTGAGCACTACGAACATGATTACAAAAACCTATTACCGAATACTGCAAACTGGAATACCAGTCATGACGCATTTATTCCGCGTTTAGGTTTAGTTTTTAAAGCCCGTGATGACCTTTCAATCTATAGCAATGCTGCAAAATCTTTTAAACCTAATACTGGTGCTAGCCGTAATGGAGAGGGATTTGACCCAGAGGAAGGCATGGCTTACGAGTTAGGCTTTAAATGGCAAGCACTCGACAATATGCTATCGGTTGACTCTGCGATTTTTTATGCAAAAAAAGAAAATGTCTTAACTCTCGATCCTGTAGATTCAGCCTATAAAGTTGCTGCTGGTGAAGTTCGTAGCCAAGGTATTGAGCTAAATGTTGCAGGACAAATCACTCCAGCTTGGAAAATTATTGGTGGATATGCCTATACAGATGCAGAAGTCAGCAAAGATAATACTTTGAAAAAAGGAACCACTTTAGCCAATATTCCAAAGAATAGTTTTAATCTGTTAAATATCTATGAATTTCAAGATGGCCGTTTACAAGGCTTAGGTCTAGGCATTAATCAAAAATATATTGATAAGCGTGCAGGTCAAACAGCCAATAGCACTTATACAATGAAAGGTTATGCTGTTACAGATTTGGTTTCTTATTATCAGGCAACACCAAAACTTCGTATTAACTTAGATCTGAAAAATCTTTTTGACAAAGTTTATGATGAAAGTGCTTTCAATCTATATGCGTATCCAGGTGAATCACGTACTGTTCAATTAGGTATGAGCTATACATTCTAAAAAAATGCGCCATTTCAGTTTTTGAAATGGCGCATCAGATTTATGCAGACTTACGTGAATTCACTTGCCCTTGAATCACCGCTTTAATATTGCCTTTGGCGTAATTTAAAAACACTACCAGTGGTGAAAGTTTTGGATTTGGCTTTTTACCTTTGCCAATCGTTTTAAATTGAGCTGCATACCAAATAATTTCCATAATTGCCATCTTATCAACAAATGGTAAGCCTGTTTTAATTGGTTTTACTGCATAGCGAACATCTTGCCCTGCAATTAAACGCTCAGTTAAATCAGTTTCTACTGCAAATGGACGAGCAATACCAATAAAGTCACATGCACCACTTTCAAGCGCAGCGTTCATGCCCTCTACGGTACGGAAACCGCCTGTCACCATAAGCTTACACTTAACATGCTGACGGATTTTTTCAGCAAAATCTAAAAAGTATGCTTCACGAGCAATCGTGCTTGCTTTACGTTTATCCGCCTTAGCCCCAGCCATTGCTGGTGCCTCGTAAGTACCGCCTGAAATTTCAATTAAATCGATACCAGCTTCATCCACTGCTTTAAATACTGAAATTACATCTTCTTCGCTAATACCGCCACGCTGGAAGTCAGCCGAGTTAAGCTTCACTGAAATGATAAAATTATCTGAAGTCGCCTCACGTACCGCTTTATAAACTTCTAGTAAAAAACGGCTACGATTTTCAACTGAACCGCCCCATTGATCTGTACGCTTATTGGTTAATGGTGATAAAAACTGACTAATTAAATAGCCATGTGCACCATGTAATTGCACCCCTTCAAAACCTGCTTTTTCACAAATGTGAGCTGCTGTCGCAAAACGTTTAATAATATCTAAAATTTCTTCATGAGTAAGTTCACGTGGCGTTCCAAACATGGTTGCTAAAGCTGGACTAAAAGGTACGGCTGAAGGTGCTACGGTTTCTTTATTTAAACCTTTTGGACACTGACGACCTGGATGCGATAATTGAATCAACTGAACCATGCCATATTTTTTACCTAATGCCGCCCACTCTTTTAAGCGCTCTAGGTCACGTTCAGTTTCAACAACAACAACACCCGGTTCATTTTTTGCGCTGGCATTTACCATGACATTACCAGTAATTGCACAGCCAAGCTCACCTTTTGCCCATGCACCATATAAACCCAAATGTAAGTCATTTGGTTGGCCTTCATAATTTGCAAGTGCCTCACTCATTGCACCTTTAATAATTCGGTTTTTAAAGGTGGTATTACGAATTGTGATGGGTTGAGCAATCTGGTTCATGGTTAACCTCTGTTCTTTGAATTTTAGAGCAATTACTCTAATTTAAATGAGTTATTGGGCATGTCAAGTCATAATCGATAACTGACAATAGCACATGTCAATTTTAAAGAACATAAAAATATGCAACTTTTTGCATTAGAATTCTAATCAAAATTTATGTATATAAAACAATAAATTAAAAAATTTCTTTAAAAGGATGCTTTAATTAACTGTTTCGTATATTCACTTTGAGGCTTAGAAAATAAGAGTTCAGTTTCCTGATATTCAACAACTTTTGCATGACGTAATACCATCACTTTGTGGCAAAGTGCTTTTACTATATTCAGATCATGGCTAATGAAAATATAACTTAACTGCTCAGTTTGCTGTAATTGTCTCAACAACTTGATCATGGCTTTTTGCGTGGTCCGATCTAAGGCAGAGGTAGGTTCATCCAAAATTAAAAGTTTCGGTTGCACCACCAAAGCTCTGGCTAAGGCGACACGTTGACGCTGTCCACCTGAAAGTTCATGAGGATAACGGTGTTGAAAATCTTCAGCCAATTCAACTTTTACCAATACAGATTCAACTTGCTGTTTGATCTCGTTATCAGCTACTGCTTTCACTTTCAATCCTTCCGCAATAATCTGCCCTACTGTCATACGCGGGTTTAAACTTCCAAATGGGTCTTGGAATACAAGTTGAAAATCTGATCTCATCAAGCGTAGGGCTTTAGCCTGTAGCTGATTTAAATCTTGACCTAAAAAAATAATCTGCCCTTCACTTTTAATAAGTCGGACCAAAGCCATCGCCAGAGATGATTTACCAGCACCACTTTCACCAACCACCCCAATCGATTCACCTTGAGCAAGATCAAAACTCAAATCTTCTATTGCGGTGAAATACCCTTGAATGCGATTTAAAATTCCTTTTCTTATAGGAAACTGCACGCTGAGCTGTCGAACTGATAAAACATTCTGTTGAGCGGGTCTAGACTCTACACTTCCAAAATCATGATCTAATAATTGTGCTGTATAACTAGTTTTAGGATTTGCAAAGATTTGGCTCAGTTCACCTTGCTCTACGACACGCCCACTTTGCAATACAATAAGTTTCTCAGCATAGCGAGGTACTAAATTGAGGTCATGGCTAATTAAAATAAGTGCCATCCCATATTTGCTTTGCAAAGATTTTAATAGCTCTAAAATCTGTATCTGTAAAACCACATCCAACGCAGTAGTAGGTTCATCAGCAATCAAAATTTTAGGCCGAAGTGCCAATGTCATCGCGATCATGACACGTTGTCTTTGCCCACCAGAAAGCTCATGCGGATAACGTTTTAAAATTTGTTCTGGTTCGACAATTCCAACATCTTTTAGCAGTTCAACTATTTGTTGTCGAACCTCGCGTTTTGAAAAACCTGATAAAAGAAGGTTTTCTCCTATAATTTTTTCAACCCGATGGAGCGGATTTAACGCAGTAGCAGGCTCTTGAAAAATCATAGCGATTTGTCGGCCACGTAAATTTGATTGAGCTCTTTCATCTAGCTCAAGCATATTTTGTGAACCAATCCAGACCTGACCCGTTATTTCTAATTTTTCTTGTAGCAAGCCCATTATTGCTAAGCAGCTTATCGATTTACCTGAACCACTTTCGCCCACAATAGCCAATGTTTCCCCTTCATTTAAGTAAAAATTCAGATCTTCTAATAAAACCTTTCGGTCTTTGGTCTGAACCGTAAGTTGCTCTACTTTTAATAATGCTAAAGCGGGATTTAAGTTATTTTCTTGGGTCAAACGCTTCACGGGCCGCCTCCCCAATATAAATTAAAAGTGAAAGAACAATCGCCAGACTAAAAAAGCCTGAAATTGCTAGCCATGGCGCATCTAAATTATTTTTACCTTGTAGTAATAATTCACCTAAAGAGGCCGCATCGGGTGGTAGTCCATATCCTAAAAAATCAAGAGCGGTTAAAGCGCTAATATTGGTCGTTAAAATAAAAGGTAACTGAGACAAACTCGAACTGATCGCATTTGGCAAAATATGCCTAAAAATAATCGCGTGATCAGTCACTCCCAATACTTGGGCTGCACGAACGTAATCAAGCTGACGAGCTTTTAAAAACTCTGCCCTAACAATGCCCACCAAAACGGTCCAGCCGAAAAACAACATAATGAAAAATAGCCAATATACATTTGGAACAAACATACTCACTAAAATCATGACCATAAAAAGCATGGGTAAACCATTCCAGACTTCAACTAAACGTTGCCCCAATAAATCGACCCAGCCGCCATAGTAACCTTGAATAGCGCCTACGGTAATTCCAAATAAAGCAGAACAAAAGGTTAAGGCTAAGCCAAAAAGCAACGACACTCTTAAGCCATAAAGAATACGCGCAAGAACATCCCTTCCTTGATCATCTGTTCCCAACCAGTTTTGCTTGGAAGGTGGTGATGGCACAGGAACTGCCAAATCTAAATTAGGAGTTTGATATGAAAATTGAATGAGGGGCCAAACTGCCCATCCCTTAGTATTAATAAGCGCTTGTACAGCAGGGTCTTTATAATCAGCTTCTGTTTCAAACACCCCACCAAACGCCGTTTCAGGATAAGTTTTCAACACAGGCAAATAGTAAGAATCTTCATACTTCACTAACAGCGGTTTATCGTTAGCAATTAACTCCGCGGCTAATGACAAAACCAAAATTAGACTAAATAAAATAAAGCTGGCCCAGCCCAATTTATGCTGCCTAAAACGCTGTAATCGTGTACGCACAATCAGAGACATTATTTGCCTCCTTGTGTATCAAAGTGAATTCTTGGATCAATCCATTGGTACAATACATCACATATGAGACGTAAAATTAGGCTAAATAAAGTAAAGAAAAATAAAACCCCAAAAATAACAGGATAATCACGCTGAACAATTGCTTCAAAGCCCAACAACCCCACCCCATCTAAATGAAAAATAATTTCTACGAACAGGTTACCGACAAAGAAAATACCTGCTAAGGCTTCTGGTAATCCTGCGAGCACAACTAAAATGGCATTACGAAATACATGCTTATATAGGACCTGTTGGTCATTCAACCCTTTTGCATAGGCTGCCAAAACGTAGGGTTTATTGAGTTCTTCTAAAAATGAGTATTTAGTTAAATAGGTTAAACTGGCAAAACCGCCTAATACCATGGTAATCAGTGGCAAAGTCATATGCCATAAATAATCGGTAACTTTGCCCCAAAGACTAAGTTGATGAAAGTTATCTGATGCTAAATTTTGTAAGGGAAACCATTGAAAATAAGAGCCACCCGCAAAAAAAACAACTAACAAAATGGCAAATACAAAACTTGGTACAGCATATCCCACCACAAGAACTAACGAAGTGGAGCGATCAAACCAAGAGCCCTGTTGTTTTGCCTTTTTAATTCCCAGCGGAATAGAAATGAGATAAATGAGTAATGTACTCACCAGCCCAAGTGAAATTGAAACAGGCATTTTTTCCCACAACAATTCCACAACTGGTTTATCTTTAAAGAAGCTTTGTCCAAAATCTAAAGTTAAATAGCCTTTTAACATTAGAAAAAATCGTTCAGGGGCAGAACGATCAAAGCCGTACTGCGCCTTAATTTGCTCAACCATTTCAGGGCTTAAACCTTGAGCACCTTGATAATAAGTTTCTGCACTCAATGCACGACCAATTCCCAAATCACTTTGTGCCTGATGTATTGCTTGCTCAACTGGTCCACCCGGTGCAATCTGCACAACCACAAAGTTAATCACTAAAATGACGAATAATGTGGGAATCATTAAAAGAAGTCGCTTGAGAATATATGAACCCATATAACAGGATTTCCTTTATGGCAGGTGCTTTTTATTGTTGATGTAAATATTTGGCAACTTTTTTGGCTTTGTTTTCATCACTCCACCAATATTCTATCCCAGAAGAAAATGCTGGTTTAATTTTAGGTTGTTGATACATATTCCAATAAGCATACCAGTTTTCACCTTTACCATAAGTCGGGATTTGATAATACCCAGCTCTAAGCAATCGATCGAGAATGCGAGTATAAATAATCTGTTGTTCACGACTTTTACTCGCAACGAGTTTTGCAATCACTTGATCAATCACTAGATTGCGAATTCCAGCATAATTGTAATTTCCATCCTGAGCTGCGGCGATACTCCCCCAAAACTGAGTTTGTTCATTTCCCGGATTGAGAGATTGCGGCAAATTCATTGTGGTCATATCAAAATCGTAACGGCGAGTCCGTTCTAAATATTGCGGAGCATCGACCTGACGCAAATTAACTGCAATACCTAATTTTTTTAAGTTACGAATAAAAGGTAAAAGTGTTCGTTGTTTACCATCTTGCTGAATTAAAAATTCGAGCTGAACTTTCTTTCCCTCAGGCGTAAATAGCTGCCCTTCTTTAATTTTATAGCCAGCTTGTATAAGCAATTGGCGCGCAGTTAATAAATTCTGACGGTTAAATCCACTCGCATCTGACACTGGGTATTTCCAGTTTGCTAAAACACCTTGTTGCATAAGTGGAGATAACTTAAGCAATAACGGTTTTAACAACTCTAATTCAGTTTTTGAAGGTCGACCTGTTGCTGCTAATTCACTATTTTCAAAATAACTTTGTAGGCGCTGATATTGTCCATAAAACAAAGCTTTATTCTGCCATTCAAAGTCATAAGCATAGGTTAAAGCTTGTCTAAAACGAATATCATTTAAAGGTTTTCGTCGTGTATTAAAAACATAGCTTTCAGTGGCAATAGGATTATGGTGACGAAACTTATATTGAGTAACCAACCCTGCTTTTACGGCTGGAAACCGGTAATCAGTTACCCATTTTTTAGGATTAGTTTCTTCATGCAAAGTGTATTGCCCAGATTTAAATCCTTCAAAAGCAATATCCCAATTTCGATAATAAACATATCTCAAGCGGTCAAAGTTATAACGCCCTTTGTTAATAGGCAAATCTTTTGCCCAATAATTCGGGTTTCGTTTATAACTGATGCTTCTGCCCGGATCAATTCGTTCAACCACGTAAGGTCCCGAACCAACAATCGGTTGTAAGGTAATTCGGCTAAAATCTCTTTTTTGCCAATCTACTTTTGAATAAATGGGTAAGGTTGCCAAAATGAATGGCATTTTAGGGTTATGTATAGACTTAAAACTAAACTTTACTTGATGGGCGTTTATTATTTCTGTTTTTGCTAAATCAGCAAGGTACATTTGCAAACCTAAATTAGATTTAGTCTGATAGGCATCAAAACTAAATTTAACATCCGCCGCAGTGACCGGCTGTCCATTACTAAAACGCGCTTTAGGGTTTAAATAGAAAGTCACTGATTGCGTTTTTTCTGGGTCATAACTCACTTTCTGAGCCAAAAGCGGATATAAAACTCCAACCTCATCAAGTGATTGAGTCATTAAGGTATCAAAAAGATAATTAACGCCTTCTGTAGCATTCCCTTTCCCATTCATACTATTGAGGTTATCAAAAGTTCCTTGAGCTGCCTGACTTAATAGGCCACCTTTAGGTGCATTAGGGTTTGCATATGGCATAGCCATCATTTCTAAATATTTAGGCTTAGAATGAATCGCTATATATGAATTGGTTTGTTGTGCAGAAAAAACACTATGGGAAATGACACTGAGCCCGACTAGCAGGCTCAGTTGAAAATTTAATTTATGCATAAGTGGCTAATTATTTTACAAATTAGGCACTTTAATCACATCACCAATGCGAAGCTGAGTAGAAGGTGTCAAATTATTCAGCTCAGCCAAGAAATTGGTTTCTAAACCATATTTGCTAGCGAGGCCAATTAATGTATCACCACGCTTCACTTTGTATTCCACAACAGTTTTTGGAATCACAATGTTTTGGCCGCGCTGTAAGTTAGCATTTGCTTTTAATGCATTCATTTCAGCCAGTTCACGCACTGAAATACCCGCACGGCTCGCAATACTATTTAAAGACTCACCAGATTTAACCGTATATCTTTCAGTGTTTTTACCAGCAGCAACTGTTTTAGTTGAAGACTTAGTATCTACTTTAGCTGTTTCAACTGTAGGCACATCACCCGTTAGCTTTAAACGCTGCCCCACACGAACGCTACTGTTGCGTGAAAGACCATTTAATGAAGCAATATAGTCCAACTGTAAGTGGTAGCGATTAGCGATATTACCTAAGCTATCACCAGATTTAACTGTATAAGTTTCTGGTGTTTCTTCTTTGGCGTTTTTAGAAGATTTAGTTGGCGCCTCTTCAACAGTTCCTGTTAGTTTTAAGCGTTGACCAGCACGCAAACCAGCGGTACGAGACAAACCGTTTAGGTCAGCCAAATAGCTTGTTTGCAAATTATATTTACTCGCAATCGCATTTAAACTATCGCCAGACTGTACAATGTATTGTTCTGGAACACTTAAGCCTGCCGGTACTTTTAAAGTTTGACCAAGCTGTACATGGCTATTTGCTTTTAAGTTATTTAACTCGGCTAACTCAGCCAGGCTAATTTTTGATTTAGTTGCAATACTCGATAAAGTATCACCACGTTGTACTTTATAGCCTTCTGTTTTATAAGAAACACTTGCTGATGCTTTCTCAGATTTACTAGAAGCCTTAGTTTCAGCAACTTCATCTACAGAAATATCTTGTGTAGGCACATTAATTTTTTGGCCTACCATTAAGTTACTGCCCGCAGTTAATCCCGGAGTTAATTCAGCAAGTTCCTGATTAGAGAGCGCATAACGATCTGCAATCAATTTAAGGTATTCACCACGCTTCACAGTATAGCTCTTAGTTGCTATACGTTTTGCACTTGCCTGAACAGCTTTCGGTTCTGCTTTAGCACTTGAGCGACTATTTTTTGGTTCTTTTAACTGTAGTTTTTGCCCAACAAATAAGCCATCAGTCACTGATAAATCGTTATATTCAGCCAACTGCCTTACTGACAAATTAAACTGGTTTGCCACACCGCTTAAGCTATCGTTAGCCTGAACGACATATACATCTGGTTTAGCTGTGCTTTTTGAAGTCGTTTGAGCTTCTTGTGGCTTAGCGTCATAAAGATAAAGCGTTGAACCAACATATAACGTCTTTTCTGGATCAATCTGGTTCCACTTAGCAACATCGCGCCAGTTTACGCCATTTTTCATCGCAATAACGGCTAAAGTATCACCTGGTAAAACTGTATAGGTACTACGTTTGCCTTTAGGCTGCACAACCACTACATCTGTATCAGTTTTAATGTAAGGCTTGTCTTTATTGCGCTGCCCATCTTCAGAGTTAGCTACAGTCACGTCTTCAGCTAAAGTTTTTGGATATGCAAAACCTTTACTTACTTCTTTACCTTGTTGCTCTGCAACTGACTGACTTGTTTGAATCGCAGTTAACTTAATTTTGCCATCATAAGGATCAACAATTTCTGTTCCTTGTGGTGCAATAGCTTTTAACTCAGCAACTACTTGATCTTTTTCAGCCTGCGTTGGTTGTGGCTCTAAAGCTTGTTGAACTGTTTCTTTCTCACCTTCAGCTCGAACTGCCGCTAAAATCTTTTCACGTTCTGCAGCCGAGATTGGTGGCTCTGTCTTCACTTGCTTAATATTTGCCGCAGGTGTTACAGCAACAGGAATACGTGGAGCACTTGGTACATCAGCCGAAGCTGCAAACGCGGCTAAAGCATCAGACCCACGAGGAGTTGAAGTTTTTACCGTGGTAGAGCTACTCGTTGTTTTAGTAGGTGTAGACGGTTTAACCGGTTGAACCTGATTTGCAGGCGTGGTTTTAATTGTCACAGATGTTGAAGCACTTACATCTGGCTTAGATGGTGAGGTCACATTTGCCCACCAACCTGAACCACCGCCTGACTTCATACCTTTTAATTTATTATCAATTGAAGGACTTAAATCGGCTGGAATCAAGATACGCATTGGACTCGCTGGGTCTACCATTTCACCACGATATCCCGGGTTTAATGCATAGAGTTCCGAACGACTTAATCCAGCTACAGAAGCAATTTCATTTAAAGATAAAGGTGCAGATAAAGTCACTTCACGGAAATGGGGTCTATTTGCAATTGGTGGTAAAGAAATACCGTAAGCTTTTGGATTTTTAATAATTTGGGCAACAGCCAAGAAACGAGGAACATAGTTCATGGTTTCTTGAGGTAATTTTAAAGACCAATAATCAGTTGGTAAACCTGCTGCCTGATTTCGGTTAATTGCTTGTTGAATACGTCCTGGTCCAGCGTTATAGGCTGCTAAAGCAAGCTCCCAAGAACCGAATTGATTATATAAGCTTCCTAAAAACTCATAGGCAGCACGAGTCGACTCAACAACATCTCGACGGCCATCATACATGCCTGTTTGCTTTAAGCCATAAATACGGCCAGTACTCGGAATAAACTGCCATAAACCTGCTGCTGCAGCACTACTTGTTGCAGCTGGGTCATATGAACTTTCAATTACAGGTAAGAGTGCAAGTTCTGTCGGCAAACCACGGCGTTCAGCTTCTTTAACTGTATGGTACAAATAACGACTTGCGCGGGCACTTAAACGATCAAGATAAGGCTGACGAGAAATAAACCAACTACGCTGAGCTTCAATACGTGAATCCCAATGGTTCAAATCCATTTTGAAACCAACAGACATACGTTTCCAGACATCACCGTGCTTTAAAATAAGCAGGCGGTCACCCTCTACAGCACGCATATCAGTTGCTGAAAGTAAGTCTTCCAATGAATCAAGACTACTCGCATCTAAATAACCTGCACCACTGACCTGTTTCGATTTTGAGGTTTTTGCAGATTGCGGAGTCGATGAACAGCCTGTTGTAATACCCAACGCAGCTAACGCAGAGCTAAGTACGGTAATTTTAAACAATGATGCTGCAGATGGCTGCCACACAAATGTGGTTGGTTTATACATAAAAACTTCCAAACAACTCGCGTAATATTTTTTTGGGGTCTGCCCACAAACCCTAGGTCTTCGATGCCATTGTAGTAAAGCATGCAAGATAGACAAGGCAATAATTTAATGTCATTTGCATGGAAATGTTACAAGAAATTAAAAAAACCTTGCTTTGATACGATGGAACCGAACTTTTTGCGTATACAATACACCATATTCAGTTCTTTTTCTTTTAGTTTAGGTTTCGATTTATGTCTCAAACAATCACACTGTATGTTGATGGTGCATGTCGTGGCAATCCGGGTTTAGGTGGTTGGGGCGCGTATGTCATTACTGAGCAGGGTGAACATAAATTATTTGGCGGTGAGCCTGATACGACCAATAACCGTATGGAACTCACTGCTGCCATTGAAGGTGTTTCATTTTGTCCAACCGATGCACATTTGATTATCTGGACAGATTCAAATTATGTGAAGCAAGGTATTACTGAGTGGATTCATGGTTGGAAAAAGAAAAACTGGAAAGATGTAAAAAATCCTGACCTTTGGCAGAAATTAGATGCTGTCTGTGCAGGTAGAAATATTGAGTGGAACTGGATTAAAGGCCACGCAGGACACCCTGGCAATGAAATGGCAGACCAGCTTGCTAATTTAGGTGCAGACAAAACTGCGAAAGAACTCAAGCAACCACAGTCTGCCACTGTATCGCAAGATATAAAAAAGCCTGAACAGGACTGGTTGTTAGATGACCCTTTCGGGTTTGATCTGGCTGACGCAACAGAAGAGGAAAATATTCATCTTGAAGCATCTGAAGAAGTTGAGATGATTATTGTGGAAGAAGAAATTATTGAAGTTGAAACTGTCGAACAAGAAAGTAAGCAGCCAACCAATAACATTCATCCTCAAATCGTTGTGACCGAAGCCAAATTAAAATTACAAGGTCCTCGACAACTGATTCTCGATACGGAAACTACTGGTTTTTATTTCCAAGATGGCGACCGCATTATTGAGGTGGGCGCGATTGAGATGATTAACCGTAAGCTTACGGGTAGCTCGATTCATATTTATATTAACCCACAAAAACCAGTGGGAGACTCAGAAAACATCCACGGTATCAGTGATGATTTCTTAAAAGATAAACCGCTCTATGCGGATATTGCTGACACCTTATTTGACTATCTTAAAGGTGCAGAGATTATTGCCCATAACGCGACCTTCGATATGAACTTCCTTGATATGGAGTTTAAGCGCGTAGGACTTCCTGCACTTTCTGAAGTATGTGAGGTAACAGATACTTTAGCTTTAGCGAAAAACAAACATCCGGGACAAAAAAACTCCCTTGATGCGCTTGTAAGACGTTATGAAATTCCAGCACGTGACCGTACTTTCCACGGCGCATTACTCGATGCTGAAATTCTTGCTGATGTTTACTTGGCAATGACTGGTGGTCAGGTTTCTTTTGATATTGATGCCTTATCTCAGAGTGAAAATAGCCAGCAAACAACCAATAGAAGCAGAGTTCAAATTGATCTTCCTGTAATTTACCCTTCAGATGAAGAGTTAAATACACATGAGACTTGGGTCAAAGAATATGAGGAAAAACACGGAGAACCTTGCCTTTTTGCAAAATAAATTTTTGATTCTTTAGTGTTTTTAGCTTTTCCCCTTTGTAAGTTAAGTTATATTAGTCGCATAGATTTTTAGCTCAAATTATTGAGCACTATGAATATAACAATTGATTTTTTTGCAAAGGGGAACGTTTATGTCTGAGCATACGTCGATTCATTTCGATCCAACAGCTTTACTCATCATTAAACATGAAATTGATCGTTCAATAAAACTGGTTGAAGGTGCAGTAAGTACCTTAATTGAAGAACAAACCCTCCCTTTTGGTATTGATGATGCATTAGAACAGTTTAAGCAATGCACTCAAGTTCTACGCTTAATTGATGTTCCTTATCTTGCAAAAATCACTCAATATTCGACTGAGTTGATGCAAAAAATTATTGCGAATCCAGCCCAAATTAATACGGATGATGTCGTTGCCCTAAGCGAAGGCACGACCATGGTAAAGCGCTATATTGAATTTATCTGTTTGCGTGAAATACAAGTTCCACAATTTCTTCTTACGACTTTAAATAATTTAGAATTGGCTTTAAATAAGCCTCTAACTACATCGGGACAAGCTATTGTTCCTTTACTTGCAAATACTTCGCTTGAACTACCCTTGCCTGAAATATTAATTAGTGAAAAAACTCAGTTCATCCATCAACTATACAAACTATCTTTACACCAATTTTTAAAAAAGACAGCCTCAGCTCAGAATTTTCAAGCCTTTAAACTTATTGCAACCTATTTGGTCAGCATGGCGAACACTCAGCCAAGCCAAAAATATTGGCAGCTCGTCAATTACGCTTTTAACCATATTGATGACCTCCTTTTAAATGATTCACGCCTACGTGTACTGATTAATATTGAAAGTCATATTGCTCTATTTTTAGCAGCGCCCGAAAGTTTTGAACCTAATTTAGCGGCATTCGCAGATATTTTAAGTATTGTCATCGCTCAAGAAGATGAAATTGCTCACCATATTCGTAACCAACTTCATATTGGTGATGAAACACCGACTGATACTCAATTACTCGTTTTAAGTCGCCATCTTTTTGGTCCTGACTTTGATACGATGCACACAGTCAGCCAATTAATCTTGGATGAAATGAATAAGGTGCGAAACGATATTGAATACAACTACCAAAATATGTCGCCTGAAAAAGCACAGCAACTACAAGCGAGCCTTTTACAACTGGCTCATACCTTTAGACTACTAAACCTTGATGAAGCCGCCTCTGCTCTTTCTCAACAAGCCAGCAGTTTAAGTCAACTTAACATTTTAAGTGATGAAAACTATGCTCAGCAGCTGATGAACAGCATTTTATCTGCTATGAACTCAATTGGTATTTTGGTACGCAATTACACGTCAAATCGTCTACAACTTAGCGTGAATAATACGGCTATTTCTTTAGATCGTCTTGATGAAGCTCACCAAGCTTTGCTTACTGAGACAAAAAATTTAATTGATTTTATCTGCCAAAGTCTTACGTTGTATGCCAATGATCAGACACAAAATATTGAAGCGATTGCAGGTTCATTAAAAGAGTTAGCAGGTGCAGCCGAATTTTTAGGAAGCACGACTCAACAACATGCTTTACTCCAAACTGCCCAATTTGTTCAAGAGCAACTTGAACAAAGCCAGCCTTTTAATACAGACCAAATTCACTGTATTTTTAACGTATTGGCAGGCATTGACATGTTAGTTGACAATTTAAAAAATAAACAACCTGTTCTACAATCCATGTTTAATGTAGCATTGTCGAGTAGTCAACAACTTCAAAAAAAGGCAGCTTAATGTCTGAATTATCACTTGCTTATATTTTCCATCATCAACAATTACTGGTTGACCAGAATCTCCAACTACCCAAAGTCGAAAAGTTAGCAAGTGATTTACTTTTCACTCATGATGAGCAGGTCATTGCACGTGACTTGCTTGCTGAGGAACCTATCCCCGAAGGCTTACAACTTGTCCCAATTCGCCAGCTTATTACCAGCTGGTCGAAAGAACAGTTTTTGCAAGCGAGCCGTGCTGTTCAATTACTTGAATGGCGACGTAACCATAAGTTTTGTAGCCACTGTGGACATCCAACAGAAGTTCATCCAACCGAATATGCAATGGTATGCCCTTCTTGTCGCTACCACCAATATCCTCGTGTAAACCCTTGCATTATTACCGTCATTACTCGTGGTGATGATGAAATCTTGCTGGCTAAGTCAGTTCATAACAAAACCAATATGTATGGTTTGATTGCAGGTTTTGTTGAGGTAGGCGAAACACTTGAAGAGGCAGTACAACGTGAAGCCTTTGAAGAAGTAGGTTTAAAACTCAAAAATATTCAATATATGTCAAGTCAGCCTTGGCCATTCCCGAGTAACCTTATGGTGGCATTTCGGGCAGAATATGAGTCGGGTGAAATTAAGCTTCAAGAAGAAGAAATTGCAGATGCCCAATTCTTCAAAATTGATCAATTACCTGAGATTCCGTTTAAAGGAAGTATTGCTCATTCAATGATTATGCAGATTACCCAAGCTGGGTAATCTGCCGTGTTTTAAACGAGACTCTCGTTTAAAACACTTCTTCGAGAAAATGTAAGATCGTTCTTTTCGTTCTGAAATAGTGGCTAATAAAGCTAGAAAGACTGGCCAAAATTGTAATATGTCCAGTTTTGGGAATCACAGCGATATGACTGTGATTTCCACTCTGTCTTAAAGCCCGATCCAAATCCAATGTATTCTCTTTGCCGACAAGCTGATCATTTTCAGCCATGAGCAAGTAATGTTTAATACTATTTTGATTGACGAAATAGTATGGCATCACTTCTTGATAAGAAATACTTTGATCAAAAGCATCCTCAGCTAGTGGATCACCCTTATAATCAAAATGATAAGGTCCAGCTAAACCGAAAATCGCCTTAATATTTCCTAAACACTGAATAGGGTTTGGTTTTGGGTGATAAACAGCAGACATTACATTAAATGCCCCCGCCGAATGCCCCATAAGCACAACATTTTCTGTAGAAATTTCGAGTTTGTCTTGGTTTTGATGTAAATAATTCAATGCCTGAGTCAGGTCATCAACAAAACTCGGAAAAATATTTTTAGGAGCTAATTGATAGTTGATAACTGCAACGTCATAACCTTCTTTAGCAAACGTCTCACCAATAAAAAGATAATCCCGCTTATTACCATGTTGCCAAGCACCACCATGTACAAAAACAATAAGAGGCTGATGTGCTAGTTTTTTAACAGATCGGTAAATATCCAAACGGTGACGCGGCTTTAGACCATAACGTACATTTGCGACCTGTTCAAAACCATCTTTTGGCGTAAAACGGTTTAAAGCAAAACTCCCCAAATCATAAAGGCGGAACTCTTTATAAAGAGTTCGCGCCTGTTCAATTTTACTTTGTAGTTGTTCAATCAGATTCATATATTACTGTGCATTCGAAGCTGGATCTGTTTGGTCAGGATCAATTGCAACAGGAGTTTGAACTGTTGGTTGAGCAATGACGTTATTAATAATTGGTGTAGTCGTTGCACTAGCAGTACTCGCCGCTGGCGCAGGTGCTAAATCAATGTTATCAATGAGTGTCACAATTTTGGTCACGTTGCCAACATTTTGAAGCACATTATTTAAATCATTAATTTCAGCTGTATTTAAACGGCCCATTACATATAAAACACCATCTTCGGTATGGACAAGTACTTTACTGTCCGATACAACGGGCGCTTTCATTAATAGAGCACGTGTATTTGCAGTTACACCAGCATCTTGCATGATCGTGTTATAGCTGACCTTATTACCCACGGTAATATAGTTATGTACAGCTTTTACATCACTCATGGCTTTAAGATTATCTTCTGCCAATTGTTTCAAGTATGGGTCTGGCACTTGTCCTGTTAATAAAACAGTACTATGGAAACTTTCGATATTAATACGTGATTGTTTAAAACGCTGATCAAGCTTATAGAGGTTAATATTCGCTGTACGTTTAATTGAAGAATCAATGAATACCTGACCTAAGCTACGTACACCACTATCTGTTCCGACTGGAGCTGTACCTGTTCCACCAGAAATAAAACTTGCGCAACCTGACAAACTTGCGACACAAAGCGCTGTTACAGCAATACGTTTCAACACTCCACCAGACTCCTATCAATCTCTTCTTGGCTTGATCATAAAACATCGGTTTTAATTTGCTCAAAAGAGTAATGAACTCTTAATCCAAAGTAAATGCATTTTCGATCCATTGCAGATCATAATGGAATTTTGAAAAGTCTTGCTGTACTGTTTTTGCAATTTTCTGTGGAAAATCAAAACAAATCACATCAAAACGACAATAAAAATCCTGATAAGATGGGTAGCGCTGTAAAAAAAGCATCGCGGTTTTAATAATTTTCTTCTGCTTTGCTCTTGTCACCATTTCGCAAGCCTGTCCATAATTTCCTATAGTACGCGCCTTTACCTCAACAAAAACCAGCTCTTGCCCTCTTTTAACAATCAAATCCACCTCACCACGGTGTGAATAGTAATTACTGGTTACCCATACATAGTTTTGCTTTTGTAACAGGTTTAAAGCCGTTTGCTCTGCCCATTTACCCAACTGCTGCGCTAATAGCATTCTTATCTTCCCCAAATTAAAAGTAGCAATACATATTTTGATGCTTAAATTATTTCGTTAAATCCACCCGTACTTTCTGATCTAAATTGAACAAATGAAAATCAGATCATTTTGGAAAAGCAAAGGTTGGCAGACATTGTTCACGCCCAAATCATAATTTCGGGTAAACTACCCCATTAAAATTGTTTATCTGTACGGAGTAAAACCAAATGAGTGCTCAGTTATTCGTTGTAGCCACCCCAATCGGGCACTTAGATGATATGACTTTCCGTGCAATTGATATTTTAAAATCAGTTTCTATTGTAGCTGCCGAAGATACGCGTCAATCAGCACAATTATTTAAGCACTATAATATATCGACTCAACTAACTGCATGTCATGATCACAATGAAAGTAATAAAATTGAGCAGTTAGTTCAAAAATTACTTGCAGGCGATGATATTGCTTTAATTAGTGATGCGGGTACACCGCTTATTAGTGACCCCGGTTTTAAGTTAGTTCGAGCTGCTCAAGAACATGGCATTAAAGTTGTTCCTGTGCCTGGCGCATGTGCTGCAATTGCCGCTCTAAGTGCAGTAGGTCTACCGAGCGATCGTTTTAGTTTTGAAGGATTTTTGCCATCAAAAGCTTCTCAACGTATTTCTCAATTAGAAAAACTCAAAAATGAAACTCAGACCTTAATTTTCTATGAAGCACCACACCGTATTTTAGAATGTGTAAAAAATATGGCTGAGGTATTAGGTGAAAACCGCCCTGTAGGTTTCGCACGTGAAATTACCAAAACCTTTGAAACCATCAAAAAAATGACTTTAAAAGATTTGGTCAGTTTTATAGAAAATGATCACAACCAAGAAAAAGGCGAAATTGTTCTTGTAGTTGGCGGTGCACCAGAAAAAACAGATCTGGAACAAGAAAAACTAGATGAGCTTTTAAAGCGCTTACTTCAAGATTTATCTGTTAAAGCGGCATCTCAACTGGCTGCTGATTTAATAGGAGTTAAGAAAAAAGTCGCTTATCAACGTGCGCTTGAGTTAACACAATCTTAATCTTTTGATTAAGCACAGTGATGAACAATAAATAGCCTTCATCATCACTGTGCATGAATTTTGCATAATAATATTAAAGATAAAAATAAGAGTATTTACATGATTGAACAGCTTGGAAAGCTTGGGCCGCATGAAGAGTGTGAACTAGAATTACTACTTTCAGGCGAGAAACCTATCGCTTTGTTTTATGATCTACTACCTACCGAGTTTTTAGAGCATCTCGAGCAAGGTACTTTATCTATGCTGAGTAAAGACATTGAAACCTCTTTACCTTTACCATTTTCAATTATGCTGATCTACAAAGATGCACCGTTAGCAAATTTAAATGAACTTGTGTTATGTATTGAAAAATCACTAAAGGAGACTCAACTGGAAGATCGTTTAGAGCTTGATCGTAGAATCGGACAACTTTTAGGTTACTCAACACAAGATATAGAGTTTTATATTCAGCATGTTTCAAATTTTTATGCCCGCTCACGGACTTAAATTTATCTCAAGATATGTTTTGCTGACTGAACAATCGTCTCGGTTAATACATCAAGTTGCTGCGACTGTCTTTTCCAATGGTGCCAATATAAAGGAACATCAAGTTGGGCGTCAGGCATAATATCAACAAGTGTTCCATTTTCGAGTAATGGTTGAACTTGAAGTTCAGGCACCATGCCATAGCCTAAACCTAATTGAATTGCTTTGACGAAAGCATCTGTTGCTGGAATAAAACTATAAGGATAACTTTGCATCGGTAAACCGTATCCTTTTAATAGAACCTCTGAATGCATTAAGTCTTTTTGATTAAAAATAACTGCTGGTGTTTTTCTTAATGCGTCTCTATTCACTCCAGCGCTAAACCATTTATTTACGAATTCAGCAGAAGCCAACATTTTATAACGCATTTTTCCTAGTGGTTGAGCTAAACAACCTGACATGACCTGCTCTTCTGCCGAAATACAGGCATTGACTTGTCCTGTCTCTAATAAAGTATGCGTGTGAGATTGATCATCAATTTTTAGTTCTAACACGATTTTTTCTTTAAAAAGCGTTTGCTGAATATTTGGTAAAAGCCAAGTTGCTAATGAATCTGCATTTGAAGCTAGAGCAATTTTATAAAATTCAGATTCGGATGATTTCCCCATCAAACCTTGTAATAAATTTTGCTCCATTAATCTCGTATGACGTAAATGCTGCAATAAAGTTTGCCCTGCTTGAGTGAGCACACTCGGGCGCCCCCGTATAATGAGTATTTGTCCTAAATACTTTTCTAAAGCCTGTACGCGTAACGAAACTGCAGAAGGCGTAATATATAAATGCTCTCCTGCCGCATCAAAACTTCCCAATTCTGCTACCGCCAGAAAGGCTTCACATTGTTTGCTATCTAACATATCAAACCTAAATTTTTTTTAGCCAAACCTAAATATTCTTAATTTTACTTATTTTTTAATAAAAAGTCAGATAATTCCCACATCTGATTTTTTCCACCTTATTGTTATGTTCTCTCTTAGTATATTTTTTAAAGGTTTCGGTATTGGTAGCGGGCTTATCGTAGCAATTGGAGCTCAAAATGCTTTTGTCCTAAAACAAGGACTTAAACAGCAATATGTATTTTGGTTGTGCTTAATCTGTGCTCTATCCGACTCAATTTTAATTGCCTGTGGTGTATTAGGCTTTGCCGAAATCATGACGGCATCACCTATCTTAATTACCGTAGCTAAATATTTAGGGGCAACGTTTTTATTAGTTTACGGTGCCAAAGCATTTTATGCTGCATTTAAGACTACCCAAAGTATGGACCTTGATAGCAGTCAAAAACAAACATTAACTCAAGCATTAGTGACCTGTCTTGCCTTTACTTGGCTTAATCCTCATGTTTATTTAGACACTATTGTTCTAATTGGTTCAGTTGCAACTCAGCTTGAAGACAAAGTGAGTTTTGCTTTGGGGAGCATTCTTGCCTCTTGGGTTTTCTTTTTTAGTCTGGGCTATGGTGCAAGATTATTAAAGCCACTATTTACCAATCCCAAAGCTTGGAAAATTTTAGATTTCATTATTGGTTGCGTTATGTGGAGTATCGCTATAACCCTCTTGTTTTAACGGCTTAAAATAAAAAAGGATCATATAAAAGATCCTTTTTTATTACTCTTGAGTATTACGCTTCACTGGCAACTATAACTCTTGCCTGTTTTCTTTCTTGTTGTGACTGTTTTATAACAGCATAACCAGAAGATACACCCAAGTATGCAATGACAAAGGCAACAAATAAATCGGGAAATACACTGCCTGTTCCAAATACCCCAACCGCAGCTAAAATTACAGCAATATTAGCAATTGAGTCATTTCTACTGCACAACCAAACAGAACGCATATTTGCATCCCCATCACGAAATGCATAAAGCATAAGCGCGACAGAAACGTTAGCAATTAGAGCCATTACACCAATTGCCCCCATCACCATTGGTTCGGGTGAAACACCATAAAAATACGACCAGACCACTTTCGCAATGACAAAAACACCGAAAGCCGCCATCGTTATTCCTTTAACTAATGCCGCTGTCGCACGCCAATATAAACTCATCGAAAGAACGACTAAAGATAGTGCATAGTTTGCTGCATCTCCGGCGAAGTCCAATGCATCTGCCCAAAGTGAAACAGATTGGGCCTTATAACCTCCCAATATTTCCACCACAAACATTAAGGCATTGATCACAAGTGCAATCCATAACGCTTTTCTAAAACGTGGACTCACTTTCTTTGAAGGAGAACATGTTGAAGCACAACCACATCCAGCCATTTTATTTCCTCAAAAACTCTTTTATAGTGATTAAAAACCCTCGAGTAGCTCCAGAGTCAAGTCTTATGAGTTTTTCTATTGGTCAATTATCAAAAAAAGCGGATATTCCAATTGATACGATCCGTTATTACGAAAAAGTAGGTGTGCTGGACCGTATTCAGCGCTCAGAAAATAATTATCGTGTTTACACCGAACAAACACTTGCAGACCTTTTATTTATTAAGCATTGCCGTGAATTAAATATTTCACTGAGTGATATTAAAACGTTAAAAGAAATGAAAACTCAGCCTAAACAGGCCTGCACAGAAATTGATAATTTAGTCGATAAATACTTAAAAGAAGTATCAGAAAAAATCGAACGATTATTACTTTTAAAAGAATCTTTGACTGATTTAAAACAGCACTGCTCTACCAATCGAACAGTAGATGAATGCGGGATCTTGAGAGAGCTTCAGAACGCACCTTAAAAATAAAAAAAGCATCACTCATGTGATGCTTTTTAGGATTAATGGTCGCTATGTTCATCTGGAGGAACTTCGGTAATTCTCCCCCCTCGAGCTAAAAATGCGGCAACTTCATCTTCCAGCGCTTGGCGCTGTTTTTGCTTGGCAGTCACAGTCAGTGTTTCTGCCTCAGCAATATCAGTATCATTAATACTGCTTGCTTCTTCATCAGCTGCACCGCTTTCAGCTGCCTTCGCTTCATCTTCATCTACAGCAGAATCTTCTGCATCTTCATAATCATTGATATCTGACATTTTTCACTCCCCAGAATGATTTCTATTGCATCATCGCTATGGTCCCAAGACCTCAGAAATTTAGCAATCTCTTTGCATTTAGCAAAGAGCCAAATTGGTCAAATGTGTATCTTTTTCAACCCAATTGGTAATGATATATAAATGATTGCTTAAAAAATATCTACTGATATTTATTTAGACCAGTAGAGCATAAACTTCGTAATTATTTTAACGACTATACTGGGTGTTTTGTAAAGACCCTAAACCGTTTGCTTGTTGCATAAAACTCTCTTTTAAGAAGGAAATTTGTTCAACTTGCTTGAGTCCCACATTCCGAGCCCAGATAAATGGAAATAGCTCACTACTTTCCAACCAGCCAATTGCCGACATGCTATGCATCATTGCATCATTTTGGCCTTTACGGCGATGCTCATAACGCAACAATGTCTGTTCATTTGCCCATACGCCACGCGCTAAATCATGTAGTAATGCATCACAGAGTACAGCCGCATCTAAACAACCAATATTTACCCCTTGTCCAGCAAGTGGATGAATCACATGTGCAGCATCCCCAATTAAAGCTAAACCAGCTTTCACATACTGTTTTGCGGCGCGCGCTTTGAGCGGGAATTGGGCTCTTGAACGTACATCTAACACTTCACCCAACATATGTTGGCTTTCACGAGTTAAAAGCTGCATAAATTCATGATCGGTTAAAGCAGAATATTCATCGGCATAATCATCAGGTAGTGTCCAGACAATTGACTGCCAGTAGCCATTTTCACTTTCTTCAAGACTAGCCATCGGTAAATAGGCTAAAGGCCCTGTAGGTAAGAAAATTTGACGAGCAACATGATTGTGAGGTTTAGATGTTTTAATAGCACAACTAATCGCTGCTTGCTTGTAATCTAAGACATCTAGGTCAATAAAGGCCTGTTCTCGTACAAATGAATTGGCACCATCTGCACCAATCAGCAGTTTTGTTTTAAGTGTCGTACCATCTGCCAATTGAATATGCCAACAACCAACACCCTGCTCAATGCGAGTCACACGAACTTGAGTACGATAGTCTGTTAACTGCTCAAGCATTTTTTGTTGAATAGCAACATTCAACACACTTGGCTCAACCATAGAACCCAAGGTCTGTTCTGGCATTGGTCTTTGTACGGACTCGTGACCAAAATTAATTTCACCATAGCCATTCAGATTCCACACTTGCATGCCTGTATATGGCATTTGACGTGCTAGATCATCCCAAACATTGACAGTTTTAAGTAAATGAATGGTCGCTTGGCTGAGTGCTAAAACACGCGGGTTCATCACACTTAGTGTTTTTTCAACATCCAGTACAGGAGCAGCATCAAGCACAGTAGGCTGTACACCACCTTGGGCAAGTAATAAAGCTGTTAAACCACCAACCAGTCCACCACCAACAATGACAACATCTAGTACTTCACTCATGCTTTTAGCCCCATTGCATAGTTCGCTACCAGTGGTTTAACTCCCGGAATGACATCGAATGCAATTAATCCCGTATTACGAATTAATTTTAATAATGGATTTTGATTACTAAAACCACGAACCACGGTGTCACAGAACTTAATGACTCGTTGTTGATCTGACAAACGAGCTTGTTCATAAGCCAGTAAATTATCTGGGTTACCAATATCATCAGAAGTAGTTAGCTGGTTCACTAAGTAACGCACTAAAACATCCGCATCACGTAGACATAGGTTAAAGCCCTGTCCTGCAACAGGATGGATTGTATGCGCCGCATTCCCCATTAAAATAACGCGTCCGACTGCTTGTTTATGTGCAAGCACTTGTGAAAGCGGATAACTAAAGCGTTTACCCGTCTTTTCAAATTTACCCGCTCTGTCACCATAAGTTTTTTGCAAAGCATCTAAAAAGTGTTGGTCGTTTTCTTCACCTAACCACTCACCTTCAGTGCCTTTTTTAACAGGCCATACAACCGAACGGCGATATTCGCCCGGTAAAGGCAATAAAGCTAAAGGGCCTAATGCACTAAAACGCTCAAAACCGACTTGATCATGTGGTTTTGAAGTCTGAACGGTAGTGACAATTGCAACCTGATCATAATCATGAACATCTACACCAACGCCGATAGCCTGACGACAGAAAGAGTCACGCCCATCTGCGGCGATTAATAGTTTTGACTCAAGTTTTAAAAGGTCATCACCACGCTTGGCCTCAATATGTACTTGCTCAGCATCTTGAGTTAAAGCAGTCACTTGAACGCCATCAATCAGCTCAATCAAAGGCTGCTGACGTACTTGAGTCAATAAAACACGACCCAACCAAGCATTTTCAATCACCTGCCCAAAGCTTTCGACTTTTTCTTGTTCTGCAATTAATCGTGCCTTACCAAAACTGCCTTGTTCAGTAATGTGAACTTGTAGAATTGGAGTCGCGTGCTGCTGTAATGCATCCCATACCCCCAGCTTCTGATAAATCTGGACGCTACGACGCGATAAAGCCGTATTACGCGCATCGAAACTGGAATGATAAGGGGCAACATTTTGATCATCATAGTTTGGGTATTTCACAGCTTCTAACAGCTTTACTGCAATATTTGCCTTCGCCAGCATGAGTGAAAGGCTAAGTCCAACCATTCCCCCACCTACAATAATCACTTGTTGTTGCATCGAGTTGTGCTCCTTTGGCGAATACGTTTAATTATGATTTAGCTTGCGCCATTAAATGTTCAATATCTGCAATATTTTTAACTACATCAGCAGTTAAAACTCGCGGACCTTTTGATGTTGCGACCACATCATCTTCAATACGAATACCAATACCACGCCATTTTTTATCTACAGTTTCATCGTCTGGTGCAATGTATAGCCCTGGTTCAACGGTAACGACCATACCTTCTTCATATTGACGCCAGTCTTCACCTTTTTTGTAAGACCCGACATCATGTACATCCATTCCTAACCAATGGCCTGTACCATGCATATAAAACTGACGGTATGCTTCGGTTTCGATAAGTTCGTTAATATCACCTTTGAGCAAACCTAACTCAATTAGGCCTTCGGTTAAAATTTTAACGGCTACTTCATGAGGCTCACGGTACGAATTACCAATGCGTACTGCATCAATCGCCGCATATTGAGAAGCCAATACAACTTCATATAATGCTTTTTGTTCAGCACTAAACTTACCATTGACCGGAAAAGTACGGGTAATATCTGACGCATAGAACTCATATTCGCATGCAGCGTCAATTAAGACTAAATCACCGTCTTTAAGAGGTTGGTTATTTTCAACGTAGTGTAAAATGCAGGCATTAGCCCCGCCACCAACAATACTGTTATAAGATGGGACACAGCCGTTTTGCCCAAATATATAATTGAGCTCGGCTTCTAGTGCATATTCCATCATGCCAGGGCGAACAGTTTGCATCGCGCGGGTATGTGCCTGAGCACTAATTTTTGAAGCAACTTGCATCAGCTCAAGTTCTTGTGGTGACTTGATTAAACGCATTTCATCAACAATACGGTCGAGCTGAATCAGTTGAGCCGGAGCACCCTGATGTCGATGCTCAGCATCTGCTTTTTTAATCCACTGACTCACTCGTGCATCAAACGCAGCATTTTGCCCAATCCGATAATAAAGACGTTCTTTATTTAATAACTTTTCAATAATTTCTTCATCAAGCAGATCAATTGCATAGGCTTCATCTGCATCATAGTCTTCGATTGCACCGTCAATTCCGGCACGGTAACCATTCCAGATTTCCATCTCGCGGTTACGTTCACGGCAAAAAAGACTATAGCTATAATCAGTTACATCCTCAAAAGTTTCAATAACTGCAACTGCCTCAGGCTCAGCAAAGCCCGTCAAATAGAAAAAACTACTATCGGCACGAAATTTATAATCCGCATCACGATTACGGTACATCTCCTCACGCGTTGCAATAATTGCAATACTGTTAGGACCGATTTTTTCTGCTAAACGGTCTCTACGATGTTGAAAATCAGCTTGAGGCAATTTCATAATGATCTACTTGATTTAGAATTTTAAAGTCAAAAAATAAAATACAACCAATAACACATCGCCTCAATTAGCTTGGACGATGTGGTGTGAACATTTCTACAATATTCTGATCTGTACCTAGAGCAGCAGTTTTACTTTTTGCATGAAAGTTTTTCAATAAAGAACTTTCAGCTACAGTGATTTTTTTTCTACCAATCGACAAGCTTACAGGGATCAAGCGTACAAATTCATACAATTCCTCGTAGCTGCTTTCGCCTTCCTCATCATTGTCAGAATCTTCAAATTCTACTGCAGCAACATCTTGAAGGTGTTCAATCAATTCGCGCTCATCACCACGAACATGACCTGATGCCAAACCGAAACCTAACACAACACCCGCACACCAATCAGATAGTGCTTGCACACGCTCTTGAAGTAAATGTTCATCATCTGGAAGCATTGGTAAATAATCTAATTCATCTTCAGATAAAGCATGAACCACATCTTCTGCTTCGTCAGTCAAAAGCGCTAAAGCATCTTCACTTAACTCTGGCACATTAAGGGTTGTTAAAATTTGTGACCATTCTTCACGCGTAGGCGCTTCTGTCACACAAACAATACCTGTTAATAGACCATGTAACTCACTAGGGCTTGAAATTTCTTCAATTCCTTCAAAATGAGCGTTCCAATCTGTCCAGCCTGAAATATCGTCTTGCATTCGTTTATCCAATCTCTATACTTTGTATATATTACCTTTGATTGCAATTCTGTGCGACCTCGTTATGTTAGAACAATTACAGCGGCTACAAGCGCATATTAGCGTTTTAAAAACACGCTTACATCATTTAGAGAGTGAACATGCGGCACTCTCAGAAGCTAAAGAACTGGCTGAAACAGAGCATCACGCACAAGTTGTGCAAAAAAATAGTATTATCACTAAAAAACAAGAGGAAATTGAGTCGGTAACTGAGCAACTTTCTCAGTTAAAAGGCCAATTTCAACAATTGAATCAAGATGCTAACACACTTGCCGAACGTTATAGCCGATTAGAAAAAAGTACGACTGATTTAAAAAATCGTTTTCAAGAAATTCTTGCAGAACGAAATGAATTACGTGTTGCAAAAGAGAAGTTACAAGCCCACCAGCGTCAAACCCAACAAGAGCTGCATGATTTACAACAAGATCGTGACCGTTTGTTACAAAAAAATGAGCTTGCCAAATCAAAAGTTGAAGCCATTATTCAGCGTTTAGGAATTTTAGGCACTGCTCAAGATCAACACGCTCAAGAAATCCAGCAACTTGCCCATCCTAATGCTGAAACTGGTGAGGAGATCCAATCATGAGTGAACAAGTCATGGTAGAGCTTAGGCTGATTGAGCAAACTTTTAGACTCGCGACTACCTCAGATAAAAAAGATGAACTTGAACGCGCAGCACAACTTCTCAATGAGAAATTTAATGACATGCGCCGTAGTGCCCCACGTGTTGAGCACAACAAACTAGTCATTATGGTCGCTCTACAGTTAACTCAAGAAGTGCTAAGCCTTAATAAATCTTTGCAGGAATACACTCACTGTGAACGCCTACTGCAAGCGATTTTAGAAGATGTGGAGCAGGTTATTTAACAAGCTTTGATTACCACAAAATGCCTTGCTCTATAAATCATAGATGCAAGGCTTTTTTTATTTTGACTATCAACTACAGTTGAATATCGTTTTATCCACGTTCAATGTACAAAGCTTCATCAAACGCAAACTAAGTTTACAGTTCCATAGACTCAAGTGATTGCCAACATAGTCAGATCGGTTATACTTAAGCTATCTCTGGGATGTTCGCCAGCGGGTCTATTCCCCTGCCGATACTTAAACTTATGGATTGCGTTCTGTATATTTAGAGTGTATGCCTACCTTCGAGTAGGAAACCCAGCAAGTATACGTCGCGTCCACCTTGAACTCATCGGGTTCAGGGTAACGACACATGCAGCGGCATCTTCGGAGCATTTATTTTTAATTAAATAATAAAATTTCAAAAATTTATATCAATTAGCCTTTCAATACAGACCTGTCGGTACGATTTTTTTCTCAAGCATTTAATAATGCATGACATTATTATTTTAGAGATGAATGAGTCTCTGAATTCAAAATTACTTTTCTTTTCTACTCAGGCATTCTTGATACCAAGCTGTTTGAAAATCTTCTATCGCTTTTCTTTTAAAGAAGCTGGTCTTGAATACTTTGGTTGAGTAAGCAGAAGTAATTAAATCTTGATAAAGTTTTTTTGCCTTTGGATCTTCAAGACTATTCGCTATATGCTGCAATTCTTCAGATGGGACTTTTTGTTGACGCGCTTCCATGACAGTATAAGAAACTTTCTTTACCACATTACAAATTTCGGGGTCATTTACACTTTCATCGGCATAACAGCCAAAAGCTAAAAAACTAAGAAAGAATAATTTAAATCTCATATACCTACCTTATTTTTATAGCTTTGAATTAATTACAGAATTTTATTATTAATAAAGAAATAGGAAATTGATCCCTATTTCTTTTAAAGGTTTTTATGCTGGATTAATCACATAAAAATAAATAATTAGACCTACTAAAACGGTTGAAGCGATCGTTAAGTATGTACCAACTGTATTAAAACTCTGTAAGAACTTTAAGATTTCCATATCTAAATCCCCTAAACTTTCACTTATAAAGATAGAAGAAAATTTATCACAACCCAATAATGCCAATCAATTCACATTTATCGGATTTTTTGAGATTAAAATCAAAACAAACTTATTGAGTGCATCTAATCGCAAAAGCATCCTTATAGTAGTCCGTTGCACTTTTCAAATCTGATAATAATTTCTCTTCGGTATAAGGTTTAGGCGAAATTTTTATTAAGGCAGGCATATATTGGGTCTTATAAACTTCTGGATAGTCATGACATAAGATTTTGACTCTAACTTCTTGAGGTGTATTCGGGTTATCTAGTTGATCTAAAAACTCTCCTATTTTACGATCTGATTCTTCAAATTGAGCTTTATAATCAACTTCCGCCGCTTCAGGTTCGGCTTGTTTCGTACATCCACCAAGTAGCAGACCAGCACTTATTGTAATGGTTAAAATTTTCAACTTCATACGCTTAACAATTCTGCATTAATCTTTTAAATATACTTAACCTTATTAAATGTAAAGAAATACTGACAATACGTAAAGAAATAGAATTTTTAATAGTTAAACACAATAGATCAGATCAATTTATGACTTTTGGTCTAACGAATTTAAGTTATTTTCGAATTACCCTTCTATTTCCATAAAGCTGTCGAAAAATAGGTATAATTTTGCACGACTGATCTTTAATCTTAGTTAGATTTATACATGAATGAACTCAGCTTTATTAGAAAAAATTTAAGATCTAAAAGACGTTCTTTAAGTTCATTTGAGCAAAAACAAGCTCAGCTTAATGTTCTTCATCATTTAAATACCCTGCCTATTTTTCATTCTTCCAAAAAAATTGGTTTATATTTGCATGCCTTTGGAGAAGTTCACACAGAGCTTCTCATAGAATTATGTTTTAAAAAGAATAAGCAAGTTTATTTACCGATGATTTGTTCAATGAACCAGCGTTTAGTCTGGGTAAAAATATCTAAAAACCAATATATAAACCGACGTTTTTCGCATCACCCATTGGGAATGAAAGAACCGATGGCAACTAGAGCAAAACATGTTTCATCACTTGATTTATTGATCATGCCACTTCTGGCATGTGATCGATATGGTACGCGTATTGGCATGGGAGGTGGTTATTATGATCGTACCTTGGCAAGTGCAAAACACAAACCTTATCGTTTAGGGTTAGCTCATCAATTTCAATTTATCGAACATACTTTAAAACGTCAGAGTTGGGATCAGCCATTAGATGCTTTACTCACCCCTCAACATATTTATTATTTTAAAAGATAATATTTATAGAAAATTAAAATTAGTCTTAAGTTTTTAATGCCCCTAAAATCATAAAAGTAACCACCCTAAGGATGGTTACTTCTACGTGACAGACCGATTTACCAACTTATAGTAACACGGCTATTTAATGTTCAATATTAAATAAGTTTTGCATTATTGTTAATTATACAATGCCGACAAATGACATAAGAAAATGGTTATTTTCCATCCAAACGTCTTTTTTACTATATGAATATTTCATAATTATTAAGCTAAATTACCTATCCTTTCTACAAAATTTTATTCTTCTTAAGAATTAATCCATTGATTCATAATATTTTAATAAAAAAGTTGACTAAATTAGTCATTTTTTCCACATTTTCTATAGAGAGGCCCTTGTAATTTTTGAAATACACATCACTATAAAAAACATGGCAACCTCGTTGTCACTCATTAGGAGTGCCCATGTCTGAACTTATTATGAATGAAAAAACTGACTTAGAGCCTCAGGTTCCAAGTGTATTACCACTTTTAGCGTTACGTGATGTAGTGGTCTACCCACACATGCAAATTGCGTTATTCGTGGGTCGTGAAAAATCGATCAATGCAGTTGATGTGGCTCGTAACAGTGACAATTTAGTATTTGTAGTTGCGCAAAAAGATTCGCTTACAGAAGAAATTGATCACGATAACCTTTATCAGTACGGAACTGTCGCTAAGATTGTTCAAGTCGTAAATCATGAGAATGATGAAAACTGCATTAAAGTACTTATTGAAGGTTTACATCGCTCTAAACTTGAAAAGATTATCGATGAAGATAGCCATTTGACTGCTGAACACAGCTTAAGTCCAATGACAATTAACGTAGATAAAGCTACTCAAGAAACTCGTTTGCAAGAGTTACGTACTTTATTTGCTCAATATGCTGAAGCAAAATTACGTAATGCACGCGAACTCGTTGCTGCAGCTAATAAAATTGAAGACTTGCTACAACTCATGTTCTTCGTAGCAACACGTGTGCCTCTAAATATTGAAATTAAACAGAAGTTTTTAGAGCACGATGAGTTCGAAGCACATTTGCAAGAGCTTATGAGCTACTTGGTAAATCAATCTGCTGAACAGCAAATTGAACAAACTTTGCATGACAGCGTAAAACGCCAAATGGAAAAAAATCAACGTGAATACTTTCTAAATGAAAAAATGAAAGTCATTCAACGTGAACTTTCTGACATGAATGGCGGTGCTGAAGATGACGTTGCTGAAATAGAGAAACGTCTTGCTGAAGCTGATTTACCTGAACACGTACGTAAAAAAGCTGAAGCTGAGTTCCGTAAGCTTAAAGCAATGCAACCTGCGTCTAGTGAAGCAGCTGTTGTACGTAACTATCTAGAAGTAATTTTAGATACACCGTGGAATAAAGCGAGCAAAGTGAGTATTAACCTTGCGAAAGCACAGGAAATTCTCGATACAGATCATTACGGCTTAGATGACGTAAAAGACCGTATTGTTGAATACTTAGCTGTTCAGTCACGTGTTAAAAAGCTCAAAGGTCCGATTCTATGTTTAGTAGGCCCTCCTGGTGTAGGTAAAACTTCACTTGGTGAGTCTGTCGCGAAAGCCACTGGTCGTGAATTTGTTCGTATGGCACTTGGTGGTGTACGAGACGAAGCTGAAATTCGTGGTCACCGTCGTACTTATATTGGTGCGATGCCAGGTAAAATCGTGCAATCTTTAACAAAAGTTGGCGTGAAGAACCCATTGTTCTTACTCGACGAAATTGACAAGATGGCACAAGACTACCGTGGTGATCCTGCTTCTGCATTGCTTGAAGTATTAGATCCATCACAAAACAGTAAGTTCAACGATCACTATTTAGATCTTGATCTTGACCTATCTGAAGTGATGTTTATCTGTACTGCAAACAGTATGAATATTCCAGAAGCCTTGCTTGACCGTATGGAAGTTATTCGTCTACCGGGTTATACCGAAGATGAGAAAGTTAACATTGCTGAACGTTACCTTGTTCCAAAAGCAATTAAGAACAATGGTCTACGTCCAAAAGAGTTAACAATTCATGAAGAAGCGATTCGTGACATTGTTCAACGTTATACACGTGAAGCTGGTGTACGTAGTTTAGAACGTGAAGTGTCTAAAATTGCGCGTAAAGTGGTAAAAGAAGCAGTAAGTAAAAAGTCTAAAAACTTACAACTTGATGTGACTTCTGCCAATCTTCCAGAATACTTAGGTCCACATAAGTTTGACTTTGGTATCGCAGAAGATGAAGCACAAGTAGGACGCGTAAATGGTCTAGCTTGGACATCTGTAGGTGGTGAGTTACTTACCATTGAAGTTGCAGCTGTTAAAGGTAAAGGTAAATTCATTACGACTGGTTCACTCGGTGACGTAATGAAAGAATCTATTACTACAGCAATGACTTTAGTGCGTACACGTGCCGATGAATTAGGTATTGAAGCTTCTCGTTTTGAAGAAACTGATGTACACGTTCACTTACCTGAAGGTGCAACACCAAAAGATGGTCCATCTGCTGGTTTAGCATTAACAACTGCGCTTGTATCAGCATTTACAGGTATTGCAATTCGTCCAGATATTGCAATGACTGGTGAAACAAGCTTAGGTGGTCGTGCAATGCGTATTGGTGGCTTAAAAGAAAAACTTCTTGCGGCACACCGCGGTGGAATAAAACTTGTATTTATTCCTCAAGACAACGTACGAGACTTAGCAGAAATTCCTGCGAATGTTAAAGAAGGTTTGGAAATCAAAGCTGTGAAAAGTATTGATGACATCTTACCTTTAGCATTAGTTTCGATGCCAAAGCCTTTACCTAAAACACCGATTGTAAAACCGGTAGAAGGCTCAAAAGCAGCACGCCACTAATTAAAAATATAGAAAAAGAGAGCTTCGGTTCTCTTTTTTTTGTTACACAATTTGATTGAAAAATATCCAACCATCCTCATAATAGGTAATAAGAGTATTTAAATAAATGAGTACTCTTAACTATCTAATTCTTAGATAGCCTTGTTTTTATTCTCTATGATCATCTGAACTCCAGACAGATGATCATTTGATCGCAGTCCAACACTGTTTTTTGGACTGCGTTTTTTATACCAGCTTTTTAGATCGTCAGATACTTTCATTCATCAGGTATAATGCGCCAGCTGTATTTGAATGAATAGATAACATGAAAATTCGTATTCTGACCATTGGTCAAAAAATGCCTGCTTGGGTTCTTACTGGTTTTGAAGATTATTTCAAACGCATCCAACCTTTTGTTCAAACTCAAGTTATTGAACTACCTATGGCCAAACGTGGTAAGAATGATTCAGAAGCGGATATTTTAAAGTATTGCCAAATTGAAGGCGAAAGTATTTTAAATGCTTTAAAACCGAATGAAACCTTAATTGCTCTTGAAGTTGGTGGTCGGGAACTAAGTACAGAAAAATTAGCTGATACAATGAAACAATGGATGCTTGAGGGTAATGATGTAGCACTTGCGATTGGCGGTCCAGATGGTTTGTCAGATCAAGTACGTAAAGCAGCTGCTTGGCATTGGTCACTCTCAAAACTTACCATGCCCCATCCTTTAGTACGTGTTTTATTAATCGAGCAGCTTTACCGAGCGATGAGCATTAATCATAATCATCCTTATCACCGTGCATAAAAAGAACAAACGTTTCATTTTAAGAACAATCCGTTGAAATCAGGATACTTTTAACATGTCCTGATTTTGGCATAATGACTATTATTCTGCTTTTCAACTCAGGTGTAATGAAATGGAACTACAAACCCTTCCTGGACTGTTTATTTCCCATGGCTCGCCCATGCTTGCACTTGATCCAGAACAAGTGGGACCTGCTCTACACCGTTTAGGCACAAATCTTCCTATACCTAAGGCAATCATTGTGATGTCTGCGCACTGGGAAAGTAAAGCACTTGAAGTGAGCATTTCGACTCGTCCTGAAACGTGGCATGATTTCCGTGGATTTCCTAAAGAATTATATGAAATTCGCTACAGTGCGCCTGGCGAACCAGCATTAGCAGAAGAAATCTTAAAATTATTGGCTGATGCTCACTTTGTTGCACATGCCAATAGTACACGTCCTCGTGATCATGGCGTATGGATGCCTTTATTGCATATGTACCCAGATGCAGACATTCCAGTAGTTGAAATTTCTTTACCATCAAATTTAAGTGCACAAGAAATTTATCGTATAGGACAAACACTCGCACCTTTACGTAACAAACAAATTTTACTCATTGGTTCGGGAAGTATTACTCATAATCTAGCAGAGTTATCTTGGCAAGGTGACAACTCTAAAGTTCCTGAATGGGCTTCAACTTTTAGAAATACTGTCGTTAATAAGCTTTCCCATCAAGATTATGATGGAGTTTTAGACTGGCAATCATTGCCGTTTGTGAAACGTAACCACCCTACGCTTGAACATTTTGCACCTTTGTTTTTTGCTATGGGTACAGGCAATCGCTTTACGATTGTTCATAGTAGCTTCACAATGGGCTCATTAGGAATGGACATCTATCGTTTTGATTAATTATTAAGAAATACCCCGTTTTGCGGGGTATACCATTATTTTTGTTGAAAATTAGAATAATTTACAAACTTATACATTTTAAAAACCGAAACAATCAAATGTTTACATTTTCTTTTTTTAAGAATGTTTTAAGCTTATTACTGTTGTTTTTTTACTTGAAGTTTTTAAATGAAAATTAAATATTTAATTCTTGCGTTATTACCTTTTTCTTTGATGGCGTGTCAAACAGTTACTAATACTCCTGCTCCAATTGTTTCTGAGCAACAACAAAACCTTGCAACCACTTTAGGTGAATATGCATGGACTTATCAAAATGTAAAAGCTTCTAAACCACTTATTCTTAACTTTAATGCAGATGGTAAATTAGCCATTAATACGGGCTGTAATGGCCAAGGCGGTACTTGGAAAGTTGAAGGCAACCAACTTGTTACTTCGAATCTAGTTTCAACTATGATGGCTTGCCAAGATGATTTAATGAAACAAGAACAATTGTCGAATAGCATCTTTAATGAAGCAAAATTACCAATTGAAATTAGCAACACTAATGGTCAGGTGATTTTAACGGTGACAGATAAAACTGGTCACAAACACATTTTCCAAGGTCAAAAAGCAGTTAATACTCAAGCTTTAACAGACTACTCTTGGTCATATCAGCCTGAAAATACAAAAAAACCAATCGTTCTTAACTTTACAAATGATCGTTTATCTATCGCAACAGGTTGTAACCGCCAAGGAACAACTTGGAAAGTTGAAAATAATACGATTATAACAGCTGACGTAATGTCGACAATGATGGCATGTGAACCTGCTTTAATGAAACAGGAACAGTTCTCTAGCAGCCTCTTCCAAAAACGTGCAATTCCATTTGAACTCAATACTACAAATGTTGATCAACCAACATTGACAGTATCTGATGCTCAAGGCCAGAAATATACTTTCACTGGTAAAATGACACCTGAAGCAAAATATCAATCTGAAGGAAAAACAGTTTTCCTTGAAGTAGCTCCGGAAACTAAATCTTGTACTGGTGTTGCGCCACAAACTTGTATGCAAGTTCGTGAAATTAAATATGATGACAAAGGTGTTAAAACTTACGCTGACAAAAACTGGTCATTATATTACGGTCAAATCGAAGGGTTTGAACATAAACCAGACCAACGCGTAATTTTGCGTGTAAAACGTTTTGAAGTGAAAAACCCAGCTGCAGACCAATCTAGTCAAGCAGATGTATTGGATATGGTTGTAGAACAAGAGTTAGTTAAAAAACCTAAAAAATAAGTTTTTAGACTAAAAAAATCCGATGCTTATGCATCGGATTTTTTATTTCTATCTTAGAAAATACCTTGAGCAAGCATTGCATCAGCAACTTTTACAAAACCTGCAATATTGGCACCGTCTACGTAGTTCACACTACCGTCTTCTTTAGTACCGTATCTAACACAATTGGCATGAATGTCTTTCATAATTGCATGTAAGCGTTCATCGACTTCAGCATGTGTCCAGCCTAAACGAATTGCATTTTGAGACATTTCTAAACCAGAGGTTGCCACCCCACCCGCATTAGATGCTTTACCTGGGGCATATAAAATTTTAGCTTCAATAAAATGTTCAACTGCTTCAAGTGTAGATGGCATATTAGCGCCTTCAGCTACACAAATGACACCGTTAGAAATAAGTGTTTTAGCGTCCTCACCTGTTAATTCATTTTGTGTAGCACATGGCAAAGCAATATCAACAGGAATATGCCAAGGTGTTTTTCCTTCAAAGTATTCAAAACCATGTTTAGAAGCAAACTCGGAAATACGACCACGTTTAACGTTTTTCAGTTCCATTACTTCAGCAAGCAAATCATCTGTAAAACCATTTTTTAAATAAACTGTACCGTTTGAGTCCGACAAGGTAACAACTTTTGCTCCTAAGAACATCGCCTTTTCTGCCGCATACTGTGCGACGTTACCAGAGCCTGAAACAGAAACAGTTTTACCAGCAAAAGATTGTCCACGGGCTTTTAGCATTTCTTCTGCAAAATAAACCGCACCATAACCAGTTGCTTCAGGACGCATTAAGCTACCACCAAATGAAACTCCCTTACCGGTAAAGACACAAGCGGTGTCGTTACTCAGCTTTTTCATCATGCCTGCCATATAACCAACTTCACGCGCACCCACGCCAATATCACCCGCAGGAATATCCGTATTAGGTCCTAAATGGCGATAAAGCTCAATCATGAGTGCCTGACAGAAGCGCATAATTTCAGCATCAGATTTACCTTTAGGATCAAAATCTGAACCACCTTTCCCACCACCCATTGGCAAAGTCGTCAGTGAGTTTTTAAAAGTTTGCTCAAAACCTAAAAATTTTAAAATTGATAGATTGACCGACGGATGGAAACGCATTCCACCTTTGAATGGACCAATTGCTGAATTGTATTGAACACGGAAAGCACGGTTAACTTGAGTCTGACCTTGATCATCCATCCATGAAACACGGAATTGAATCACACGCTCAGGTTCAACTAAACGTTCTAGCAATCCCTGCTCTGCATATTCCAGATTTTTTTCAATAAATGGCCACAAACTCGTCATAACTTCTTCGACAGCTTGTAAGAACTCAGGTTGATGCGGATCACGCGCTTGCACGTAATTCAGGAATTCATTCAGGTTGTTGTATTTCAATGCACGGTCCTCAGCATAGTAATGAATTAAATTGGTGCAATACATTTTTAAATGCATCATTTAGCAGCAAAATATTAAATCCCTTTCCATCAATTTTAACAATACTTATTTTAAATTATTTTATTTATATTAATTATCAAAAACTTATTTTTAGAAAAACTACTTAAAAATAAGAAATAGTCATTTATCTTTTCATTTTTATTGATCTATTATTGTGCAATATTAGCTACATTTTAGGTCAATCAAAAAGCCAATAAATTCGTTAAAATCCATTGACCTTACTTAGGTTTTTCTTCATTATCGCATCGTTTTAACCAAGCTATTTGCCCACTATGAATTCATCTATTTCTCTCATACGCGAGATTGATGCGTTATTACCACAGACTCAGTGTGGTTTATGTGGACATCGTGATGGATGTCTACCCTACGCAAAGTCGATTGCTGAAGGTGAAGAAGCAAATAAATGCGTTCCAGGTGGTCAGCCTGTAGCCGATGCACTCGCAAATCTATTAAATCGTCCTGTGTTAACCGCTGAAACTAGCGTATGGCCTGTACAGGCCGATGGTCGTCCCCAGCGAATGAAAGCGATTATTCGGGAAGATGAATGTATTGGTTGCACCAAATGTATTAGTGCTTGCCCTGTAGATGCTATTATTGGAAGTGGTAAGCTCATGCATACCATCTTGACTGACTTATGTACAGGTTGTGAGTTATGTATTCCACCTTGTCCGGTAGATTGCATTGATTTGGTCGAAGACACGCAAGCATTACCAAATGAGCAACAGCGTATCGCTGAACAAAATGATTTAAGACAACGTTATTACGCTCACATTCAGCGAGAAGAAAAGCGTCGTACTTACCGTAAAGGGCCTGTAGTACGCGCTGAAATTGATACCCAACTGTTTGCCCAGTTCTCTCAGGTACTTGATGAAGTACCTTCAATCGAGCTCATCGAGAAACCCAAAGAAGTTGTGTCAACTGATGCAAAAACTACAATTGAGTTAGCGAAAATTCGTACGCAAATTAAGAAACTGGAAAAACAACTCAGTGTACGTGAAGATGCTAAAAAACGTCTTCAACTTGAAGAACTTCAACAGCAACTCATGCAATTACAGGAGGTCTGAATGGCCGTCAAGAATATGACGAAAAAGCAGATTCAAATTTTCTTTGAACGCCTTCGCGAACAACGACCTTCACCTCAAACCGAGTTAAAATATTCATCTCCATTTGAGCTACTTATTGCAGTTATGTTGTCAGCTCAAGCGACCGACGTAAGTGTTAATAAAGCAACTGATAAACTCTACCCTGTGGCGAATACAGCTGAAAAAATCTATAACTTAGGTGTAGATGGGTTAAAGGAATATATCAAGACAATTGGTCTCTATAACGCAAAAGCCGAAAATGTCATTAAGACCTGTAAGATTTTAATGGAACAATTTAACGGCGAAGTTCCAAGCAACAGAAAAGATTTAGAAGCTTTACCGGGTGTCGGGCGTAAAACAGCCAATGTTGTTTTAAATACGGCTTTCGGACAACCCACCATGGCTGTCGATACTCATATTTTCCGAGTGGGAAATCGAACTGGTTTAGCAGTAGGTAAAAATGTTCTTGAGGTTGAGCACCGCTTAATTAAGGTCATTCCTAAAGAATTTATTTTAGATTCACATCACTGGCTCATATTACACGGTCGTTATTGTTGTATCGCCCGTAAACCGAAATGTGCAGAATGTGTTGTTGCAGATGTCTGTAACTGGCCTGATCGCTTTGAATTTGGCGCACAAAAGCAAATTGCCATTAAAAATATTGAAGCTTAAAAATATGGTTGGGTATAGGGATCATACCCAATCAAACTTACTTTAGACGCTTTTTTTCATTACGCTCTTCTTTTGCTTGTTTTTGAACCTGTCTTAGCATTTTGTAGCTTTGAAAAGCCAAAAATATTACTAGTGCCAGACTCAGCAATACCACCAAAATCAATATGATTTTCATATTGTTCTCCTGCACTTAATGAAAGAAAAGAGCCCTCACAAAGAGGGCTCATTATTACAAACAATATTAAATTATTTGTCTAAGATGTTGAACAAATCTTTTTGTACATCTTCAATTGTACGCAAGCCATCAAGCTTGTCATAAGTTGGAGCATTTTCACCAGAAGCAGCACGGCCTTGGTAGAAACCAACCAGTTGCTCTGTTTCAGTGTGATAAGACGCTAAACGCTTACGGATTGTTTCTTCTTGGTCATCTGGACGTTGAACAAGATCTTCACCAGTTTCATCATCTTTACCTTCCACTTTAGGTGGATTGTATACAGTGTGATAAACACGACCAGAAGCTGGATGCTGACGACGACCAGAAAGACGTTTTACGATTTCTTCATCAGGAACATCAATTTCAATTACGTGATCGATGCTAATCCCTTCTTTTTCCAGAGCTTCAGCTTGTGGAATAGTACGTGGGAAACCATCGAAAATGCAGCCATTTGCACAGTCAGGTTGAGCAATACGTTCTTTTACTAAACCGATAATAAGTTCATCTGAAACCAAACCACCAGATTCCATTACACTTTTAGCTTTTAGACCTAATTCAGTACCTTCACGAATCGCAGCACGGAGCATATCACCGGTTGAAATTTGTGGGACATTGTAGCGCTTACAGATCAACTGAGCCTGAGTCCCTTTGCCTGCTCCAGGTGGTCCGAGTAAAATAATGCGCATAAAAAACATCCTCATTTAAAACAATGAATATGAAGTCCGGCAGAAAAAGTCTCGTTAATCTTCAATAGATCCTGCCTGACATCGAATTATAAGAAAGCCACAAACAAATGTATTGTACCAGCAATAAATCCGGTTACCCCACCTAGTACAATAAGAATCCACTCATCCTCCTGAAATGCAGGACGTAATAAATTCTGAAATTCTTTTGGTGTTAGTTCACGAATACGCTCTTTAAACATTTGAAAAATCTTCTGTGCCCGGCTTGCGTTCAGTGCTGGGTCACATACGGGTCCCATCGTAATTTCAATTGAACGATCAATCAAGTCCGTCTTTAATCTTGCGTACTCTCTTGGCCCTAAAGAAAGCTGTAAAGAGGTGCGAACTAACGGGGTTTCCATGATTTCGTTAATATGACGCTTAACAATGCGGCGCGTTTTATCTTTACGCGGCCCGTACATCATTTCGGTCATAATCGATTTTAACGTGATCAGATCTTCTGTGACTACGCTCGAAAACACATCAGAGACTTCCTCTTGACGCTTCATAAAAGCGCCTTGGACATTATAAGTCCCAATTCGAAGAACTGGTACAATCCATGGAAACTTACGATCTTTTGTTAATCTAAAAATCTGTGGATAACGAATATAATGTGGCTCAATTGGGTTAAACACCATCCAGATTGCGATCCAGTTAGTTAAAAAGCCCCAAATTGCAGCCCAAAATGGTACTGTCCAGTGCCATGGTACTACAAACCAAACCACCATTTGGAAAATACCAAAGAACATCCCAATCAGTGCACTAATATGCCAAATAAAGTTAATTTCTTTTTGACCCACCTTTAAGAACATACGTACCATTAAACGGCGATCACCTTCCATCTGGCTCACGACCATTTCACGCATGTTAACCAGTGACTCTACATTCATGGTCAGCTCAGTCACTAATTCTTTTAGCACACCCGGCAATTGCTTATGTGCTTGAGCATAAATACGGCGTTTAATTGAATAAGGTAGATTTTCCCAAAGCACAGCATTACGATCGATCATGACTTCATCAATAAGATGTTCAAGTTCAAAACCGACTTGTTCACCAATAATACGGGCCATATCTTCAGGATCCATTGCTTCTAAAAATTCACGCAATGAACCCAATTTAGATAAAGTGTTATCGGTAATAATCCCAGAGATACGTCCTGCTTTACGTGGCACAATACCTTGCCAACCTACTGGCAAGGGTCCTAAATGGAATCCCCAAAATTTAATTGGGTAAAATACCATTTTTAAAGCCATCCACACATGTGCCCATGTGACAAAAGCCGTTACAGGAATAATACTCAAAACGGCCCAAAAATCAGGTCTGTGTAAAAAGGTCTGCCACAATCCACTGACGTACTCTAACATGTAAGACTCTCGTATTTATTTGTGCTCTGCTTATGGCGAGTTAACGATAAACTGCTTTGTTTTATAAACCAAAACTTAGAGAATAAGAAAATTGAATTTGTGGTTTCGTATCTGCAGCAACATTTCCGTTCTGGTCGGTTAATTTTTCAGCCGCACCGATACCCACACTAAAAGTGCTAATTCTTTCTGGATTTAACCACACATAGGCTAAATCAACACCCGCACCTAAACGGGATTTAAAATCACCATCGACCTCTTTACTATCAAGATGACCAGCATAGAAACCGATATAGTAACCATTTTTGTCTGTGCCAGTAAGATAATAAGGGTATCGGAAGCCAACTTGACCACCAGCGGTTTTGTCACCATTCAAAAATGCACCGGCTTTGGCATAGGCAATACCATACGGATTTACCCACTCACCGTTAAGATGTAATAATTTTTGAGTAACGCCTGCACCCACATTCCAGGTAGATGCATTATGTCCTGCTAATTTTGCTTCCGGAAGAAACGAGTAGTCTTGAGCATGGGCCCAACTACTTACTGTCAAAACTGCAAGTAAGGGATAAATTTTTCTCATTATTTTCTCCATTTTCCCTAATCGTATGGTGAGAACAACCCTATTCTATTGAATGAGAGACTTTAACAGAATTATTTTGCTTCTTATATACAAGTATCTACAATTTTGTTGTCTGCAAAGTCAAAAAGTATCTTATTAAAATGCAATGAAACTTTGAAAATTGTGCAATATTTTAAGCGCTCTTGCGTTAGAATAAGCAGCTATTTTTCTACCCTATGTCATTAAGTCGATCCTTATGAAACAGCACTTTCCTTTAAAAGATATCCAGCAAGAAAAGCGCATTTATCGAGGTCGTATCTTTTTTGCCGTAGGGATCGTGACCATCTGCTTATTAGTCTTAATTAGCCGATACGCTTACCTGCAAATTTTTCACTACGACGAATTCTCGACTGCATCTGACAAAAACCGAATTCGCTTACAACCACTTCCGCCTGCTCGTGGTTATATCTATGACCGAAACGGTGTATTACTAGCAGATAACTATCCTGTTTTTACAGCAACTTTAAGTAAAACAGATGTAGAAGATGTTGATAGTGTCATTGAGCAATTACAACCTATTTTAGATTTAACACAAGAAGATATTGACCGTTTTAAAAGCCGTATAAAAACTGCCCGTAAAACTGAACGCGTCGCGATTAAACTTAATCTAACTGAAGCTAATATTGCTAAATTTAGTGAAGCCAAATATAAGTTTCCAGGTGTAAGAATCGAGACACAAATGACTCGCTATTATCCACACGGTGAGTTATTTGCTCATGTGATTGGCTATGTCGGGCGTATCAACGATAAAGAATTAAAAAGTATTGATAAAGACTTATATGCTGGGACCAACCTAATTGGAAAAATTGGTGTTGAGAAAAGCTATGAAGACCTACTACATGGGACACCCGGTTACGAATCTGTTGAAGCAGATGCACATAGTAATGTATTGCGTCATTTAGGTCGTAAAGACCCTACTCGCGGTAATGACCTCTATTTATCTTTAGATTACGGTTTACAAGTTGTCGCTTCTCAGCAGCTCGCAGGTCGTCGTGGAGCTATTGTCGCTATTGATCCTCGTACAGGTGAAATTCTAGCTTTAGTGTCTAGTCCAAGTTTTAACCCTAATTTGTTTGTAACCGGAATTAGTCATACTGACTACAGCTCACTACGCGATAATTTAGACCAACCTCTTTATAACCGTGCTGTGCAGGGTGTATATCCCCCTGGTTCTACCATTAAACCAATGGAAGCAATGGGTGGCCTACACTACGGCATAGTGGACTGGTCAACAGCAATTTCTGACCCTGGTTATTTCCATCTACCTGGTGATTCACATAAATTCCGTGACTGGAAAAAATCTGGTCATGGCATCGTGAACATGCATAAAGCCATCATTATGTCATGTGATACCTATTTTTATATTCTTGCCCATCAAATGGGTATTGATCAAATGAACCAATGGATGCGCCAATTTGGATTTGGTCAAAAAACAGGTGTCGATTTACCAAGTGAAAGTGAAGGCCTTTATCCAAGTCCTGAATGGAAAATGCGTACGCGTAAAGCGAAATGGATGAAGGGTGAAACTATTTCTGTCAGTATTGGTCAAGGCGCGTTTACAGCCACACCATTACAACTTGCGATGGCAACAGCAATTACGGCAAATCATGGTTCTCATGTAACGCCTCATGTTTTACGCGCAACGCATGGTGCAAAACCATTTACAGTACGTAATGCGCCTGATGGCAAAATCAAATTCAACGGCACAGATGAAGACTGGATTCAAATGCGTGATGCCATGATTGATGTAATTCAATCAGGTACTGGCCGTGGTATTCGTACTCCCCTCTACCAAATTGCAGGGAAAACAGGTACAGCACAGGTTAAGAGTATTGCACAGGGTAAACGCTATAACGAAGCAGCCTTGAGTGAACGTCAACTTGACCATGGTTTATTCGTTGGATTTGCCCCTGCTGAAAAACCTGAAATTGCGATTGCAGTCATTTGGGAAAATGGTCGTCATGGTGGTTCAGCTGCTCAACTTGCAAGACCTGTCTTTGATTACTGGCTATTAACTCGTAAGAAAAACCCGATTCGTCCAGCAAATCACCAAGTCAATGGTGGGTTAATGACAGCAGGTATTAAACCAGGTGAACTTCCAAGCGGCGGTGAAAGTTCTGGTCCAGCATCGGCTACAGCTACCACCAACAAACCAGCAGCATCAACACCGCAAGCTGCTCCTGCTCGTCCTGCTACCAATGAGGCCGATGAATAATGAAAAATCAATTACGTATAATTGGCGGCGAATGGAAAAGACGAGTACTGCCTTTCGCTAGCATTGATGGCTTACGCCCAACTCCAGATAGAGTACGCGAAACTCTATTTAACTGGCTCATGTGGGATATTCAAAATGCTCAAGTTCTCGACATCTGTACAGGCTCTGGTGCATTAGGTTTTGAGGCTCTGTCACGTGGTGCTTCATCTGTTTATATGATTGAGCCTGACAAAACTCAGGCACGATTTTTAAAAGATAATATTGAACTATTAAAAGCTCAAAACTGTCATCTAATTAATGCAACGGCTCAACAAGCTCTGCCCCGCTTAAAAGAACAGTTCGATGTGGTTTTTTTAGATCCACCTTATAGTCTTGATTTATGGCAAGAACTCTCGAGCTTGGCCGAGCCTCACATTAAAAAAAATGGATATATTTATGTTGAAGCTGATCGAGATTTATCCCAGCTTCATCTTCCAGCAACATGGCAACAAGTTAAAACCACTAAATCGGGTACAGTTCACGCGGGGCTTTACCAGAAAGTAAACGAATAAAAAAGGTAGCTTAAAGCTACCTTTTTCTTTGCAAAGTTTTAGTTAGCTTAAGCCAATCACTGCAACAACTGCTGCACAGGCGCCAACAATTTTTTTGCCATAAGGTACATATCGCGTAAACACGGCACCTAGTGCTAAGCCACCGCAATAGATAAGTGCCATACCAGCAACCATACCAGTTACTAATGCAGCAATATGCCCTGCATGTGCTAACTCAACACCATGAGCCATGCCATGGAAACTTGCAAGCAAAGCAGCAGAAATAGGTAAAACTTTATTTGATTTTGTCCATAGAGCAATTGCTGTAATAACTAAAGAAGCAACAATGCCGTATTCAGCTATATTAACTGGTACCAAACCTTGAGCACCTATTAAAAAGCCTACAATTAAGGTAGTACTTAAGGCAATGACTCCAGCAATTTTCCACTGTTTAGCAGCTGACCACAACAAGACACCAAAACCTAAAGCCATGACTAAATGATCTAGACCGGTAAACGGATGAATAAAGCCTGCCATAAAACCAGAATGTGCATGGTCATGTCCCGGATGGGCCATTGCAAGAGCCGGCAATAATGAAAGGAGCGCTACACTCCATTTTTTCATGAAGTCCATAATCTCTCCTTAAGCCTTAAACAGCCCTTGCTTCTCAATAAATTGAATAATTTCTTCAAGCCCATCTTGTGTTTTCATGTTTGAAAATAAAAATGGCTTTTCACCGCGCATACGTTTTGCATCTTGGTCCATGACATCAAGGTTTGCACCAACCATTGGCGCAAGGTCAGTTTTATTAATAATGAGTAAATCTGATTTGGTTATACCCGGCCCGCCTTTACGAGGGATTTTTTCTCCACCTGCGACATCAATAACATACAAAGTTAAATCAGAGAGCTCTGGGCTAAATGTCGCAGCTAAATTATCACCACCACTTTCGATAATAATGAGTTCTAAGCCTTCGAATTTTTCACACAAATTATCAATTGCAGCCAAGTTAATTGAAGCATCTTCACGAATTGCCGTATGCGGACAACCACCTGTTTCAACACCCACAATACGATCTGGTGACATCGCTTCATTACGGGTTAAAAAGTTTGAATCTTCTTTGGTGTAAATATCATTTGTCACCACAGCCATATTGTATTTATTACGCAAGGCTAAACATAAATTAAGTGTAAGTGCTGTTTTACCCGAACCTACCGGTCCGCCAATTCCAACTCGTAATGGACTACGCTCTGTCATGATTTTTATCCTTTTTCCTAAACTTAAGATCTGAATAACCGTGAATATTGTGTTTCGTGTTTCATGCTCAGCATGGCATAACGAGGTAAAGCGCTGCTCAATTGCTCGTCATTAAGCTTCAAAGCTTTCTCTACCGCTTGTGGTACTAAACCATGTAAGTGCCACAAAATTCTTTGTCCTGCCATTTGTCCTAAAGGAACAGTTTTTACTGCGGCTAAAACCTGATTTTCTAAAACAGTAAAGGTATAAGCCGTAAGTACATCCTCTTCTTTAAGTTCTAAACGACCACACAGCTGTGCATAGACCGGCACGAAACCAAACTGCTTTTTAACCTCAACTGTTTTTTTTAAAACATCTTTAATCCACGCATTTAAAGAAAATGCCAGCTGTTGAGATTCTGCCAAAAGTTCTTTACTTTCTCTGCTGGCCTTATACAAATTTGCCCAAACCAAGAACTCTTCTGAGTCATCATGATGCTGCATAAGACGCTTTAGTACGGGCAACTCAAACCTCACCAACAACATCTCAAGCACTTCTTCAAAGTAAGCAATTGCCGAGGTTTCATCATGTATTAGGCCAATATCAATTGCTGTTTCTACACCTTGCGAATAACAATACGCTCCAACTGGCAATGCCGTAGAAGACAATGTCAGTAATTGCAGTAATTGCGCGGCACTATGAATGGACATGATGTAAAGCTTTGATTGGGCTTAAACGATGGTCATGGCTATGCTGTGCATAGGCACCGCTTTCAGGTTCAAACGGATGATCGGTTTCAGTCACCGTAAGTCCTAAACCTTCTACCATTTCTGCAAGCACATGATCAGGCTCAAAATACAAAGCTATAGGGGTCAACATTAACGGTACATGTCTATTACCTAAGTGATAGGCAGCTTTAAGCAAATCAAAATCGGTTTGAGCAGTGACTTGCATTAATCGCTCAGGTTTCGCGTCAACACGTAACACATCACCCTCTTGAGTTGCAATATATGAACCACTACGCAAAATACCAGTACGCGGTAAATCAGCACCAATATCGATGCCACTCGCTAAAGCCGCTCGAAAGCGGGATTTTTGACGGGTATCAAAAGTCAGTTCAACCGTTTCAAATGCCTGATCAGGAGAAATATCTTCAAGTCGTTGTGTGTAAATTTTCATTTAGCTTTTCTCTCCTTATTTATTTCTTTCATATCTAGAGTAATAAGACATATCATCTCTATAAAACTTATCAAAATAAGAAATAACGCTGAGCCATAGGTAATACCTCAGCAGGTTCACACGTTAGTAATTCACCATCAGCCCGCACCTCGTAAGTTTCAGGATGAACATGCATGACTGGACAATATGTGTTGTGCTTCATATCAGCTTTAGTAATTGCACGCGTGTTTTTACATGGACTAATTAACTTTTTAAGATTTAGTTTCTCAGCAACTTTTTCATCAATTGCGATTTGAGATAAAAAGGTTATACAGGTGTTATGCACACCACGCGGATAAGCCCCAAACATTGGGCGATAATGCACGGGTTGAGGTGTCGGAATGGAAGCATTAATATCACCCATTGGCGCCGCTGCAATCATGCCACCTTTAATAATCATAGAAGGTTTTACACCAAAAAAAGCAGGCTTCCATAACACTAAATCAGCAAGTTTTCCGACCTCAATCGAACCGATTTCATGACTTAAACCATGGGTAATTGCTGGGTTAATTGTATATTTGGCAATGTATCGTTTAACGCGGTTGTTATCATGAAACTCATTGTCACCCTCTAATGGGCCACGTTGTACTTTCATTTTATGGGCAGTTTGCCAAGTTCGTAAAATCACTTCACCCACACGTCCCATCGCCTGAGAGTCAGATGACATCATGGCAATTGCGCCTAAGTCTTGCAAAATATCTTCTGCAGCAATGGTTTCACGGCGAATACGACTTTCAGCAAATGCAATATCCTCAGCAATTGCTGGGTCTAAATGGTGGCAAACCATGAGCATGTCTAAATGCTCATCAATGGTATTAATCGTATAAGGACGTGTTGGGTTAGTCGAAGATGGCAACACATTACTTTGTCCAATTGCCTTTAAAATGTCAGGTGCATGCCCACCACCCGCACCTTCGGTATGGTACGTATGAATGGTACGGTCTTTAAACGCAGCCAGTGTTTCTTCTAAAAATCCACCTTCATTTAAAGTATCTGTATGAATAGCAACCTGCACATCAAACTCGTCTGCAACACTTAAACAGTTATCAATGGCTGCCGGTGTTGAGCCCCAATCTTCATGTAGTTTTAACCCGATTACCCCAGCTTTAATTTGCTCACGAATTGGGTCTGGCAAACTCAAATTACCTTTGCCCAATAGGCCAATATTCATAGGTAAATCATCAATGGCTTGCAACATGGTCGCAATATGCCAAGGACCTGGAGTCACTGTGGTTGCTGAAGTTCCAGCCGCAGGTCCCGTACCACCACCCACCATTGTTGTTGTACCCGACATTAGCGCGGTTTCAACTTGCTGCGGGCAAATCCAGTGAATGTGAGTATCAATACCACCTGCCGTTAAAATTTGCCCTTCACCCGCAATCACTTCTGTTGCAGCACCTAAAGGAATGGTAATGTCAGGTTGAATATCAGGATTTCCTGCTTTCCCTATTTTCCAGATTCGACCATTTTTTAAGCCAACATCAGCCTTTACAATCCCCCACCAATCCACAATCAAGGCATTAGTAATGACAGTGTCGGCAACTTCATCAGCTAAAAGTTGAGATTGCCCCATTCCATCACGAATGACTTTGCCACCGCCAAACTTAACTTCTTCACCATAAGTCGTTAAATCTTGCTCAACCTCAATAAAAAGCTCTGTATCAGCCAAGCGAATACGATCACCAACCGTTGGACCAAACATTTCAGCATATGCACGACGTGACATTTTCATAACTTATTACTCATCTCTTTCATTATCGTTGTTATGTCTAGTCCAGCTTGCCCATGACTCGGCCTGCAAAACCATATACTTCTCGCTTACCCGCTAAAGCAACAAGCTCCACTTCCCGACTTTGTCCTGGTTCAAAACGTATTGCCGTGCCTGCCGCGATATTTAATCGAAAGCCTTTCGCTGTTTCACGATCAAACTGTAGCGCATCATTTGCTTCATAAAAATGAAAATGGGAACCTACCTGAATAGGCCGATCGCCAATATTAGCAACTACAATCTTTAAAGTTTGTCGCCCAACATTCAGCTCAATGTCTGCATCTGGAGTAATGATTTCACCGGGGATCATAAGCGTTCCTTTTATACAATTGGCTGATGAACAGTGACTAATTTCGAGCCATCAGGAAAAGTTGCTTCGACCTGAACCTCAGCAATCATTTCTGGCACACCATCCATCACATCTTCGCGCTTTAATAAAGTTGTTCCGTAATGCATCAAGTCACTCACCGTCATACCATCCCGTGCTCCTTCAAGCAAAGCAGCAGAAATAAAAGCGATAGCTTCCGGATAATTTAGCTTTAAGCCGCGAGATTTACGGCGCTCAGCGACTAGCCCTGCGGTAAAAATAAGTAATTTATCTTTTTCTGTTGGATTGAGTTCCATATCTCTTTCCTAAATAGCATCTAACTTTCTTTAAGCAAAATACGTGCTCAAAAGCAGCATACTTGTTTTAATCGTTTTTTAAATACGCAATTTAACGTAACTTAGGTTCTCCAGATTCTTGGGAATTCTTCATCCAAATCAAACCAATAACGTCTTAATCTTGCTCTTATGGCTGCAAAAGCATCATGACAATGTCGGACATCATTTCCCAAGAAACGCGCACAAACCACATCATCTAATAATGTTAAAGTTACAGGTGCTTGCATACGCATCATCAATTCGCGAATGAGTTCGAGCTGTTGTTCTAAATAAAATGAAGACCGATATTTCTCAGGTGCTACGGCCCAAAAATTTCCCATTACGGCTTGATTATTCATACCTAAACAAGAACTAAGCCAACGATCTTCACCTTCAAAAAACAATGTATCTGCAACCAATAATTTTTGTTCTCGCCACAACTTAAACTGGTTGTGATAACTTCCCTGCACAAAACGTTCGGCACGTGCCTGTCGCCCGAGTACCAACATATCCCAGCCAATAAAACTGGCAGCAAGATCAAGATGAATATGAGTTTCTGAGTGTGCTAGAGCTCCATCAAACAGCATCGTTTCTTGTGGAACCCACTCCAAAATAGACCGATCTCGCACATGAAGATGAATATGCTGAAAGGCCTGTTTCTCATTAGTTTTGTACCACTTTCCAGCACCAGGAGTCGTTACAACCGCATGAGCTTGATCTTTGGTTTCAATTTGAAAAGTAAGATGATCTCCTCCTGCAATTCCTGCTGGAGGATGTACAATAATCGCATGACATACACCTGTTTTTTCAGGCCAGAGCATTTTTTGCACCCTTACAGGGCCATGGTGTTTTCTATGACTCATTATGGTGCGTGAATTTTCAAAACAAAATCCGAGCTCTAATCGCGCATACCAAAATGGTGCTAAAGAGTTTTTTGAAAACGTTTGTACCTGATTCATTCTGGTTCATATGTTCAAAATAAGTGCTTAAAGTTATAAGCAAAATACGCACCAAATATAAAAATAAGCAAAATGATAAAATTAGATACAATTTTTTGATTTTAATGAGTTAAAAAACAATCAATGTCTAACATAAAACCACAGTAACTCATGGAATTATTTATACAATAGCGCCCACCGTTGCTTCCATACTTGCTCTCCATGAAACTTTTTTTCGTGTTAACGCCACTTGTCTTTTTAACTGGGTGTATTTTTGGCCAATCTAGTGAGGTCAAACGTGCAGAGAAAATTCTCCATAATTTTGAATGTAAAAATGTTGAGACAAGTCAGATTGCAACAAGCTCAATTAATTCTTACTACCAACAGTCTTTAGCGGTAAGCAAAGAAAAGGCGACTTCATATGTAGAGAGTTATAAAAATGGTGAAGAGTTATTTGACATGCCGCTCGATGAAGTTTTAAAGCAACAATATCAACTTTATAAATCAGCTTGTGATTCTTTAGGTGGGGTTTCTTCGCAACCTTAATATATAAAGGTATTCACTTAATTTTTTAGTGGATACCTTTTTTTAATTTTATATCTTTCTTTTTGATTAAATTTCACTCACTTTACCTTTTGTTAAAATTAAATTACATACTTAAACTTTTATTAGGCTCTTATATTTCATAGCCTGTTTACTTGTTTTTTATTTATTTTCCGAGGTTTAGATCATCATGAAAAAAACATTATTATCAGTAGCACTCTTAAGTATCCTTCTTGCCGCTTGTAGCAAAAATGAAAATAAAGCCGAGACGACAACTCAAGCATCTGCTCCAGCGCAAACCACTGAAGCAAATAATAATGCTGTAGATACCGCACACACAGCTGAAAATTCACTCGATTGGGACGGCACATATAAAGGCACTCTCCCATGCGCAGACTGTGAAGGTATTAAAACCGAATTAGAACTTAAAGATGATAAAACCTACGAGCTGACCGAAACTTATCTTGGTAAAGGTGATACAAACCCATTTGAAACCCATGGTACCTTTACTTTCGACAAAGATAATACTTCAATTATTACGTTAGATGATAAAGGTCAAAACCGTAAATTCTTTATTGGTGAAAACACTGCAACTGCTTTAGATATGGAAGGTAAAAAAGTTGAAGGCTCTTTAGCTGAACACTATGTTTTGAAAAAATAATTTTTAATAATAAAAAACCCGCTCATTTGAGCGGGTTTTTTGATGAATCAATTCTTAGTGAGCTGCGAATTGGTTCATTGTGTTTTTAGCATCGTCATGTGCTTTAAGAGCGTTGTCACCAGAGAAGATTTCTTTGTGATCATCACCGATGTCAGAACCCGCCATTGCTTGGTGTTTAACACAAGCGATACCACCGCGGATTTCTTTACGTTGTACGCCAGCAACATAAGCCAACATACCTTCAGAACCGAAGTAACCTTGTGCAAGCTCATGAGTAGAAAGAGCAGCAGTGTGGTAAGTCGGAAGTGTGATCAAGTGATGGAATACACCCGCTTCACGAGAAGCATCTGCTTGGAAAGTACGGATCTTGTCATCAGCATCAGCAGCTAATTCAGTGTTGTCATATTCAGCACTCATTAATTTAGCGCGGTCATATGCAGAAACGTCTTTACCTTCAGCAACCCAACGGTCGTAAGCTTGTTGACGGAAGTTTAAAGTCCAGTTGAATGATGGACTGTTGTTATAAACAAGCTTAGCATTTGGAACAACTTCTTTAACACGGTTAACCATGTGTGCGATTTCTTCTACGTTTGGAGTCGCAGTTTCGATCCAAAGAAGGTCAGCACCATTTTGTAAGCTAGACACACAGTCAAGTACAACACGGTCAATTTGAGTGTCAGCACGGAACTGATATAGGCCAGAAGGTAAACGCTTAGGACGGTGTAATTTACCATCACGCTTGATTAAGATTTCATCTTCTTGAGCATCAGCAATGTCAATTTCTTGAGTATCTAAGTAGCTGATGTATTGAGAAGCGATGTCACCTGGCTCTTTAACCACTGGGATTTTTTGAGTCAAGTCAGCGCCTTCAGAGTCAGTACGCGCAACAATGATACCTTCTTCAAGACCCATTTCTAAGAATGCATAACGTAATGCATGGATCTTAGCGATGAAGTCTTCGTGTGGAACAGTTACTTTACCAGCTTGGTGACCACATTGTTTAGCATCAGATACTTGGTTTTCGATTTGAAGCGCACAAGCACCAGCTTCGATCATTTTCTTAGCAAGTAAGTAAGTTGCTTCTTCGTTACCGAAACCAGCATCGATGTCCGCAATAATTGGCACAACGTGAGTTTCAAAGTTGTCGATTTGAGCTGTGATTTCAGCTGCTTTAGCAGTATCACCAGCTTCTTGTGCTTTTTTAAGTGCACGGAATAAATCGTTTAATTCTTTTGCGTCAGCTTGACGTAAGAAAGTATAGATTTCTTCGATCAATGCAGGAACAGAAGTTTTTTCGTGCATAGATTGGTCAGGAAGTGGACCAAATTCAGAACGAAGAGCAGCAACCATCCAACCAGAAAGGTAGATATAACGTTTGCTTGTAGTACCGAAATATTTTTTGTTCGCAATCATTTTTTGTTGTGCGATGAAACCATGCCAGCAACCTAATGATTGAGTATATTTGCTTGAGTCAGCATCGTATTCAGCCATATCACGACGCATAATCGCAGCTGTATACTTAGCAATATCTAAACCAGTTTTGAAACGGTTTTGAAGTTGCATACGAGCAGCATCTTCTGGGCTAATGTCTGCCCAAGTATTGCCGAATTTTGCTTTTAATTGACGTACTGCATCAATCGCTGTTTGATATGTAGTCATGATATTGTCCTGTATTCATTTTAGGATTTCATCGATTGAAGCCTAGAGTCACGTTACTTAAATTTCTTATGACACCAGCTGCTTCCTCATGAACACAGCTTAGACTTAGCCAATCAATTAATCCAATATCCTTTGTTAATCTTCAGTATTTATTTAAAAAATATACCAATAAATCGATATTATAGATAAAACTAAAAACTTTAACACTTTGTTTATAAAAACAAAATTATCCTAAAGGAGTATAGAGTTTTATTCTAAAAAATCCCTAAGTCTTATTTTCATACAATTTTTGGAGATTTTCCACTCATTTTTAAATCTAAAAGTCAATTGCAAATTAGGCTATTTTTGCCAATGCAAAAAGTCAATTGATATGCTAGAAATTGAGAAGTTATTCATAAATATATTCTATTTAGATTTCTTTCATTCAAAACTGAGCAAAGACAGTAAAAACGTGCCTTTGAAACGTCTTTCCACCCTACTTAATTCCTACAAAAAATGTCGCTTTTCTCATCATTTTTTCACACAATGATTATTAAATATGGCATAATTTGAAACAATTTCAGGGTTTTATTTTCGGTATTTTTTTTATGAATCTGGAGCGAGTAGATCTTAATCTATTAATATATCTTGATGTACTTCTTCGTGAAAAAAATGTTACGCGCGCAGCCGAACAGCTTGGGGTAACTCAGCCTGCAATGAGTAATATTTTACGTCGCTTACGTAATTTATTTAATGATCCGCTTCTTATCCGTTCTTCCGAAGGGATGACCCCAACAGAACGTGCACTTGAATTACAACCTCGTATTCGTGATGCCCTTTCTGATCTTTCCATGATTTTGGAACCCCGTACCGAATTCCGCCCTTATACAAGTAATCGCGTTTTCCGCATTATGACATCTGACTATGCCGAGGCAACTTTAGTCCCTCGTCTTGTCAAAGCTCTACGCTCTGAAGCTCCAAATGTTGTACTCGACTTTCTTACACCAAGTGATGTGTCTTATAGAGACATGGAACAAGGTAAAGTCGATCTTGCGATTAATAGATTTAATGAAATACCGCAAAGTTTCCACCAAGTGTTAGTTTGGCGTGATAGTTTCAGCTGTATTCTTAATGACAAACACCCTGCTGTAACCCATTTGAATCTCAAAAGTTATCTAGATGCGCAACATATCTGGGTTTCTAAAACAGGTATGGGTGTAGGCTTTGGTGTAAATCCAGATAAACAAGGCGGTTTAGGCTGGATCGATCAGGCATTAGAACGTATTGGTCAACGTCGTAAAATTTCTGTATTTACTCGTCACTACCAAATGCCAGCATTACTTGCTCAAAATGTTGACTTGATTGCCACCCTTCCAACTCGAATGGCACGCCTACAAACTCAAAATCCAAAACTGGTTATAAAAGATCCTCCTTTTTATATTCCAGAATTTGAACTTAAAATGGCTTGGTGCCCGTTATTACATCATCATCCAGCTCATCGCTGGTTGCGCCAACTTATTTTATTTGTTGCTCGTCAAATGATTGAAGAAGAAAATCGTGAATTTCTAACCAACAATTCACAATTTTCTCACTATTAAATAAATTTTAATTTAATTGTCGATTTTAGACATTATCTTCAAGCGCTGAGCAATCAATCTGATTACCTCAGCGCTTTTTTGTGTTAAAACATAGTCATAATAATGATGAACCTCGGGTGATTTGTGAGTCTCTTTCAAAATATCATTATCATCGTACTGCTCATCATCGCAGCAGGCTTTTTATCTTTAACTGAAATTGCATTGGCTGGTGCCAGAAAAGTAAAGTTAAAAATTTTAGCCGAAGCTGGCGAAGAACGTGCCCAACAAGTACTTGATCTACAAGAACAATCTGCCGATTTTTTTGCAGCTTCTCAAATTGGCCTAAATGCAGTTGCAATTTTAGGCGGTATTTTGGGGGAAGCTGCTTTTCGTCCCTTTTTTGTCACTTTAGTTGACCGCTTTTATGAAGGTCCATGGACACAAACTATCGGTTTTGCCCTCTCCTTCACTTTAGTAACTTCTCTATTTATTTTATTTGCCGATCTTATGCCAAAGCGCTTGGCAATGATTGCACCTGAAAAAATTGCAATTAGCGTTATTAACCCAATTCAAGTTTTTATTAAGGTGTGTAAACCCTTAGCTTGGGGAATTAATGCTATTGCGAATCTGTTATTTCGCTTATTTAAAGTCAATACAACACGCGAAGATAACATTACTTTTGATGATATCTCAGCGGTCATGGATGCGGGCGCTCAAGCCGGCGTACTTCAAAAACAAGAACACCACTTTATTGAGAATGTTTTTGAACTAGAAGAACGTACCGTACCTTCAAGCATGACGACACGCGAGAACGTCGTTTATTTCACCTTAAACGAACATGAAGATAGTATTCGTCAAAAATTAGCAGAATATCCTTACTCAAAATTTTTAGTGTGTAATGAAAATATTGATCAGGTTATTGGTTATGTTGATGCTAAAGATTTCTTAGTACGTATTTTAAATAATCAATCACCAACTCAATTAAATGAGTCTACCATTCGTACTGTACTCATGATTCCCGACACTCTCACACTCTCTGAACTACTTGACCGTTTTCGTTCTACAAAAGAAAAATTTGCTGTCGTTATCAATGAATATGCACTCGTTGTCGGAGTGATTACATTAAGCGATATTATGATTACAGTTATGGGTGATTGGGTTACTCCTATTGAAGAAGAACAGCAAATCATTAAACGTGATAATAACTCATGGTTAATTGATGGCAGCACACCAATTGATGACCTAAGACATGCTCTTGAAATTGATGAAATGCCTGATGAAGAAAACTATGAGACGCTTGCAGGTTTCATGATGTACCGTTTACGCAAAATTCCACGTCCAGCAGATTTTGTGGAATTTGGTGGATATAAATTTGAAGTTGTCGATGTCGACCATTTTAAAATTGACCAACTTCTTGTAACTCGGATTTTAGAACAAACCGAAACACACTCATCAATTGATGAAAACTAATCGTTATTAATTTAAATGCCCCACAATTTAGCTGGGGTATTTTTTTAAAACTAAATAACTTTTTTAAATATATGTAATAATTATTTTAGATTCATTTATTCAATTTGCTCTTTTAATCTAAAAGTATTATTATTTTATTTAACAACTCTATTAAAGCTTAAATACTGAAAATTAATAAAATAATCTATATCTCTTAACTGCTTATAAAGTGATTAAGCCCCATTTACATTGCAAACAAACTTATGTAGCTTAGCTCAAAGTAAGCCCCTAAATGCTTCTTCTTCTCATTTCACTCATCAAAATATATATAATTAAAAAAAATGCCATATAATTTTTATTTTTATAATACCTTTATATTATTTTATAATAGCATTCATTTATTATAAAACCATTATAATCTTAATATATATGTTCAGTATTTCATCTAAATATACCTATCCAAACGAATATATATTAACCAAATAAACTAAATATATTATTTGTCTTTTTAATAAAAATTAATAAGAATAACCAAGGTCAGAGTTTTGAATAAACTTGTTCAGTAAAACTATAGGCAAAGGATTGATTGTATGCTGACATTACTTGGTGTTGGCATGATTTTGTGCTTCATGTACTTAATCATGTCCAAACGTTTAAGCCCTATTATTGCTTTAATTCTCATCCCGTTTATTTTTTCTCTCATTGCTTGGGGCCTAGGTCATTACTTTGAAAGTTTAAGTCACATTGAACTTAAAGGTCTCAGTGAGATGATGCTGGATGGCATCAAAAAATTAGCGCCAACTGGCGTAATGCTTTTATTCGCAATTTTGTATTTTGCCTTAATGATCGATGCAGGTCTTTTCGACCCGCCGGTTAAATGGATTTTGAAAAAAGTTAAAGGCGATCCTTTAAAAATTACTCTAGGAACTGTCTTTTTAACCACTCTCGTTTCTTTAGATGGTGATGGCTCAACCACTTATATGATCTGTGTGGCTGCAATGTTGCCACTTTATCAACGTCTAGGAATGAACACACTCATCATGACTGCGCTTATGCTTTTATGTAGTGGTGTAATGAACCTAACGCCATGGGGTGGTCCTACTGCTCGTGCTGCAAGTGCGTTACAAGTTGATCCAAGCCATATTTTCGTACCAATGATCCTTCCAATGATCATTAGTATTGGCTGGTTATTCTTCTTGGCATATTTATATGGCCGTTATGAGCAAAAACGTTTAGGCGTGATTGAGCTTGAAAGTCATCATGGTGACAATATTACCGTGTCAAAAGACCCTGAAGCGACACGTCCACATTTACGCAAAGTAAATATGGTACTTACTATTATTCTCATGATTGCATTAATCAAAGGCATTTTGCCAATGTCAGTGCTATTCATGCTAGCGTTCTGTATTGCAATGCTGATTAACTATCCTGATGTTGATATGCAGAAAAAGCGTATCGCAATGCATGCAGATAGTATTTTAGCTGTTGTAGGTTTAATTTTCGCTGCAGGTATTTTCACAGGGATTTTATCTGGTACAGGTATGGTTGAGGCGATGTCTAAAGAATTCGTCGCAATGATTCCTCCAAGCATGGGCCCATATCTTGCACCGATTACCGCTTTAGTCAGTATGCCTTTAACATTCTTTATGTCAAATGATGCATTCTTCTATGGTGTTTTACCAATTCTTGCTGAAGCGGCTTCACATTACGGTATTAGCCCAGAAGCTATTGCTCGTGCATCAATTGTAGGTCAACCAGTACACTTACTATCGCCTCTTGTTCCATCAACTTACTTGTTATGCGGTCTTGCTAAAGTTGACTTTGCTGACCATCAAAAGTTCACATTTAAATGGGCATTTATAACATGTATGGTTTTGATGGGCACTGCATTAGTGATTGGCGTTTTCCCGCTCTTTAGTACACTTTAATTATTCCCCTAAAAATAAAAGCCCCAAACGGGGCTTTTATTTTTATTTATTTATATACTCAATCATGGCGTCTAAGAACGCATGAAAGTGCAAGCTAATATCTTCTTCTAAAATTTTATAGGCATTATCAAATTGCACCATTGGCCAACCTTCTTTCCAAAATGGGAAGATGTCATGTAAGTCATGAGTAACTATTGCATCTTCTCGAACAATCGCTTGTGAAATTTGTGCCAAAACTTGCGCTGTTTCTGCACCATCAATAGCTAAATAATCAATACCACGCGCTTTTAAAATACGAATTCGATCTTTTTTATAGCGAATTTTTTTAGCTTGAGCTGCATTTAAACCTAGTGCAAGAGTAACTGCCTCTACAAACTTTTCTTCAAAATTTGTATTCAGTGCCACTAAAGCCTGTTTATGTGCTTCCTGGCGTCCTGCTTTTCCCCCGTTACGGATGATCTCATTTGCTTCCGTATCTAGCTTATCTTTTTTCATCGACTGTAAAATGTCTAAAATTTCGATATCGCTTAAAGATTCAGGAGATTGCTCAAACATAGGAGTCTCTATACATACAACTAAAGGCGTATTCTCTCATAAAAGCAATACTAAAGCAGAGTAAAATTTTAAATAGCTCATTATCTTGACTATTTTTATAGTCCTAACTTCATCGACTACACTCATAAAATCAAATAATTCTTTGGTTATAATTTTAATTATTTGCCAAATTAATTTTACCCTGATAATATTATTTTACCCAGATAAAAATATATGGCTAAAATGAATACTAAAATCACCTATACTGCCTTCACTGGAAGCACGCTTATTGCGAGTGACTCCCTTATTGAACTTGCAAAAAAACTCAAAGATCTTCCGAAAACAACGGAAAATATTCTGATTTTTAATGATCAAACAGGTCAACAAATTGATCTTGATCTTTCTGGTTCGGAACAGGAAATTCAACAACGTTATGCTGAACCAGAAGAAATTAAAAAAGTTGGACGACCTAAACTCGGAGTAATTTCTCGTGAAATCACTTTACAGAAAAAACATTGGGATTGGTTAGATCAACAAAGTGCGAGTGCATCAGCAGTAATTCGTAAGTTAATTGATAAAGAGTTAAATAACTCAAATTCTGAAGGTAATATTATGCTCGCTAAACAAGCCATCGACCGTTTTATGTCTGCCATGTTGGGCAATATGCCAAATTACGAAGAAGCAACACGTGCCTTATATCAAGGTGATCGAGATATATTTTTAAAGATGATTCAGAACTATCCTAAAGATATAAAAGAGCATCTGATTCAAAAAACCCAAAATATTTTTTAATTTTTTGATTATTCCAGCTTCTTGATAAGCGGAACAATCAGACATAATCTATAAATCATCTTCATCATTTATTGAAGATGTCATTTTCATATCAAGATTTTTATAATCAACCCCCTGCAAACAACTTAGACATCTCTCTTTCAATTCATCAATCATTTGCTGTTGCTTTACCTCTCCTCCATCAAAGCTAGATAAAGCATCAATCTCATCAAAACATGCGATTACATATTTTAGATCGTTAGAAATTATTGTAGATTTTAAAAGTTCATTAGAAAAGCTCGACCTTGCTAAAGACCATATTCCAGCTTCAGGAGAAAGAATTCCCTGTTTCATTCCCTCTAAAACTCCCAAAGCTAGTGAAGCGATATAGAATTCAGCATTTTTATTAAGGGTTTCAAGTTTCATATATTAGAGATGTAGTTATATAAAAATATAGAGTATACACAATACAAAAAAACCCGCTTACGCGGGTTTTTTCAAAATCAATTCAGTCTATTAAAGACGAACTAATTCCACAACTTTTTCAGCTGCCTCTTCAACGGTTTCAGCAGTAACTTCTGTATCTGTACCATCCACAGCCGTAGTAATAACTACAACACCTGTCTCACGCAATAAAGTAATTTGATCAGCAGTTAAGTTGGCTTTTGCAATCGCAACTACACCTTGTTGGATCAATAAACTTTCTAAAACTTGAGCTTTCTCGATTAACTGTGCAGAAATCCCAATCACCGCTGGCTTTTGGCCCAAACGTGCAGCACGATCTTCAGCTGTTACAGGATTGCTATGTGCAGTCCATTCAACAGCAGCCTCAACCATACCTGCACCAACAGTTACGTTGCTTAAGCGGTCAATGAAGATGAATGAACCTGTATAACGAGAATCTTGATATTGATCAAACACAACTGGCGCATCGAACTCAACTACAACATCTGCAATTGCATTTAACTCAAGCTCTTCCACATGAGTATGTTCAAGTGTATTCACATTCACTCGATAGTGAATATTAGTGACTTTAGCAGGAACAGTCTGGGTACCAATCTTAACGTTGTATAACTTACCTTTCACGAGCGGATGTTCATTCATCCACACCACTGAAGCACGAACACTACGTGAAATTAACGGTTGCTCGCCAGCACGTACCAAAACGTTACCACGGCTAATATCAATTTCATCATTCAGGGTCAATGTAACCGCTTGACCCGCTACAGCCTGCTCAAGGTTTCCATCAAAAGTAACGATTTCTTTAACTGTTGAACGCTTACCTGATGGCAGTGCAACAATCTCATCACCAACATTGATTTCACCTAAAGCAACAGTACCCGCAAAACCACGGAAATCAAGGTTTGGACGATTTACATACTGAACAGGGAAACGGAATTCGTGTTTGTTTGATTCACGACTAATTTCCACCGACTCAAGAATGCTCATCAAGGTTTGACCCTTGTACCACGGCGTATGAGCTGACGGATTCACAACATTATCGCCATTTAAGGCAGAGATTGGTACAAACTGAATATTGGCTGGACGACGATCACCTAATTGGCTTACGAAAGCATCATATTCAATCTGAATTTCAGTGAAACGCTCAGGTGAATATTCAACCAAGTCCATCTTATTGATTGCAACAACAATATTTTTAATACCAAGCAAACTTGCAATAAACGTATGGCGACGAGTTTGAGTTTGTACACCATAACGTGCATCGATCAGGATGATTGCCAAGTCCGCAGTTGACGCACCTGTTGCCATGTTGCGTGTATATTGCTCATGCCCTGGAGTATCCGCAATAATAAACTTACGCTTTTCTGTTGAGAAATAACGGTATGCTACGTCAATGGTAATACCTTGTTCACGTTCTGCTTGAAGGCCATCTACTAGTAACGCCAAGTCTGGTGCATCACCCGTAGTTCCTACTTTTTTACTGTCTCGCGTTACAGCTTGCAATTGATCTTCATAAATCAATTTTGAATCGTAGAGTAAACGTCCAATAAGCGTACTTTTACCATCGTCTACGTTACCGCAAGTCAAAAAGCGTAGAAGGTCTTTTTGTTCATGTTGCTTTAAATAGGCCAAGATATCTTGACTGATTAATTCTGATTGATGAGACATTGCTCAAACTCCACAAATTTAGAAATTGTCTTAGAAATAGCCTTCTTGCTTTTTCTTTTCCATTGAGCCCGCTTCATCATGGTCAATCATACGACCTTGACGCTCAGAACTCGTGGCTAAAAGCATCTCTTGGATAATTTCAGGTAACGTATCTGCTTCAGACTCAACTGCACCAGTTAACGGGTAACAGCCAAGCGTACGGAAACGTACAGACTTCATCTGTGGAACTTCACCCTCTTTTAGACGCATACGCTCATCATCAACCATGATTAACGTACCGCTACGCTCTACTACTGGACGAACAGCAGAGAAATAAAGAGGAACGATTTGAATATTTTCTAAATAGATATATTGCCAGATATCCAACTCAGTCCAGTTAGATAAAGGGAATACACGAATACTTTCACCTTTGTTCACTTTACCATTGTAAAGATTCCAAAGTTCAGGGCGTTGGTTTTTCGGGTCCCAACGGTGTTTGCTATCGCGGAATGAGTAAACACGCTCTTTTGCACGTGATTTTTCTTCATCACGACGTGCACCACCAAAAGCAGCATCAAATTGATATTTATCCAAAGCCTGTTTTAAAGCTTGGGTTTTCATAATATCGGTATATTTTGAACTACCATGATCAAATGGGTTGATCCCAGCTTCACGGCCTTCTTTGTTCTGATGAACAATTAAGTCAAAACCATGAGTTTTTGCCATGTTATCGCGAAACGCGATCATGTCTTTAAATTTCCAACCCGTATCTACATGTAATAATGGGAATGGAAGTTTAGCTGGATAAAATGCTTTTAACGCAAGATGAAGCATAACAGCCGAGTCTTTACCAATTGAGTAAAGCATGACTGGGTTTTCGAATTCTGCAGCAACTTCACGGATGATATGAATGCTTTCCGCTTCAAGCTGTTTGAGATGTGTGAGTCTTGATTCAGTCATGAACACGTCCTTCTCTATCCATTTTGCCCATAAAATCTAGAAGTAGTATTAAACCACCACCTAGAAGACCATGTGGAGGAACGAGTGCCATAACAACTCCAATTTTTCGTGATAGATAATCCAACCACAAGCCTTTATATGGCTTATAGCATTAGTTATGCATTATAGTGATTTAAAACCGATTCCTTTTGCTTGTTTTTTCATATTGATATTCGATTTAATCATATACATGTAATATGCTGATTCACTTGCATAACTTTGTAATCCTAGCTTGTGTAACCAACTTAAGCAAATCATGTTCTAGTCTTTAGTTTTCTTTAAAAGCCATAAAAAAGAGAAGCATTAATCGCTTCTCTTTTCTAAAACATGATCTAATCTTAGAAACCAAACATTTTACGTTCTAATGGAATTTCAACACCAATAGATGCACCTGCATCATTACCCTCAAGATCCGAATCACTTACCCATCCATTAATTTTTAATGGAAGATCAGGTTTGATGAAATGCGTCCACGTTAAATCAAGTGCTTTAATTTCATCATCTTTAGGGAATGCTTTATTGATTGCCAAGTTAGATTGGTTAACTTTAACCACCATAGCGCGACCACTTAAACGGTTCATGACATCAAAGCGGATATCGCCACCCACCGAATACATTTGCCCGTCACCACCCATCGCATGACCTAACGAGAAACCATGTTGATAATAGCCATCTGTATATTGGTGGTGATTATATGAAATCCCTCTTGCATCACCATTTGTACGTGTATCTGCCCATTCAGCATAGAGTTGATAAGGCATATTATTAACTATTGAAGAATAATCTGCTCCAGCCAAATACATTTTTTTAGATGGTAAACCACCCGCCTCATCTTCCCCTACATATTGCCCGTAAACACTGACTGGGATATTAAACAACGGTTGTAATTGTAAACGAGCATCAAAACCTGCTAACTGATTAGATGCATTATCTTCGCCTACACAACTACTTTCAGTACAACCATTATCTTTACCGATAATCGCATTCCAATAGGCTTTAAAACTATTTGGCTGACCATCTCCACCAATTTGAATCGCTCTAGAAGCACCAAGTTCTAAAGCAGGAAATGGTTGTGCAGTTAAACGCATCCCAATTAATTTTGCATTATGTATTTTATAATCATCTAATTGACCAGCAAAAGCTTGATATTGCCAAGGTCCAATCCAAGACAACCATTTTGTCTCAAAAGCATTTTGCACAGCACGTTGTGCAGTTACCCCATAAACTGGTCGACTTGCATCACCACGAATTAAGCTACCATCATGTCCAGGTCCCCACCATGTTGGAATTTGACCTGCAACTACCCATTGATTCCAAAGTTTACCAGCGACATATGAACCCTCAACATTGACATCTTGACCATTATCAATTTGTGGGTCTTTTTCTGCATTTACTCGGATTTTAGCGTCCCAGTTTTCACCGCCAGCATTAAACTCTAATGAACCTTGGTACTGTGATTTTTGGTTATCGCCAAATGCTTGTGGAATATTTTTAATATCAGATTCAGCAAAAGCACCCACTTTAACTGTATTGTTATCTGCTTTTAACGCATTAAGTACTGAATTAATAACTTTTTGTTGAGCTGGATGCGTCACTTTTGCTTGAGAAAGTGCTCTTTGAATTTCATCACCACTTAACGGCCAAGTTGAAGTGCTAATACTGATAACACCTTGTTGATTTAACCAGTTTAAGTCGGTACGTAAGTCTTCATTATTTAGCACTAAACCTTGTGCAAAAATAGCGGATGAAGCAGTTGCCAATATTGCAATTGAAAGTGTTTTTCTTAGAAACATGCCAGCCAATTCTCAAAGTTATTTATGAGCAACACCTTAAATTTTTTATCACAACTTTGCAATTGTTAAACTGTGCAATTACATTTTTTAACGCTATCTTAAGATTAGTATAATTAGGTAAGTTTCTAGATATAAAAAGTAATAAAAAAGGCAGTATAAATACTGCCTTTTTGCATCTTAGAAGATTAACCTTCTTTACGGCGCATATGCGGGAATAAAATTACATCACGAATACTTGGTGCGTCAGCAAATAACATAACCAAACGGTCAATACCAATACCTTCACCTGCTGTTGGAGGTAAACCATATTCAAGTGCTTCAACAAACTCTGCATCGTAATGCATTGCTTCATCATCACCAGCGTCTTTTTCAGCAACTTGCGCTTGGAAACGCTCAGCTTGATCGATTGGGTCATTTAACTCGCTGAAGCCATTTGCTAACTCACGACCACCGATGAAGAATTCAAAACGATCTGTAACGTGTGGATTGTCATCATTACGACGCGCCAATGGAGAAGTTTCCGCTGGGTAATCAGTAATAAATGTTGGCTGACGAAGTTTAGTTTCAACAGTTTCTTCAAATACGATTGTTTGAAGCTTACCTAAACCAAAACCTGGCTTAACCTCTTCTTTCAACTCTTCACGAATAAATTTTGCAAGAAACTCGCGATCACCTACATTTTCAGGTGTGAACTGCGGATTATTCTCTAAGATCGCATCGAACATAGAGATTTTCTTGAATGGTCCTTTGAAGCTAAATACTTCACCTTGGTAAGGAACATCAGTTGTACCTAGAATATCCAAAGCCAACTTTTCAAGCATATTTTCAGTCAATGCCATTAGGTCTTTATAATCAGCATATGCCTGATAAAACTCGATCATCGTGAATTCAGGGTTGTGACGTGTTGACACCCCTTCATTACGGAAGTTACGGTTGATTTCAAACACACGCTCAAAACCACCCACAACTAAACGCTTCAAATAAAGTTCAGGCGCAATACGTAAGAATAAAGGCATATCCAAAGCATTGTGATGTGTTTCGAATGGACGTGCAGAAGCACCACCTGGAATCACATGCATCATTGGCGTTTCAACTTCCATGAAACGCTCATTGTTTAAGAATGCTCGAATACCTGCAACAACTTTGGCACGGATTTCAAAAGTCTTACGTGTTTCTTCATTCACAATTAAGTCAAGGTAGCGTTTACGGTACTTAACTTCTGTGTCATTTAAGCCATGAAATTTATCTGGTAACGGACGAAGAGATTTTGTAAGAAGTTCAAAACCTTCAAGATGAACATATAAGTCACCTTTGCCTGAACGTCCGATATAACCTTCGGCAGCAATAATGTCACCGAGATCTAAACCTTTAATGGTTTCAAGAATATCTTTTGGTAAGCCTTTACGGTCAACATATAACTGAATACGACCTGTCATGTCTTGAATCACCATGAAAGAACCACGGTTTAACATGACACGGCCGGCCACTTTTACATAGACATGCTCAGCGCTTTCAATTTGTTCTTTCGACTGATCTTTAAATTGTTCTTGTAGATCAGCTGCGTAATGTTCACGCTTAAAAGTATTTGGCCAAGGACTCTTTCCAGTTTCCTTTGCAACATCTTGGATTTGCTTTAATTTGGCATGACGCTGTGCAATTAAATCGTTTTCGGAAATAGTTGGTTCAGAAGTCGATTGAGCGTTTTGTTGCGTCATCTCTGCCTCGATTAAGTAAAAATGAAGTGGCATAGCTTAACAGATTGCAGGAGTTTTTCGAATGATTTCAATCAAACAAAAATGAAAAAAGACAATTTATGGAAACGAGCCGTACTTTTTAAAGGCAAAATGACTTAGACCAATCGCTAAGATCATTTTTTAAAGCTTTTAGTAAAATATAAAAAAATCCAAATAACCTCGATATTCAAAGGCCCTTTTTGCCTTTTATTTTATCAATGAGATTGTGTCGTAAATAATGAAAATTCTATTTTTACATGGCTTGGATTCTTCTCGTGAATCGACAAAGTTCCACGCCATTTTACATCCTGAAAAATTTTGTATTGACGTTGATTATCGTAACCTAAGTTATGCGTCTGTTGAGTACTTCTATCATCAGGCTATTCAGACGATTAAACCAGATTTACTGGTTGGTCACAGCCTTGGAGGATATTGGGCCTTAAAAACTGCCGCTCAACATAAATTAGCTGTGATTGTGGCAAATCCAAGTCTTACGCCTAGTTTTCGACCTGATTATCCTCAGCTTTCCGAAGAGGAACTTACCCTCTCTAATCCTAAAATGGCTTATTTAGAATTAGGAGATGAGCAACTTGATATGTATCAGGTTCAAGAAACACTTGCACCCTACATGAATATTGAAACCTTTGAAGGCGGACATCATCGTTTGGCCTACCCTTCTCGTATCAATGATTTGATTATGAAAATTTATAAAAAATATTTGGCTTAAATTGATGCCGATTGCCTATTTTTCTTCTGCTAATTTCTTAATCACCTCAAAACCTTGAACGAAGCCACTTTTCAACATACCCATATATTCAGGTAAGGTGGCTAATTCAACTTTTAAAGTAGTTACATTATCGTATTGGCTTAAAAAATATTTTTCTAGAGAACCACTCCAGCCTTTAACTTCTTCACTTTCTAAATCTTCCTTATCATCCTTAATCATTCCTAAATGTTTAAAAATCAAGATTTCCGGCTTTTTCAATTCTTCAATGGTGGAAACCATGCCATTGCCTTCACCATCTAGGAAATAAGTTTTGCCACCGATTTGCCAATCGGTACGCATTGAGGAATCTGGAGCAAAAAATTTTGTCCAAGCATTATATGTCTCGTTATTCCAAAGTAATTCCCATACTTTTTCTATAGGTGCCTCAATTTCTACTTCGTATACTAAATTTTCCATACTTAACTTCCCTGATTTATTCCGTTCTTATACTGCCGAATTTTAATTTTCGCGTTTAATGATGACATCTGTTGAATCTTTATTTGTTGTTATTTAGCTTTCTTATTATATAAATGTTTTAAATGAGCAGAAACTTTTTATCTCTTAATAATTTCACAAACAAGATTAAGTTTAAAATTAACGTTAAGAATGTATTAGTTATTATTAATTTATGCTCAAGTTTTGCCTAAAAAACCACTTATTTGTCCTAACCTGCCATTCATCTTTGCTTACGAATGATTAAACTCCGTTATTTGCTTTACATTAAATGTAGAACTGCGTAAAAATTTGATATCCGATCAAAGGCACATTGGTTATTATTGACCGGATCGTGGTTACATTATTAATAGATGGAATAGTTTTACTGAAAGGCAGCTTTGAGCAAACTTATCAGTGCGGAGAGTCTCATGAAAAAATATCAATGTATCGTTTGTGGATGGATTTACGATGAAGCAGAGGGTTGGCCACAAGACGGCATTGCAGCTGGAACAAAATGGGAAGATATCCCTGATGACTGGACTTGCCCTGATTGCGGCGTTTCAAAAGCTGACTTCGAAATGATCGAAATCTAATGATTTAAAGCAAAAGGCCATGATTGACATGGTCTTTTTTACGAATATTCCCAATCACCGTATTAAATAAACAATTCTAACTCTGGAGAGAAAAATGCATCCTATCGTCATTATCGGATCAGGCATGGCAGGTTATACCTTAGCACGTGAGTTTCGTAAGCTTAGCCCAGAGCAAGAACTTGTGATGATTTGTGCGGATGATGCAGTGAATTATGCAAAACCAACATTATCAAATGCATTTGCAGGTAAAAAAGCACCTGAACAGATTGCTTTAGGTGATGCTGCTAAAATGGGTACCCAACTCAATATGCGTATTGAGCCTTTCACTTTTGTAAAAGAAATTTTAGCTGAACGTCATGAGCTTGTTCTTGAAAAAGACGGGGTAATTTCGAATCAACCCTATTCAAAACTGATTTTAGCTGTTGGTGCTAACCCAATTCGTCTTGCAATTGCAGGCGATGGCAGCGATGACATTCATGTAGTGAACTCACTCATTGACTATCGTGCTTTCCGTGAAAATCTAGCTCAACGTAAAGACAAACGTGTTGTTATTTTAGGTGCTGGTTTAATTGGTTGTGAATTCGCCAATGACTTACTTCACAGTGAATATGACATTACTGTCATTGATTTGGCACCTCAACCATTAGGTCGCTTATTGCCAGGTCATATTGCTTCTGCATTCCAGCAAAATCTCGAAGAGGCTGGTGTTAAATTTGCATTAGGCACAACCGTTGAAAAAGTTAGTAAAATTAATAATGGCGAAGATTATGCGATTACACTCGCAAACGGCCAAACTTTGGTAGCCGACATCGTTCTTTCAGCGATTGGTTTACAGCCAAATATTTCACTTGCTAAAAGTGCAGATATTCAAACAAGCCGTGGAATTATTACCAATAGTTTACTTGAAACAAATCAAGCCGATATTTATGCGATTGGCGATTGCGCTGAAGTAAATGGCACGCTACTTCCGTATGTAATGCCGATTATGCAGCAAGCTCGTGCTCTTGCAAAAACCCTCAGCGGACAACAAACTGCCGTGCACTATCCTGCTATGCCAGTTGCAGTAAAAACTCCTGCAGCTCCACTTACAGTGTTACCAGCTCCAATGGATGTAGAAGTGAACTGGGAAACAGAAGAGTTCGACGATGGTATGCTTGCTAAAGCAATTGACAATGAAGGAACATTGCGTGGTTTCGTATTGTTAGGTGCAACAGCAGGTAAACAACGCTTAACTTTAACAAAGCTTGTTCCAGATCTTATTCCAGCCCAAGCATAAGGTTTGAATCAGGAATACTCTTTTGTGAGTATTCCTTTAAGGAATGAATAACATGAATAGTGCCTTACAGTTTAACATTTCGCCGTACACATCCTTCATGCAAGAAACCAAGGTCAACTTAGGCAATGGTATTGAGCTACATGTAGAAGTAGGTGGAAAACCGGAACATCCAACCATTTTGCTGATTATGGGTCTTGGCGCTCAAATGCTTTTCTGGCCGGATTTCTTCTGTAAATCACTCATTGATCAAGGTTTTCGTGTTATTCGTTTTGATAACCGTGATATTGGCCTTTCTTCAAAAGTACGTCATGAAGGTAAACGGCTAAATACGGTTAAATTGATGGGTCGCTTTGCGCTCGGACTAAGTAATCAAGGTGCCCCTTATACTCTGCATGATATGGCAGATGACGTATCAATGCTCATTGACCGCTTAGGCGTGGCTAAGACACATGTCATTGGTGCATCAATGGGCGGGATGATCGCTCAAATTCTTGCAGCAAAATATCCTGAAAAGGTTGAGAAATTAGGGCTCATGTTTACAAGTAATAATCAGCCTTTTTTACCCCCTCCTTTTCCGAAACAGCTTTTGAGTTTAATTGGCAAACCTGAGTCACGTGACGAAGAAGGTATTGTTAATCACAGTTTAAAACTATTTCAATTGATTGGTTCACCTGGTTACGTCAACCAGATTGAAGCAATGCAAACTGCACGCAAACTTTATCAACGTAGCTATTATCCTGCTGGTGTACTTCAACAGTTTTTAGCAATATTATGTACAGGCTCCTTACTTCAACTGGACCGTGAAATTAAGCAACCCGCGTTAGTCTTACATGGCTCTCGTGATCGCTTACTTCCACCTAGTCATGGTAAGGCTGTAGCAAAAGCAATTTCCGGTGCTAAGTTTGAATTAATTGATGGAATGGGGCATGATATCCCTGCACATTTTATTCCTCAGCTTAGCGGTTTATTTGCGCATCATTTTAAATCATCATACTAGGACACTATGGCTGCATTACCCTCACTAAGACAGCTATCATATTTAGTTACGTTGTCGGAAACTTTGCATTTTACTGAAGCAGCACGCCGCTCTTTTGTCACGCAATCGACGTTATCAGGCGGCATCATGGAGCTTGAACGATTGTTAGGTGGCGTTCTGGTAGAGCGTGACCGTCAGAATGTGCGTTTAACACCATTGGGTGAACAAGTTGTTGCTCGTGCCCGTGTATTACTAGCAGATGCTCAAGATTTAATGCGTTTGAGCCGTGAAATGAGTGAACCGTTAACAGGTGATTTGCATTTGGGCGTTATCCCAACCATTGCACCTTTTATCCTGACACGGTTACTTGATGAAGTGCATCAGCAGTTACCTAAAATTCAGTTGCATCTGCATGAAGCTCAAAGTGAAAAAATTGTAGAGCGTCTAGAACACGGTAATCTAGACATGATTGTTCTTGCTCTACCGTTTGATACTAGAGGCCTAAAAGTCGCTGAAATCTCGAAAGAAAATTTGTACCTTGTATGTAGTAAGCAAGATACAAATGCTTTGCAAGCAAACTCCCTAGATGATCTTGATTTATCGAGATTAATTTTGCTTGAAGAAGGCCACTGTTTACGTGACCACGTTTTAAGTGCATGCCCTATCGGTGAACGTAAAAACGACAACCGTTTAAAAGCAAGCTCTCTACCAACTTTAGTTGAAATGGTTTCTTCTGATTTAGGTTTTACCCTTTTACCAGAAATTGCAATTGATAACAGTATGATCAAGTTTAATGATCAAATTACTGCAAAACCAATTGAAGATGCCCCGAGTCGCACTTTAGCGCTAGTCACTCGTAAAAGTACGCCGCTACAAAGTGAATTCGACGTGTTACTGCAAATTATGCAGAAAATCACGACAAACCTACATGAATAAAAAAAGGAGTCTTCGGACTCCTTTTTATTTTATTGAGGTGTAAGGGATGCCCACTTAAACACCCAAGCAGATTGCATATTCAAACTATTATCAGCAATAATTTTTTCTCTAATAATCTGTGCTATAGCATAGTCGTTGGCTGGATCTATCATGACTCGTATTCCTTTAGTGGTTGAGCTGGTTACAACCTTATAGCCCTTTGCTTCAAGCTGTGACTGAATCTTATTTGCTTTATTTTGATTAGAAGCTAGCGCAACTTGTACCATCCATTTTTTTTCACCATTTTCTAAAATTTCTTTAGCGATCGCAGCATCAAGTTGTTTTTTATTTTCAGAATTTTTCTTTTCTTCTTTTGTGTGAACTTCCTCATTTTTCTTTTGCGCTAAAAACTCATCTTGCTTTTGTTTTCTTTTTTGGATGATTATTGTTTTATTCCTTACCTCACTCTTTTTAGTTTTATCATTGGAAACGGGCGCAAAATAAGGATATATCGCTTGATCATCAAACCTTTGAAATACGATAATATCCCCATAACACTTCTGATCTGCGTAGGCGGTCACTGGCATTATCCCCAAAAGTATTCTAATAAGTAAATTTCTAATAAAGCATTGCATCTTATTCATTTACCGAAGTTAAGTATATTTAATGCGGCGTATTAAAGTAGATTTCACATGATTTGTATATTTATAAAATTCAATGTTTTATGGAAAAAATCACATATTTTAAAAACATCTTGCTGTGCTTCAAATTATTATCGTTTACCCAACAACCATTTAGAAAAACTAATTAAATTATTTTGAATTTCAGTGAATTAAAAAAGCCGACATTTTGTCGGCTTTTTTAATTAAATTTAAAACTTATTATTTAATCATTTCTAATAGTGCCCGTTGAGCATTATGCAATTTTTCACCCTCTGCTGGCTCAGCACGCACCCAAGTACCATCTGACTGTAACAACCAAGCTTGCTGGTTATCTTGCAAATAGTTCACTAGGCCTTGTTGATAAATACGTTTTTTCAATGCAGGATCTTCCACAGGGAAACATGCTTCAACACGGTTAAATAAATTACGATCCATCCAGTCTGCGCTTGAGCAGTAAATACGTGCATCACCATTATTACTAAAGTAATAAACGCGAGTATGCTCAAGGAAACGCCCTACAATTGAACGTACACGAATATTTTCTGATAAGTTGGGCAAACCTGGACGTAAACAGCAAATAGAACGAATAATCAGATCAATCTGAACACCCGCTTGAGATGCTTCATATAATTTATTGATTAATTGAACTTCCGTTAAGGCATTTACTTTCACAATAATTTGAGCTTTACGCCCCGCCTTAGCATTGGCAATTTCTTCATCAATAAAGTTGATGAGCTGAGCATGTAAGGTAAATGGTGCATGTAATAGCTTTTTCAATTTCGCCATTTTGCCCATACCAGTCAACTCTTGGAAGATACGGTGCACATCTTCACACAGATCTTTATCGGTCGTCATGAGACCATAATCGGTATAAATTCGAGCATTCATTGCATGGTAGTTACCAGTGCCTAAATGAACGTAACGCACAAGTTTGTTATTTTCACGGCGTACCACCATAATCATTTTGGCGTGAGTTTTATAACCAACAATACCGTAAACAACCACAGCCCCTGCTTCTTGTAAAACGTTAGCCACTTCAATATTTGATTCTTCATCAAAGCGGGCACGCAATTCAATAACCGCGGTCACTTCTTTTCCATTACGCGCAGCTTCCGCCAAAATTTGTACAATTTCAGAGTCAGCACCACTACGGTAAAGTGTCTGCTTGATTGCCAATACTTGTGGATCGCGAGCAGCTTCACGAAGTAGCTGAATCACGGGAGCGAAAGATTCAAACGGATGATGAAGCAAAATGTCTTGCTTCTGCATTGCAGAGAAAATGCTCTCGGTCTTTTTAAACACTTTAGGCACAACCGGCGTATGTGAGTCATAACGCAAATGAGGGCGTTTAAAATTTGAAACCAGACGAGCCAAGTTTACAGGGCCATCAACTTTGTATAATTGCTCATCGGTTAAATCAAATTCTTCTAATAAGTACTCGTAAATATGCTGCGGACAGTTATGAGTTACTTCTAAGCGAACAGCACGGCCAAAACGTCGAGAACTTAATTCACCTTTTAAAGCTTTTGCTAAATCTTCAACATCTTCATTTAATGCCAAGTCTGCATTACGTGTAACACGAAATTGATAACATCCCGTTGCTGTCATGCCAGGGAATAAATCGGACACATGCTCGTGGATAATTGCAGATAGCATGACGTGATGTTCTTTACCACCTGTTAACTCATCTGGCAGTCGTACAACGCGAGGTAATGAACGTGGGGCTGGAACCACGGCTAAATCAATTTGACGGCCAAAAGCATCTTTACCTTCTAAGGTAATAATAAAGTTTAAGCTCTTGTTTACGAGACGTGGGAACGGATGCGCTGGATCTAAGCTAATTGGGGTTAATACAGGTGCAACTTGTTCTTGAAAATACTTCTTAATCCAAGCTGACTGTGCTGGCGTTAGTTCACCACGACGGAGGAAGCAAATATCTTCTTCACGTAATTTAGGTAAGATTTCTTCATTTAAAATACGATATTGACGTTCAATCGCAGCGTGAGCAGTTTCAGAGATTTTTTGTAAGACTTGTCTTGGCGTCAAACCATCAGGGCTACGACTCTCATTGCCCAGAGAAAATTGCTCCATCACCCCCGCAACACGAATTTCGAAAAACTCGTCTAGATTACGTGAAAAAATGAGCAAGAAATTCATTCGCTCAAGTAATGGATGTAAAGGGTCTACCGCTTGCTCCAATACACGCAAATGGAAGTCAAGAATAGACAATTCACGATTTATATAACGGTCATTATAACTATATTCTGTTGGGGTCGTTGGTGTAATCGCTGTATTCATGTCTAACTCAATTCTCTATCCAGCCAAAATCTCTATAAAACAGTATGCTGCAAAAATATGACAATTTGGTAAAAACTAAAAAATTTACACATCTTTAAAACATCATTATTCAGGAATCTGGGTGCTATTCATATAACGTAGAATAACGCGTTTTCTATACTGTAGTTTACGATCGTTGCGGTGATCTTGATAATATTTCGGATCAGGCAATAATGCGGCCAAAAAAGCAGCTTGTTCGCGCGTTAAGCTTCTCGCACTTTTACCATAATAATATTGCGCGGCTGCTTCTACACCATATCGTTTTTTGCCAAATTCAACAGAGTTCATATATACCTCAAGAATTCGGCGTTTTGACCACATCCGCTCCATCATCCAAGTTGCGATAGTTTCTTGGCCTTTACGAATAAACGAACGCTTATTGTATAAAAACAAGTTCTTTGCCAGTTGTTGAGACACAGTAGAACCACCCGCAACAACCTCTCCTTCTTCATTATTCCGCTCTAGAGCAAAACGAATGCCATCCCAGTCAAAACCATGGTGATGAATAAATTTTGCATCTTCCCCAGCTAAAATCGCATGCTTGAAATTGTCGCTAATATCATCATAGTCAAGCCATTCATGAATGATCGGCTCTGAGGTATCTGACCAATAATCAATTCGCATAAACATGGTGGTATCAACCTCATGTGTACGCCACCAAACCAAACTTGAGAAAATCCAAAGTTGAATAAGGAGAATTGCCCCAATAAAAATTAACAACACGCGAACAATAAAAGCTTTCATGTTCGTCCTGATCTCCTGTATTCAACTTTTTTCATGTTAAGCTGTTAAGCATGTTCATATATAACAAAAGCATAGCATGACTCAATATCAGCCTCCGCACATTAATCGTAAACTCAATGTACAAACTTGGTGGCTGACCGCCTTATTGATCTTGATTAATGTAGGTTTGTTTGTCTGGCAAATTGCAACTGGCGTCGATATTAGCGACCCAGCCATGAAAGATGCTATTCATTGGGGTGCTGATTTTACACCACTTACTTTTTCTGGGCAGCCTGAACGCTTATTTACCAGCATGTTTTTTCATTTTGGTCTTGTGCACCTCATGCTTAACATGTGGGCCCTCTATATTTTCGGTAATGTTGCAGAGTCTCTATTTGGTCGCTTCTATTTTATATGCCTGTATTTAATTGCTGGCTTATTTGGTAGCCTTCTTAGTAGCTATATGACCATTCAAAATGGGCATGAATTACTACAACATTTTGATCAGAGCTTACTTCCTCATGTCAGTGCAGGTGCTTCAGGTGCCGTGATGGGATTAGGTGCTGCGTTAACAGTACTTTCTCTATTTCCTCCGCTTCCGCATCAGGCCTACATACTCGATAAAAAAGCTTTATTAATGGTTATGGCAATCAACCTTATTTTTGGTTTTGTCGCAACGGGTATTAATAATGCCGCGCATATTGGCGGCATGATTATAGGAGCATTCCTTGCACTAATCTGGTACTTAAGCTATGTCAGCAAGTTAAAAACTATACTTAAAATTTTAGGCTTATTAGGCGCAGTAATCATTACGGGTGTTTTTTATATGTACTGTGTACAAATCAATTCACCGTTACTTCCACTCTGGCATGAAATCATCATCCAGAACCCTGACATTATTCCTTAAACTACAATTGGTTTAATTCTCTTAAACTTTGTAAAGGTGGTAAATTACAGAGATAGCCTAGTCGATAACGACCAATCAAAGCACAAACCAGCATCATGCCAAGAGGTAAAATCAGCCAGATTTCAATATGCCACTGTATTGCCATATTCATTTTATAGCTTGCGATCGCACTAATCACTTCTGCAAAACAGCAGGCAACTATGCCTGCTAACAAACCTAAAAACCCAATCTCAAAACTGAGCATTTGCTTCATTTTATTTTTAGATAAACCAAATGAGCGTAGTAAAGCAACTTCACGGCGTCGCTCATCCATTAATAAATTTAGACATGCAATTAAAACGAGTATTCCAGAAAAACCAACTAATGCCGCTAGAACAGTTACTATTTTGACCAAAACATTCATTAAGCGTTTTACTTCATCTAAAATCCGGTCAACATCAATAAATACTGTATTTGAGAACTGCTGAATAATATTGATCATTTTAGATTGATCTTGCTTAGGCACATAGAAACTACCTAAATAACTTCCAGCATTTTTGTCTAAGGTTTTAGGTGAAAAAATAAAGAAAAAGTTAGGGCTAAAGCTTTCCCACTCGACACTCCGAAAATTCACAACTTTGGCCTGTAAGTTGCCTTCGGGCAAACTAAAAGTAAGCTTATCTCCAATTTGGATTCCCAAACTTTCGGCAGTTTTACTTTCGACTGAAACTTGCCCTACGCCATTAAACTGAGCTTGACCATTTGTAATGACATTGTCATTTGGTAGTAGATTTGATTGAGTCAAATTCAGTTCACGGCGCAAAGAATTATTTTGCTTTATAGCCTCTTCTGAAAAAGGCACATCATTCTTAGCTAACAATCGGCCACGAATATTTGGATATAACGGCGTGCTTTGCCAGCCATTCTGCTTTAATTGTTGCTCAAATGCTTTTAAATCAAATGGAGGTAATCCATAAACAAATTGATTCGGTGTCCCTTCTGGAAGTTGTTGCTGCCAACGCTCTAATAAATCTGTTCTTAATACACTGAGTACCGTAATGAGGCTTAAGCCTAAAGCCAATGCGGTAATTTGTAAGGCGCTTTGTGATGGCGAACGAATATAAAAAGACAATCGATTTTTCAGCTTTTTTAAGCTACGAAGCAATAGCCAAACAACGGTGTAAAGCAAAATACAAAGAACAATAATTGCCGCCAACACCAAAATGCTGAGCATTAAGTTTTCACTCAACACCAAACTAAAAACAACTAGGCTAGTGATTCCTGCAAAAAACATGAAGAATAAAGATTTGCGAGATTTGGCTTGCTCCCGAATAACACGAATTGGAGGTGTATTTAAAAGCTCCCAAATGCTTGGCAAAATAAAACCAAGCAGCACAATCACGCTGGTAAAAATCGCAATTGGTAAAGGCCCGATTAAAAGAGGTACAACCGAAAAACTTAACTCTAATTGAGGGATCAATTGCAGCATAAGTTGCAGCAGACCAAACCCCATGATTAAACCTAATAGGCTTCCTAGCACAATTGAAATCGCACTGACAATACAAAGCAATCCAATATATGCCCACAAGATTTGGAACTTACTGGCGCCTAAGCATCTAATAAGTGCAATGTGATCTTGGTTTTGTTGAACATATCTTTGACTCGTTAAAGCGATGGCAATACCACACAATAAAATCGTTAAAATATTGGCCAATTGCAAAAAGGTATCTAAATTTTCAAGCGGACGTAATAACCTACTGTTCGATTCACTTGCATCACGTAAACGCAAGCCAGCCGCTTCATCTACATCTTTAGAAGGTTGATGCTGTTGCTTAAATTGCTTTGAAAATGACTGAACCTGTTCAGGGCTACCTGCCATTAATAAACGATAGTCAATTCTGCTCCCTGTCTGAATCGCATGAGTCTTAGCGATATCGGCTTGATGAATAATAACGGTTGGAGAAAAGCCTGAAAAACCAAGTTCCTGATTTGAATCACGCACAATCACGCCACTAAAACGGAAGGTACCATCAGCAATAGAAACAGTATCTCCTAGCTTTACTTTAAGTAAATCGGCTGCTCTTTGACTTAGCCAAACTTCACCAGATTGAATCGCTTGAGTTTTTGGCGCAATTTCAAGCTGTCCTCTGAGTGGAAATAAAGGCTCAATTGCCTTTACATTCACCATGACAAACTGATCTTGGGTATGTGCCATCGAGCTAAATAGAGTGACATTAGTTTGCTTTAAACCAAGCTGCTCAGCTTTCTCTTTCCACTGCTGTTCAATAGGCTCGTTATTCGACAGAACTAAATCAGCACCCAGCATTTGTGAAGCTTGCAGACTGACTGCATTTTTAACTTGGTCATTACTAAATTTCAGGGCTGTCGTTGCGCTAATCGCAAGCGATAGAGCAATAATGAGTAGATATAATCCACCCGTACGAAAACTCTGTAGCAAAAGTGGTTTGAGAAGATTACGCATAGTTTAACCACCCTGTACTGTCTTTAGTCGGCCATCATCTAACTCAACATGACGCTGACATAGGGTTGCTAAATTACGATCGTGGGTGACTAAAATCAGAGTCGTACCTAACTCTCGGTTTAAATCAAAGAGTAAGCTTTCAATTTCTTGTGCTGTCTGACCATCTAGGTTTCCAGTCGGTTCATCCGCAAAAATAATTTGTGGTTCTGCAATGAGAGCGCGTGCAATGGCTACACGCTGCTGCTCGCCACCAGATAAGACTTTAGGCGTTTGTTCAACTTGACGACTGAGCCCTACTCGATGCAACCAATCTAAAGCTTTTTTCTCAGCTGTTTTATAATCAAAGTCTTTACGTAATCGTAAAGGTAACATCACATTTTCAAGCGCACTCAACTGAGGCAGAAGTTGAAAAGACTGAAATACAAAACCAATATGCTGCATTCTGATTTGGGCACGTTGTTCCTCTGTTAACTGATGAACAGCTTGACCACACAACCAGACTTCTCCTTCAGACGGTTGATCTAAAGTCGCCAAAATTCCTAGTAAGGTTGATTTACCTGAGCCGGAACGTCCCGTAATTGCTACCTGTTCCCCTTCAAAAATCTCTAAATCAATATCTTTTAAAATCGTAAACTGATTTTGGTTAATCTGAATAGTTTGTGTAACTTGATGGGCAGCAATGATGGGTTGTGGCATGATGTAAAAAGTCCTATGTATTCAGAATCAGGGTCGAAGTACAAATGTATAAATCTTTTTTGATTGGTTCTAAAAGCATCATGCTCATCTCATTAAGTATGCTGCCTATGCTTGTATCGGCGAAAACTATTTTAATTTTAGGAGATAGTATTAGTGCCGGTTACGGAATTGATCCCAAACAAGGTTGGGTACAATTACTGCAAAAACGCTTAGACCAACAGTATCCCAAACAACACAAAGTGGTCAATGCAAGTGTTAGTGGAGAAACAACAAGCGGCGCTTTAGCCCGATTACCTAAGTTATTGCAGACCTATAAGCCGAATGTGGTCGTGATTGAATTAGGTGGAAATGACGGCTTGCGTGGGCAACCACCTCAAATGATTCAAAAAAATCTGGATCAGCTCATTCAATTAAGCCAGAAACAAAAAGCCAAAGTTATTCTTTTTGGCATGAAGATTCCGCCAAATTATGGGGCTGCATATAGCAAAGCTTTTGAAAATAATTATAAAGTTGTAAGTCAAAAATATCAGGTGAAACTACTACCGTTTTTTCTAGATGGTGTTGCTGGTCAAAAACAGCTTATGCAAAATGATTTAATTCATCCCAATGCTCAAGCGCAGTCAAAACTACTTAATTTAGCTTACCCATATATAAAAGGTGCCCTATAGGCACCTTTTATCTTTAAGCATTCTTTTTAATATGATCAGAAATCAAAAAAAGTAACTTCACCAGTTTCTAGTGAATATTCTGCACCAACAACAATTAATTCACCTTTTGCAATTAGGCTCTCTAACACCGCTGAACCATGGCGTAATTGATTTACCGAAGCAAAAACGTTTGAACGTACCGCATGACATGAAAGTTTTTTCAAATCATTTTTTAAGTCAGTCTGCATTAAAATTTCAACTGATGGACGAACGCGGTTCACAATCGACATTAGGTTAGATGATGGCGGGTGATCAGGATTCATTAACGTATCAATTGTTGCTTGAATCGCACCACAATGGCTGTGTCCTAATACGACTACAACCGGACAATCATAACGCTCTGCTGCGAACTCAACACTACCGACTTGTGAAGGTGCAACCACATTACCAGCTACACGGATTACGAATAAGTCACCAAGACCTTGGTCAAATACCATCTCTGCTGGAACACGAGAATCTGAGCAGCCAAGTACGATTGCAAACGGATTTTGATCCTTTGCCATTTCAGCGCGTTCTTGATGAGATAAGGTTTTTGCAAGGGAAGTATTTCCATTTACAAATCGTTGATTACCGGCTTTCAGACGATCTAAAACTTCTTGCGCAGTAGGCATTTTATATTTCCATTGTTTTTTCAAGGTTGGAAATCATTTTAATGTGTCAAAATTTGAATGTCACTGACAAAAAATAAATCCTTTTCTATGAAAAAATTTAAAAATACTTAACCTGTTTTAATGTAGAGCTCACTGCATATTCGCTACTGTTTAGTGAAAAAATAGACATACTTTGGTTCTCGGATTGACTATAATTTTCTTCATTCCAAACATTTGGCAAATGACTCATTGGCAAAGTTTTTCAATAATTTTTCAAACTCGCTTAAGCTTCAAGGATGAAATCTATGACAAGGCTGCCCACATCAATTATGGCCTCTATGAAAAAAACTGCTACCGCCCTGACTTTGGCTTGTAGCGTATTGTCAGTGATGAGTATTTCTCAAACACAGGCAGCCGATAATATTGATGTGACATTCCAGAATGTATTACAGCAAGAACGTAGCTGGGCAGGCCTACAAAGCAAAAGCTTAAAAGTCGGTGATGTGACTTGGTCATATAGCGAAGGCGGCTCTACAACAAAACCGACTTTACTCCTTATTCATGGTTTAGCGGGTAGCCGTGATAACTGGAACCGAGTGGCTCGTTATCTCACCACAAATTATCATGTCATTATTCCTGATTTGCCGGGTAGTGGCGAAACTATCGTTTCCCAAGACTTCGATTATTCGGTACCAAATCTTGCTGAAAAATTACGTCGCTTTGTTGAGGCTGCAAATTTAAAAGGTCCAATTCATATTGCTGGGCACTCACTCGGTGGATCTATTGCCCTACTCTATGCTGGACAGTATCCATTTGAAACCAAAAGTTTATTTTTAGTAGATAGCGGCGGTATTTTTCGCTCAGCCAATACAATTTATTTAAAAGATCCTGCTTACCTCAAACAACTGTTAGTGTCTAAAAAAGGTGACTTTAACTATTTGTTAAAACAAACCATGTTTAATCCTCCATTTATTCCTAAAGAGTTTCTTCAAGCTCAAGAAAAGTTGATGATTGATCAGGCACCTCAAACACAAAAACTGGTTGATCAATTGATTGCACTTAATAAAGTCTATACACCAGATTCATTTGCGGTACTTACCAAAACGATTGATGCACCGACGCTCATTCTATGGGGCAAACAAGATAAGATTATTAATGTCGAAGTAGCAAGTGAACTAAAACGACTTTTAAAGAATGCTCAGCCTCCAGTTATTTTAGAAAATGTAGGTCATATGCCAATATTGGAAGCTGAACAGTTAGTTATGCAACAATATCTACCGTTTTTACTTAAAGTAGAAACAAATCAGTCGTCAAAAACGACCACACCTTAATAAAACTTCGGACTTGTGAGACCTTATGTCTACCCAACCACTTATTGAAAAACTTATTGAAGCTCATCTAGATTTTTTAGATGAGCAATTTGCTCAGACTCAGGTGATCCAGCAAGAGTTTGAGCAATTTTATCATTGGTTGGGGAGTCGGCAATTACAACATCTGTGGACTTTTGAACAAATTCAACAGCTCATTCAAAAGCAGATTTTAGATACGCCTGCTTCTGATTTCCTGATTGAACAAATTGCTGAGCATATTCGCTTTGCATTGATTCATCCTGCAAATGAAACCGCAACTGTTGAAGATGTTATTCCTGTTCTAACGATTGACCGAATTGCACAATACGTTGCAAGTAAAGAAGAGCACCGTAAAAAACTGATTAAAACGATTGTGAATAACCCTGCTTTTTCGGCCCTGCTCACGCAACTGATTCAGCAAACAATGCATGATTATTTAGATGAATCCATGTCAAAACGCGTGCCCGGTGTAGGTCGTTTTATGAAAATGGGGAAATCTGTTTTAGAAACAGTAACCGATTCAAATCTGGACGATACGATTAATCATTATTTGCAAAAGAATATTTTAAAACTCAGCCAAATGAGTGAGCGTGTTTTAAACCAACATTTTGACAATGATAAGCTCTACCATTTTCAGGCAAATGTTTGGCATAAAGTTAAAACTATGCCACTTTCTGTTTTAAAAAATTATATAGAAACTCAAGATTTATCAAAAACGGTTGGGTTAGGGCATGAAATCTGGGACCACATTCGCCAAACTGATTATTTAAAACAACAAGTACATGATGGTATCTATACTTGGTATGCACGTAATCAAGAGCGTAGTTTTGACTTGTTACTTCGTGACCTCAATATCGATGAAAGCTTAGTGCAACATGAGCTGACCACGTTACTTGTGCCTGTATTACAGCAGTTAATTACAATAGGACATTTAAGACGTCGTGCCCGTGTGTACTTAGAGAAGTTTTATTATTCTGAAAAAGCATTAGATATTTTAAATAACAAAGGCGCTTAGAGCGCCTTTGTTATTTATGTTGATTAGAAAGAATATTTTAAAGAAGCGTAATAAGCTCGACCTGGTTCATTATAAGTTTGGCTGATTGAATTACTGTCTCTTAAAATTTGTTTATCAAACAAGTTGCTCACACCAACACGCGTACTTATATTGTCTGAAAATTTATAACCGACATTTATTCCAGCGGTACTATAGCTTTTTACAGTACTTGGCTTAAGCGCAGAATTTGCTCCACCTGAACCAATACCAGATTCGATTCTACTTTCTGCAAACTGACGTGATTTTTGACGACCATATTGAGTAAATACAAAATTCACATCTAACTGATCTGTGATGTCATAATCAAAAATTGAGTTAATTGTATAGATTGGAACTAAAGATAATGGATTACCTGTTTGTTTATCTTTTGAATCCATCATATACGTAAAGTTGTTAGTCCAGCGGATATCACCGAAATCTAATCCTAAGCTTCCTTCAAAACCTTGAATTAATGCTTTAGGCGTATTTTCCCAACGTAAGATATTCCACTTAGTATTGGTCACAGCTCCTGTATTTGCATTTGTGCTTGAACCATCAACTGTTCCAACAACGTTTGTACCAGCCACAATTTTATCTTTATAGTCATTGCGGAACCAAGTTAAGCTTGCATTCACGATATCTTTTTGGAACTGGATACCAAGCTCTTTGTTTACCGAAGTTTCTGGTTTTAAATCACCATTACCTTGCAACAAGCAACGTGACTCAATATTGGCCGGACAACCATTACCATTTGTACTTAATAAATACCCTTCGGCATTTTGATACATATTCGGTGCTTTATAAGCTTTTGCTACCCCACCTTTTAAAGTGAAATAATCGTTAAGTCTTTGGGTAATATTTAAGCTTGGGCTCCAGTTAGAACCAGATTTACTATGGTCATCAAAACGAAGGCCTAACACGATATCTGTACTGTCTGTGAGTTTCAAGTTATCTTCGACATATGCAGAAGCAATACGTGACTCCATTTTACTGCGATCGCCTTTAGCCAATTGATCGCCATAGCCTGAACCACTACTGTCTTTCCCTTGATTTGTCGACACATTATCTTTAAATCTGTCTTCAACCCATTCGGTACCAAGTGTTAATACATGTGGTACATAATATTCAAAAGGAATATTGGCTTCACCATTAAATCGAAGAGTTTCTAAACGTGAAGTGGCTTTATCATCAAGGTTATTAATTTTTCCTTCTGTACTACCGCCCAGGCCTTCTGGAAGGCGTTTATTATGCGTTTTGTCATATTGAGCAACGAGTTTACTCTTACCCCAAGACCAATCACCCTCATGGGTTAATGCATAGCTATCACGGTACATAGTATTGGTTTCTTTACCAATAAGTTCCGAAAGAATCGCATCAGCTTCCGCATTTGCATTTAACTGAGAGTCACCAGAATAAATATTACCTTGTTTGCTAGAAGAGACATCAAGCAAAACAGTTTGCTGGTCTGTTGCCTGCCAAGCTAAACGGCCTGAAATATCTTTATTTTTAACGCCTTCACGCCCCGCTGCGGTACTACCAATTGATTTATTAATATCAACATCGTCAGCTTCTGTTTTATTGTAATTACCATATAAACGATAAGACAAAACATCTTTAATCAGTGGCCCACTTACGTTAAAACCAACACGATTTGATGCACCTTCTTTAGAGTCTTCAGGTTGCGATGTATAAAACTCTACTGAGCCATGGGTTTCATTAGTCACTTTTTTAGTAATGATGTTAACCACACCACCTGCCGCACCAGAACCATAACGAGCCGCTGCTGGACCACGTAAAACCTCAATCGACTCGATTGCTTCTGCTGGCACCCAGTTTGAGTCACCTCGTGTATCACGCTCTCCTTTCCAGCCATAACGGACTGAATTACGAGAATTAATTGGTTTTCCATCCACTAAAATAAGCGTGTTTTCGGGCCCCATTCCACGAATATCAATTTGTCTATTATTGCCACGCTGCCCTGTTGCACTGTTACCTGTTAAATTGACACCAGGCATACGGCGCACATAATCAGAAATATCATTACGAACTGGTAGTTTTTCTAAATCTTCTTGGGTGATTACTGATACACCGAGCGACTGCTTCACCTGCTCTTCAGCTGTTACAAAAATTGTTTCCAATTTCACAGGTTCAGCAGGCTTTTCTAATGCTTTTTCAGCTTGTTCTTGCTCATTTTGTGCAGCATAAGCCATAGACATCATACTTGCCAGTACTGAAACAGAAAGCACTGACTGGATAATACGCTTCGACATAAGTATTCCCAATATATTGATTTATTAAACATCTCTCATTTTCAGTTCCGCATTGTAACAAAGATAAATAAAATTACAAATGATATTGATAATAATTATCATTATTTATATTGAATAATAAAAAAACCTCATTGCGAGGCTTTTTTATTTCACTTTTCAAATAATTTAATTATTTGAAGTAAGCACCTTCTGCTTGCGTATGGTCAGTTTGGTCAACCACACGTTGAAGCTCAGGAATGTTCTCTCTTAAAGTAGTTTCTACACCTTGTTTCAAGGTAACATCAATTGCAGAACAACCTTGGCAACCACCACCAAATTTCAATACAGCAGTTAAACCGTGTTCTGGATCATCTTGTACTTCTACCAAGCTACAATTTCCGCCATGCCCTGCAAGACCTGGGTTAATTTCTGCCTGAAGAATGTAAGTAATACGTTCTTCAATCGAAGCATCTGGACCAACACGTGGAACTTTAGAGTTTGGAGCACGGAAAGTGAGCTGACCACCAAAACGGTCCTTGTTGTAATCAATTACGGCATCTAAAAGATAAGGAATAGATGGCGCATCAATATACGCAGGAAAATCAGGATAGTCCTGCTTATAATCCGTTGGGATCACTTCTTCTGGCGCACTATATGCCATACAGCATTCCGCACGTGGCGTACCCGGATGCTCAACAAAAATTCGAACGCCAATTCCCGGAGTATTTTGCTTCGTTAGTAAATCGTGCAAATACTCTTGTGCAGATGGTGTAATCAAAAGGTTTGGAATTTCTTCTGCAACAGCAGTGTTGGTGTTCTCAGTCGACATAACAATATTCCTCAAGCTGATGCCTTTATATTAACCGAAGATGAGGTGGATTTAAAAAAAATCAACTAAATTTGTCGGATTTATACACAACAGGGTTTCAACTTAAGTTTTTAATGGCATTATTGAGCTCAGTATTGATCATTTTTTAAATATTTCTTATGTTGCATTTGCCGTTTAACCATACAGTTACTCTTATTATTATTACGGTCATTATCTCTTTACTTGCTTTTAGCAATCAAAATGTAATGAACCGATTGATTTTTTGGCCGCCTGCAATGCAACGTGGACAAATTGATCGATTCATTACTCATGGCTTTATCCATGCCGACGGAACACATTTACTGTTCAACATGATTACCCTGTTTTTCTTTGGCAGTATTATTGAAAGTTTTTATCGCCAATATTTCTATGATATGGGTTTTGTGTTGTTTTACTTAGGTGGCTTAATCTTTGCGATTTTGCCAAGCTATTTACAACATAAAAATGATGCGAACTGGGCCAGTCTAGGCGCTTCTGGTGCTGTTTCAGCGGTTTTATTTGCTTATATCCTATTCCAACCGTGGAAACTTATCTTTGTATTTTTCATTCCTGTACCCGCTATTATTTTCGCTATTTTATATGTGGCGTACAGTATTTGGGCTGGTAAGCGAGGTAATAGTCATATCAACCATAGCGCTCATTTGTGGGGTGCAGCTTACGGAATCATCGTAACCATTTTACTTGAACCTAAAGTTATTCCACATTTCTTAGACCAGCTTACCCGTCTTCCTTTCTAAACGATATAAATCAAAGAAAAGCCCGTTATGGGCTTTTCTTTTTTTCTGATTTATTTATCTGCATAAATTCTCAGTCTTTTTTCTGATTTTCTTTGATCAATTCGTTGTTTTGTTTGCAAAAACCATCTGATTAAACTCATGCCAATTCTTTTAATAATTCAGATGATACAATGAAGTACAGAGCAATTTTATCTAGCCTTTCTATTGCCTTATTTAGCTTATCTTTGGCTGGATGTAATGACAACGATAATCAAGAAAATGTCGTAAGTACGCCTAAGCAACCCAATATCTTATTTATTATGGCTGATGACTTAGGCTATTCAGATTTAGGGGCTTTTGGTGGCGAAATTCACACCCCTAATATTGATAGTCTGGCTCAAGAAGGTCGCCTTTTAACGGATTATCATACTGCCCCAACCTGTTCGCCAACACGTTCTCAACTTATTTCCGGTACTGATCATCATTTAGCTGGTATTGGGGCAATGGCTGAACTCACACCAGAGCATTTGAAAGGACAACCAGGTTATGAGGGCTATTTAAACGAACGTTCTTTATCGATTGCCCAAGTACTTAAAGACAATGGTTACCGCACGTATATTAGTGGTAAATGGCATTTAGGCTTAACCCCTGAAACCAATGCACATGCTAAAGGTTTTGATCATTCATTTACCTTATTACAAGGTTTAGATCATCATTTTAAACAAGCTCCAAGTGCCTTTAAACGAAATTCAACTTATACAGAAGATGGGCAAATTATTCCTATTTCGGCATTGCCTGATGACTTTTTCTCTACCAACTATTTTACCGATAAATTACTAAGCTACTTAGATTCAGGCAAAAATAGTGGTAAACCATTCTTTGCTTATGCTGCTTACACGGCGCCTCACTGGCCAATTCAAGCCCCAGCCGAATATCGTGAAAAATATCGCGGAGTTTATGATGTAGGTTACGATGCAATTCGTAATGCCCGCATTTCTAGACAAAAACAGCTTGGAATTATTCCTGCAAACTTTGATGCAGCAGAACCAATTGCGACTCAAAATGCTCCACAAAAATATGGGAAATGGGATGAGTTAACAGCCGAACAAAAGGCACTAGAAGCTCGTAAGATGGAAATCTATGCGGGTATGGTAGAAAATCTTGATGCCAATGTCGGCCGCATTATTCAATATCTCAAACAAAATAATCTTTATGACAATACTTTAATTTTCTTTGTTTCAGACAATGGCGCAGAAGGTTTTGTACGTGGCGGATATGGCAGTGAATCTGGTTTTGATAACTCAGTAGCCAATGTTGGTACACCTACTTCATATCACTATATTGGGCCACGTTGGGCCGAAGTCAGTGCGGCACCTTTCCACTTATGGAAAGATACTGCGGGCGAAGGCGCAACGACTGCCCCTGCTATTGTGAAATTACCAAATCAGAAAAAAGCGGAAGAGACAAATCATAGCTTTGCATCTGTACTCGATGTTTTCCCTACCTTACTAGAATATGCTCATATTCCAGTACCTCAAGGCCAATATAATGGCCGAGCCATTAATACACCATCTGGGATTTCATGGAAACCTTTGCTTGAAAACAAAACCGATACTATTCGTCCTGCAAATTTTAGCTTTGCCGATGAGTTACATGGCAGCAAATATGCAAAACAAGGTGAATGGAAAATCGCACTTCAAGGACGACCTGAATTAGGCACAGGGACTTGGGAGCTATACAACATTAAATTAGATCGCGGTGAAAGACAAAACGTTGCTCAGCTTTATCCTGCAAAAGTTCAAGAACTTTTATCGGTCTATCAAAAATATACTGAAAAAAATGGTGTGCAGGAATATAACGCCAAATGAAATTGAAACCTTTTTTAGTCACCACAATCAGCCTGTCTATTATGACGGGCTGTAGCCAATCTTCAAAAGTTTCTGAACCTACATCTTCGACGCAACAGCAAACATCTTTAGCTGATTTAGGATCTATTGAAAAGTGTCAAAACTATACTGGTCTGCCTCAGGGTTGGCTCAAACAGCCTACAGCAGGAATGGTTTTAATTGCCGATGGAGATTTTAACTTTGGTTCTGAAAAGGCCTATCCCGATGAACTTAATTTTGGGAAAAAAAAGCGTGAAGTCAAAGGATTTTGGATTGACCAAACTGAAGTTACGGTCGCTCAATTTGCAAGTTTTGTAAAAGCAACTGGCTATATTACCGATGCCGAAAAACAAAAACAGGCTGCTGTTTTCTCACCAGACCCTCATCACCCACAGAAATGGTGGCAGCTAAAATCAGGGTATACATGGAAAACGGCAAACGGCGGTACTGGAGCTATAGCAAATCCTAATGAGCCTGTAAGGTATGTAAGTAAAAATGATGCTGAACATTATGCAGTGTGGCTAGGACGTGATTTACCAACAGAACTAGAATGGGAATATGCAGCTAAAGCCAATTCAAAAACTGATACCCCTTTACATCAGGCCCCTACTGATGAACATCAACATCCGCAAGCCAATTACTGGCAAGGCGAATTCCCTTTTCAAAACCTAAATCAAGATCACTTTAAAGGTGTTGCACCCGTTGGATGTTTTACGGCAAATAATTTCAAACTATTTGATATGATTGGAAATGTATGGGAATGGACATCTTCTCCTTATCAAGGCGCTCATGACCAGCATATGGGAAATTATTCTGATTTACGTCAACAACAAATCACCAGCACTCAATATGTAATTAAAGGTGGATCTTTTCTTTGTGCACAAAATTATTGTTCACGTTATCGTAGCAGTAGCCGTTATCCACAAGATTTTGATTTAGCTGCAACACATGTTGGATTTCGGACTATTTTACGGTCTCCTTAATTTCTACTTAATTCGACTTATTAAAGATATTTTTTAACCAAAATTAGGTCGAAAAATAATCAAAATATTTTTATAGTACAAGTGAGAATGATAAAAAAGTGAGAACAAGATGAAAACTTTACTTCTTTGTGCCGCAGCAATTTTCACAATGTCACTATCAGCCTGTGCGGTCCATACACCTGAAGGTAGTATTGTGATTGACCCTGATTCACCATATTACGGACATCCAGGAGGCTTTTGCCCACCAGGACAAGCTAAAAAAGGACGTTGTTAGAAATGCCCTCTTTTAAAGTAATTTTGAAGTTACTCTAAAGAAATAGGCTTCAATCAAGTGATGAATTGAATACTAAATGGAGGGTTCCAGCCCAAAAATAGATGGGATGAAACTAGAAAATTATGGTGTAAAAAAATCACCATATCCCCAAGATTTTTAAAAGACAATCTTACGTTGTCTTCTATCTAGTTTCACCCCAATTCTTTCTTATTCCGTTTGACTTTTCTTACCGCTTAAGAAAAAAGTCTAGTTTTTAATCATTTCTGTATCTCTATTATTGATACATTTTGAACATTTTACCTTCAGGTTAATACTGATGTATTTGCTTAATACAAAATAAACATTTATGTAACGTAAGTCTATAAAAATGTTCTAAAAATGTGAAAAAAATTAAGGCCAAAATGAGATGAATTTATCATAATAACTTTCTCTTTCACGTTTCATCACATAAATAATCAATATTATTTTGTCAGTTATTGCCACTCGTTTCCTTTCATTGGCATAGATAATGTATACACATGTATATTAACCCAGTCGTATAAACGAGATATTTTATGTCCAGCACAAGTCAAGTCGAAGGTCTACAATTTCCGGTACACGCCTCAACAAAAAAACAAAGTACATCTCTTACAGGCCAAGAGATTTTGTCAGAGGCCTTATCTATTGTAGATAATAAAACCGCACAACAAGTGTTGAATGAAAAAAACTGGCGAAAAAACTATCCTTTATATTTTAAAGCTCTTGTTAAACAAGGGATTTCTAATATCAACAACCCAATTACTATTGCGAAGCAAGGATTGCATAAAGCTCACCATATTTTTGATTATTATCGTGATGGTAAACACTACCTTTTAAAAGATGCCGTTCATATTGCTTCATCTACTCCTCTTTATACAGTAAAACTTAAAGGTGAAAGTGACGCAGCACCTGAATGGTATGTTCCCTATAAAGGACAAAAACTAAGTGGACAAAGCTTATTAGACCAGATTCAACGCTGGGAAGAGACTGGTATTATTGAGCCAAGTCATGCAAAAGCACTTCGTGAAGCTATTGCTCATCCAGAATGGTTCGATTTGTCTGACCGTACGATGGTGCTGTTTGGTGCAGCCTCAGAAGCAGGGCCACTGCCTTGGTTAGCCAAATGGAAAGCAAATATTGTTGCTGTAGATTTACCAAACTCACGAGTCTGGGGCAAAATCCTAAATACAATTCAACAAGGGAATGCAACACTCATTGCACCATGTGTTGAAGCCGTTGATTCGTCAGCAAAAGCTTCGGAGTTAAAAGATAAGCTGGGTGCAAATTTACTGAATCAATTACCAGAAATAGCGCAGTGGCTGGTGCAGTTTCCACAAAAGTTAGATTTGGCAGCAATCGCCTATTTAGATGGTGAAAAGCATGTCCGCGTTTCCATGGCAATGGATAGCATCATGCAATTTGTGAGCGAGCATAAATCTGATACAAGCCTTATGTTTATGTGTACTCCAACCGATGTTTATGCAGTACCAAAAGAAGTTGCAGAGGCTGCTCAAGAGAAATTTAAATCCCGCAGAAAAATGCAAAAATTGGCAGTAAAAGGTGTTTCTGCTCTTTCGCTCAATCGTTTTTTTCAAGCGCCATACCAAGACTTGGTTACATGTGAAAATGGAAAAACTTATGGTATTGCCGACTGCTTAGTGGTTGAACAAGGTCCAAACTATGCTTTGGCAAAACGTATTCAACAATGGCGTGCTATTTTGGCCCGCCATCAAGGACAACGTGTCAGTATTAATATTGCACCATCGACAACCACTCATTCAGTGACTAAAAATCCATTATTGAAAGCAGCTTTTAATGGCGCAGAACTTTTCGATGTAGAAGCATTTAGCCCTGAAACCACCAATGCCATTATGGCGGCGCTCTGGATTCATGACTTAAGAAATGAGTCTTCTGTGGCGAATCCTGAAACTGTATTAGACCATCCGCTTGAACTTATGATGGAAGGTGCCAATCATGGTGGATTATGGCGTGTGGCTTATTTAGCACGAACTGCCCTGCCTTTCGCTGCAATTTATGGTTTTGCTACCGAAAAACTCCCTTTTAGAAAATCATCTAAAAAATAATTTGATTAAAGCCCAATCCTAGAATTGGGCTTTTTTCTAACGTATCTTTATTTATCTTGAAAGTGCGATAGATATTTTTGCATTTCATCAGGCGGCACCATGCCACCCCCGGTAGCCCATATTACATGATTTGCTTGCTGCAACTGCTCAGCTGTTAACTGGTGTAAAGCCAAGTAATCAGGACTAGTCTCTACATAATACGGCCCCATCATGCCTGCTACCGCAGAAGGCTCAAGCTGAATATTCTCAGTTTGATTTAAAAGCGCAATGAGCTCATATAAACGTTCATCGTGAATGGTGTAATAGCCATCAATTAACTGTTGCATAGCACGCCCGACAAAACCTGAAGCACGCCCTACCGCAAGCCCGTCTGCCGCAGTAACGTTATCAATGCCAATGTCATTAACTGAAATCTGATCATGCAAACCTGTGTGGACACCAAGTAACATGCACGGCGAATGTGTGGGTTCTGCAAAGATACAATGTACATGCTCACCAAAAGCCAGTTTTAGTCCAAAACTCACCCCACCAGGCCCACCACCGACGCCACAAGGCAAATAAACAAATAATGGGTGTTCAGCATCGACTTTAATTTGGTTTTGCTCAAATTGCTGTTTTAGGCGTATTCCTGCAACGGCATAACCTAAAAATAATGTTGTTGAGTTTTCATCATCAATGAAAAAGCAGTGTGGATCTTGCTCTGCGGCTTTACGTCCCTCTTCAACAGCTACGCCGTAATCACTGGCATATTCTACAACGTTAACGCCGAGTGAACGTAGCTTGTCTTTTTTCCACTGTCTAGCATCAGCCGACATATGAACAGTTACTCTAAAGCCGAGTTTGGCGCTCATAATGCCAATAGAAAGCCCAAGATTGCCCGTAGAACCTACTGCAATTCGATACTTAGAAAAGAATGCCCTAAATGAATCCTGATCTAATTTACTATAATCATCTTCTGGTTTGAGTAACCCTGCCTGCATGGCAAGTTTTTCAGCATGTGTGAGCACTTCATAAATACCACCACGTGCTTTAATTGAGCCTGAAATAGGTAGATGACTATCCTTTTTCAGCCAGAATGTTCCGTTAAGCTGTACTTGTTTTGCTGAAGAAAGTGCTTGTTGCATATGAGCAATTTCAACAATATCTGATTCAATTTTTCCATGTTGTGCTTGAGTTTCAGGAAATACTTTTGCCAAATAAGGTGCGAAACGCGCTAGTCTTGCTTCTGCTTCACTTACATCTTTAGCGGTTAGTCCAACTTTTTCTAAAGCTTCCTTTAAAGGATATCGATGAGGTGTAAACCAAAATGTTTCTTGATAGGCTTGAAGTGTTTGAATAAGTGGAAATTGTTGTTTTAGCTGATGTATTTGAACCGCATTCATAATATATCCTGATATAAAATTTTAAGCCCAGCCTATAAAGCTGTTTGATGACCTATAACAACTTATTAATTTATAGATGAATGTACATGAAAAATAGTCTCAACTTTAAAAACTAAACAAATAAAAAAGCCACTGTGAACAGTGGCTTTAATTTTTTTAAATGCGTTTATACAAACTGTAAGAATAACCAGTACAAACCACCTGACAAGCAGATTGTTGCAGGAAGAGTAAATACCCATGCAGAGAGTATTGTCTTCACGGTATTAAAGTTTAAACCTGATTTATTCGCGACCATCGTACCCGCAACAGCACTGTTTAAAACGTGTGTTGTTGAAACTGGCATACCTAAACCATCGGCAGCTGCAATTGTACTCATTGCAACAAGCTCAGCAGACATCCCTTGACCATAAGTCATGTGGTGCTTACCAATACGCTCACCTACAGTCACAACAATACGTTTCCAACCCACCATTGTGCCTAGACCAAGTGCTAAAGCAACAGCCACTTTTACCCAAGTCGGAATGTATTGTAAGAATGAATCTAAGCTACTACGGTATTCTTTCACGAGCTTTTTCTGTGAGTCATCCATTTTTGGTAAAGCATCTGCTTTATCCAAACGCTTAAACGTGGTTGTACTCAAATACATGTCATTACGAATTTCGCTAATAGCAGCTTCAGGAATATCTTTTAAGTTGTTATAGCTAGAAACTCGCTCCCCCAAGTGATCAGTCATACTTGCCAATGCAGGCACAACTTCTGGAGTTTGCTGTTTAGTTTGAATATATTTAGTCAAAATAACACGTGCTTTTTCATCGGTTAATTCTGGCTGATTTTGATTCAAAAATACGGCAGTTTGAGAAGAAAGCTGATGGAATGATTGAACTTGCTGAGTATCAAGATTTTTATTTAATGAATAAGCCAACGGCACCAGACCAACCAAAATCAGCATGATGAGTCCCATACCCTTTTGACCGTCATTAGAACCATGTGCAAAACTCACACCTGTACAGGTAAAGATCAAAATTGCACGAATGATTGCTGGTGGTGGTTTATTCCCTTCAGGTGGCTGGAATAATTCTAATTGGCGTTTAAAAATAGTTTTAACCAACAAGAATACAATCGCTGCAAAAGCGAAACCAATTAAAGGTGAAAATAATAATGCCTTACCGACTTTAATCACCTGATCCATATCAACACCACTGGTCGTTACGCCAGTCGATGCACTCAATAGATGGTTCATAATGCCCACACCCAAGATTGAACCAATCAAGGTATGTGAGCTAGATGCAGGAATACCTAAGAACCAAGTACCCAAGTTCCAGAGAATCGCAGCAATAAGAAGCGCAAAAACCATTGCGAAACCTGCACCGCTACCCATATTCATGATCAATTCAACAGGTAACAATGCAATAATGCCGTAAGCGACTGCGCCGCTTGCAACCATTACCCCAAGGAAATTACAAAAACCAGCCCACATGACTGCAACCGGTGCTGGTAAAGCATTGGTGTAAATCACTGTTGCCACTGCATTTGCAGTATCGTGGAAGCCATTTACAAACTCAAAGCCTAAAGCAATCAAGAGTGCAGTTGATAAAAGAATAACTGAATAAAGACTCAAAGGTGGTACATGTGCTAAATCAGCACTCACCTGAAATCCAATATAAATAAGTGTTGCAACAATAATCGTCAGAAACACCGGCATAAAAAATTTAGGTGTCGGGACATGTACATTCGTCGATTTGACTTGCAGGTTTGCCGCAAGTTTTGAATCCGAAACAGGGGGTAGATTAGAATTCATGCAGACGGTAAGAGGATAAAAAAATCCTCTGTATTCTTAAATTAAATTATGACAATTATATGACAAAGCGGCGCCTGATGAAGTCAATTTTTCACATTTTGACCTCATTTGATGCACCTTTCCTCTATGATTTTTATTTTTTTATTTAAATACAATAATTTACATAAATCCCCACCCATCTATTTTATGACTATTTTTGAAGCAAAAATATCTAAAAAATTACCTAAACGTCTACTTTTTAAACACTACAACTGTCATAAAACCGAATATTGGAGATGAAATATTTCAATATCATGATCATTTTATGAATATTTGATGAAAAAACACCCTCTTGTTGTTCGAAAACACTTTTTTACGACTAATTTACGGTGAATGGTGGGTCGTTATAGGTCATCAATTGCGCAACTATTCTGTTACAATAGCGCCGCATTTTTAAATTCATATAAAAGATCGGGGTTTTCTATGTCTACGCTTGCCACCCTAAAAGCGCTTCTTGCTAAACGCATTCTGATTATTGATGGTGCAATGGGAACTATGATCCAGCGCCATAAATTGGAAGAAGCCGACTACCGTGGTGAGCGTTTTGCCGATTGGGCACATGACTTAAAAGGTAACAATGACCTTTTGGTTCTGACCCAGCCTCAAATCATTCAAGGTATTCATGAAGCTTATCTTGATGCTGGTGCAGACATTATTGAAACTAATAGCTTTAACGGCACGCGTGTTTCAATGTCTGACTATCATATGGAAGATCTTGTTCCAGAGATTAACCGTGAAGCAGCACGTTTAGCTAAAGCAGCTTGTGAGAAGTATTCGACTCCAGATAAACCGCGTTTTGTCGCAGGTGTCCTTGGGCCAACATCGCGTACTTGTTCAATTTCACCGAATGTAAATGACCCTGCCTTTCGTAACATTACTTTTGATGAGTTAAAAGAAAACTATATTGAAGCGACTCATGCGCTGATTGAAGGCGGTGCAGATATCCTTTTGATTGAAACCGTATTTGACACATTAAACTGCAAAGCTGCAATTTTTGCGGTTAAAGAAGTCTTTAAACAAGTTGGTCGTGAATTACCAATCATGATTTCAGGGACCATTACCGATGCATCGGGTCGTACCTTAACAGGTCAAACTGCGGAAGCGTTCTGGAACTCTGTACGTCATGGTGACTTACTATCGATTGGTTTTAACTGTGCGCTTGGTGCAGATGCCATGCGTCCTCACGTAAAAACCATTTCCGATGTAGCAGATACCTTTGTTTCAGCGCACCCAAATGCGGGCTTACCAAATGCTTTTGGTGAATATGATGAAACGCCAGAACAAACTGCAGCATTCTTAAAAGAATTTGCAGAAAGCGGCTTAATCAATATTACTGGTGGTTGCTGTGGTACAACACCAGACCATATCCGCGCGATTGCCAATGCGGTAAAAGATATTGCGCCTCGTCAAGTTCCTGAAACTGTACCTGCATGTCGTTTGAGTGGTTTAGAACCATTTAATATTTATGATGACTCATTGTTCGTTAACGTGGGTGAACGTACTAACGTTACAGGTTCGAAAAAATTCTTACGCTTAATTCGTGAAGAAAACTTTGCCGAAGCTTTAGAAGTGGCACAGCAGCAAGTTGAAGCTGGCGCTCAGATTATCGACATTAACATGGATGAAGGGATGCTCGATTCGCAAAATGCGATGGTGCATTTCTTAAATCTTGTGGCTTCTGAACCAGATATTTCACGTGTGCCAATCATGATTGACTCATCAAAATGGGAAATCATTGAAGCTGGCTTAAAATGCGTACAAGGTAAACCCGTTGTTAACTCAATTTCTTTAAAAGAAGGTTATGACGAGTTTGTAGAAAAAGCTCGCCTGTGCCGTCAATATGGTGCTGCGATTATTGTCATGGCATTTGATGAAAAAGGTCAGGCCGACACTGCTGAACGTAAACGTGAAATCTGTAAACGTTCTTATGATGTTTTGGTTAATGATGTCGGCTTCCCTGCTGAAGATATTATTTTTGACCCAAACGTATTTGCAGTAGCAACAGGTATTGAAGAACACAACAATTATGGCGTCGATTTCATTGAGGCCACAGGTTGGATTAAACAAAACTTACCGCACGCTATGATTTCTGGTGGTGTGTCGAATGTTTCGTTCTCGTTCCGTGGTAACGAGCCTGTTCGTGAAGCCATTCACTCTGTGTTCTTGTACCATGCCATCAAGCAAGGCATGACCATGGGTATTGTGAATGCTGGCCAAATGGCAATTTATGATGATATTCCAGCCGAGCTAAAAGAAGCTGTTGAAGATGTCATCTTAAACCAAAACCAAGGTGAGTCTGGTCAGGCGGCGACTGAAAAATTGCTTGAAGTGGCTGAAAAATACCGTGGCCAAGGCGGTGCTACAAAAGAAGCCGAGAACCTTGAATGGCGTAATGAATCTGTAGAAAAACGTCTTGAATATGCGTTAGTCAAAGGTATTATCACTTACATTGATGAAGATACCGAAGAAGCTCGCCTCAAAGCCAAACGTCCTTTAGATGTAATCGAAGGCGCTTTGATGGACGGTATGAACGTGGTTGGTGACTTGTTCGGTTCGGGCAAAATGTTCTTACCACAAGTTGTGAAATCTGCACGTGTTATGAAGCAAGCTGTGGCTTGGCTCAACCCGTACATTGAAGCTGAAAAAACAGGTAGCCAATCTAAAGGTAAAGTCCTGATGGCAACTGTTAAGGGCGACGTACACGATATTGGTAAAAATATTGTAGGTGTAGTACTCGGCTGTAATGGTTATGACATTGTTGATCTTGGCGTGATGGTCCCTTGCGAGAAAATCTTACAAACTGCAATTGATGAAAAATGTGACATCATCGGCTTGTCAGGTCTGATTACTCCATCTTTAGATGAGATGGTATTTGTTGCGAAAGAAATGCAGCGCAAAGGCTTTAACATTCCTTTATTAATTGGTGGTGCGACTACTTCTAAAGCACACACTGCAGTAAAAATTGATCCTCAGTACCAAAACGATGCTGTGATTTATGTTGCCGATGCTTCACGTGCGGTGGGTGTTGCAACCACTCTCCTTTCGAAAGAAATGCGTGGAAACTTTATTGCAGAGCACCGTGCTGAATATGCCAAGATTCGCGAGCGCTTAGCCAACAAACAGCCAAAAGCTGCAAAATTGACCTATGCTGAGTCAGTTGAAAACGGTTTTAAAATTGACGAAAGCTATGTACCACCAAAACCAAATCTTTTAGGAACACAAGTTCTCACTAACTACCCTCTTGCAACCATTGTAGAGTATTTTGACTGGACACCATTCTTCATTTCTTGGAGCTTGGCAGGTAAATTCCCGAAAATTTTAGAAGATGAAGTGGTCGGCGAAGCTGCAACAGATTTGTATAACCAAGCTCAAGCGATGTTGAAAGATATTATCGACAACAATCGTTTTGATGCTCGTGCCGTATTCGGTATGTTCCCTGCACAGCGCACTGATGCAGACACAGTGAGCGTATTTGATGAAGCTGGTCAAAATGTTACGCATACTTTTGAGCACTTACGTCAGCAATCTGACAAAGTGACAGGTAAACCAAACTTGTCTTTGGCAGATTATATTCGTACTGACCGTGAACAACAGGACTACTTAGGCGGATTCACTGTATCGATTTTTGGTGCAGAAGAACTGGCAAATGAATACAAAGCTAAAGGTGATGACTACTCTGCAATTTTAGTTCAGTCATTGGCAGACCGTTTTGCTGAAGCTTTTGCCGAACACTTACATGAACGCATTCGTAAAGAGTTCTGGGGCTATAAAGCGGATGAACAGCTTAGCAATGAAGAACTGATTAAAGAGAAATATGTCGGTATTCGCCCTGCACCGGGTTACCCTGCTTGCCCAGAGCACTCTGAAAAAGCGGTGTTGTTCGACTGGTTAGGTTCTACCGACAAAATCGGTACTAAACTGACTGAACACTTTGCAATGATGCCACCATCTTCGGTGAGTGGTTTCTATTATTCTCATCCACAAAGTGAATACTTTAACGTGGGTAAAATCTCACAAGACCAACTTGAAGATTATGCAAAACGTAAAGGTTGGACACTGGATGAAGCGAAGCGTTGGTTAGCGCCGAATTTAGATGATTCGATTGTTTAAAATCAAAATAAATCCATTCATTCCCGCTTGTTCGGGAATGAATGGATTTATTTAACTTAATTGAACTCTTACTTTATGTTTATCTCATATCGACATGAAGTATGCGACTAACCCTGCTAGGTTTTTTAAAAATTAAAACTTTCTGAGGTATAATTTCAATATAATTATTTTTTATATTCTTGGCAGATACAAATCTACCAACATTCTCAGAATTCCCATCTGGAGCCGTATAAAAAAATTTAATATAAGACTGGTTTGTATTTAATAATCGTTTAAACCGTTTGGCGGCATCTATAGTACGTATATAAAATAGTCCATCTTTATCTTCTACTTCCCAATAATCATTCAATAACAAGCTCCCATAACTTGCAGCCTCCGAATGATTTAATACAATATCCGCAGACCACACACATCTTGTAATTTCAACATACTCTGAACAACCTCTAAAATTAAAATTAAGTTTAGAAAATAATCCAAGATTATATAGGAGTGATAATGATTTTTTATAAAAAATCATTCCTTGATGACGTTTATTTTTATTAAAAAATACAACACCTTCTGGAGTTTTGGTGACAGCACTAAATACGTAAATTGCGTCTGGCTTAGTATATGGAGAATATAAGCATGATGCCAATAAAAAACTTAATAATAAAATGCATATATTTTTAATTAAACTCAATAGACCGCCCTCATTTAATATAATTATAAAAATAAAAGTTTATACCATAAAAAATTTTCATTTAATAATAGAATATATATAAAACAATCCTATATACTCCAATCAACCCTATAAATATTTAATATTTTGAAAATTCTATTTGTATTTAACAAACAAATATACATTAAATAAAAATAAAATTCACCTCAATTCTGTTAAAATTAAAATTTTAAATATTCTTAGCTACCTATTATATTTTATTATTGAATTTAAACAAAAAATCCCCCAACTTTTAATATTAGGAGATTTTAAATAATCTATTTTGGATTCTATCCTAAACAGAAATTAATCTACTTCAAATGTGACTTAATCTTCTCTTTAACTGCTTCAGTTGAAATACCATATCGATCATGCAAAGTGGGTAATGCGCCTGCATCTAAAAATGCATCTGGCAAACCAATCATGTCAAAACGAGGATGTTGCCCATTTCTTAGAAGTAGTGAGCCGACAGCTTCACCTAAACCACCAATCACTGAATGATTTTCGGCAGTTAAAACAGAACGGCCACCTTTTGCGACTTCGGCCAAAATAGTTTGTTCATCTAAAGGCTTAATGGTAGGCACATGCAGCACAGAAACCTCAATGCCCTCTTTTTCAAGCTCTTCGGCTGCCTCAAGCGCACGCATGGTCAATAAACCAGTCGAAATAATGAGTAAGTCTTTACCGGGTTTAATCACCTGTGCCTTACCCAATTTAAACTGGTAGTTGTATTTATCGAGCACTAATGGAACCTGACCACGCAATAAACGCATATATACGGGGCCATTATGCGCGGCAATCTGAGGAATCGCCTGTTCTATTTCCAAGGCATCACATGGATCGATAACCATCAAGTTCGGCATAGCGCGGAAAATTGCAATATCATCCGTTGCCTGATGACTTGGGCCGTAGCCCGTGGTTAACCCCGGAAGTGCCGCCACAATTTTGACATTCAGGTTATCCTCTGCAATTGCCATACAAATAAAATCGTAGGCACGGCGTGATGCAAACACGGCATAGGTCGTCGCAAAAGGAACAAATCCTTCACGAGCAAGTCCTGCTGCTGCACTCATCAAAAGTTGTTCTGCCATGCCCATTTGGAAAAACTTGTCTGGGTTTTCTTTAGCAAAAATATGCAGGTCTGTATATTTTGATAAATCTGCTGACAAACCTACGATATTGTCACGCTCTTTTGCCAAGGCATTCAGTGCATGTCCAAATGGTGCTGGTTTGGTCGGTTGGCCCTCGGCAGCAATAGAAGCAATCATTGCCGAAGTGGTTAGTTTTTTCTTAGGGGGATTAGCTAACTGGCTCATGGTGTATTCCTTACTGTCCGTAGTGGGTCAAAATATTTAAAGCATCATCCCATTCATGTTCATCAACACGAATAAAGTGTGTTTTTTCGCGGCTTTCCAAGAACGACACGCCTTTACCCATTTTAGTGTCACAAATAATGACGCGTGGGCATGTACCTTTATGGTTTCGCGCTTGATCGAATGCTTCAAGCAAAGCTTCCATGTTGTTGCCATCTACACGTTGGGTGTACCAACCAAATGACTGCCAACGATCAACAATTGGCTCAAACGCTAAAATTTCGCTGGAGTGCCCATCTGCCTGCTGATTATTCACATCAATAATCGCAATCAAGTTATCTAGTTTCCAATGAGAAGCAGACATTACGGCTTCCCACGTTGAACCTTCATTTAGCTCCCCATCGGACAGTAAGTTATAGACAAAAGCATCTGATTTTTTCTGTTTCAGTCCTAGACATGCACCAACTGCAATTCCAAGACCATGACCCAATGAGCCACCTGTAATTTCCATACCGGGTGTATAGGAAGCCATGCCCGACATTGGTAACCGACTGTCATCGGCTCCGTAGGTTTCAAGCTCTTCAAGCGGAATAATTTTTGCTTCAATTAAGGCTGCATAGAGTGCAATTGCATAGTGCCCAATAGAAAGATAAAAACGGTCACGGCCTTCCCATTCAGGGTTTTCTGGCTGATATTTCATCGCATGAAAATAAGACACGGCGAGCAAATCTGCTGCACCTAAAGCTTGTCCAACATAGCCTTGGCCTTGTACTTGCCCCATACGTAAAGCATGTTGGCGAATGTGGTAGGCACGTTGTTGCAACTCGGCAATTTGGCCTGCTTTATCAACATTTAACATTGTCATTTACTATTCCTTATTAACGATTGACCAGTTTTGCCGGAACACGCAGAACCAAACTGGCACCGAAAATTAATACTGCTGTGATTAAGAACATGCCGATTGCATTTGAACCTGTGTTGGTAGTGACCCAACCGATTAAATAAGGTGAGCAAAATCCTGCAAGATTGGCGAAGCTATTCACTGCTGCAATACCTGCCGCTGCGGAAACACCACCCAAAAAGTTGGTCGGTAACATCCAGAATAAAGAGGATGCCGTCAGCACACCTGAGGCTGCGATGCAAAGGCAAATTAAAGAGAGCATTAGATTTGAAGCGAATAAAGTCGCAAATGTGAGTGCTATAGCGCCTGCACACATTGGAATAATTAAGTGCCAGCGGCGTTCTTGGAAATGGTCACCACTACGCCCTGCCAAAATCATGACCACAATGGCACACATATAAGGCAGGCTTGTGAGCAAACCTATATGCCAGTTATCACTAATGCCCGAGTTACGAATGAGAGTTGGTAGCCAAAATGTAATGGCGTATTGCCCCATCACGACACAAAAGTAAATACCTGCCAATAGCCATAAGCGTTTATCTGCGATGAACTCTTTGACGCTAGCATGACCTTCTTTGTGCTGGTTATCCTGAGCAAGCTCTTGCTTCACCAAGTTCTTTTCGTCTTGGGTTAACCAGTTGGCGTCTTGAACCGAATCTTTTAAAACAGCAAGTACAAGTAAGCCGACAATCACTGTGGGAATAGCTTCGATCACAAACATCCACTGCCAGCCAAACCAGCCATGTACGCCGCTCATTCGGTCCATGATTAAGCCTGAAAGTGGTCCACCAATCATTCCCGAAATTGGAATCGCGATAAACCAAAGAACTGTCATGCGTGCGCGGCGGTAAGATGGGAACCAGTAAGTGAGATAGAGCAATAAACCCGGAGCTAGCCCAGCTTCGGCGACTCCCAGTAAAAAACGTAAGGTGTAAAATTGCCATTCGGTTTGAACAAAGGCAAAACAACCTGACAAAATGCCCCATGTAATCATGATACGGGCAATCCAACGTCTTGCGCCTACCTTGTGAAGTACAATGTTACTTGGTACTTCACAGAGGAAATAACCAATAAAGAAAATCCCTGCGCCTAGACCATATACAGCTTCACTAAACTGTAAATCGCTCATCATTTGGAGCTTGGCAAAACCCACGTTTACTCGATCTAAATAGGCACAAAAATAACAAAGCATTAAAAATGGCATGAGCCGAAATGCAATTTTTCGATAGGCAGATTTACGAACCGCCGTATCTACTTCAGATGAAAATACTGTATCCATCATGCGAATCCCTTTACATTTGGCCACAGTATCCTCTTGTGACCATCATTCTATTTTTAGTTTTGAAATAGTGAGCGATTAATGAATCAGCATGCCACCATTTACATCGAGTGTGACACCAGTTAAGTAAGCTGACAGATCACTTGCCAAAAATAATGCTGCATTTGCAACATCTTGCGCTTTACCTAAGCGGCCGAGAGGAATACCTGCCAAAATGTCATGACGACGGTCATCATTCATTAAACCGCCAGTAATATCAGTCTGGATTAGACCGGGAGTAAGAGAATTTATACGGATCTGATCGCCACCAAACTCACGTGCCATCGCTTTTGCCAGACCTAATACACCTGCTTTGGCAGCGCTATAGTGTGGCCCGCCAAAAATACCACCACCGCGCTGCGCTGAAACTGAAGATAGGCATACAATGCTTCCACCACCATTTGCCTTCATGGATGGAATAACAGCTTGCGACATAATCAGTGTTCCGCGTAGGCTAACATCTAAAATGCGGTCATAGTCATTGCGCTGGATTTCGAGTGTTTTAACTGGCTGAGTAATACCAGCATTGTTAATTAAAATATCAATCTTGCCATAGTGCTGTAGCGCTTGTTCAACAGCTACTTTGACCTGTTCTTCGTTCGCAACGTTTGCAGCAAGACCTAAATGTCCTTCACCAAGTGCCTTTGCAGCGTTTTGGCTTTGAGCAAGATCTAAATCAACAATAATGACTTTGGCACCCTGTTGTGCAAAGATTTCTGCGGTTGCTCGCCCAATTCCACGTTCTGATGCTGCACCAGTAATTAATGCCACTTTTCCTTGTAGTAACATGTTCAATCCTCTTTTACGCTTTATATCCTGAGTTCTGACTTAGAATCTCTTTTTTCACAAAGCCCAGCAATCAGCTCGAATTCAACAAGGCATGAAAAAAATTCATGCCTATGCTATTTTTAAATAAGTTTTAGGGATAAAAACGGATCATTTCATGGATAGTAGTGAAAACAATTTCAACCAGATGCCCTCAATTAAAACATTACAGGCTTTTGAACAAACTGCCCGTTTCGGCAATGTTGCCAAGGCAGCCGAGCATTTGAATCTCACCCCTTCAGCAGTAAGTCATCAAATTGCTAAGCTTGAAGAAATGATTGGGCAGAGTTTATTTATTCGTGGTGCTCGTGGTGTGACGCTTACCCCTTCTGGCGAACGCTATTTTCAAGATGTCACGACCATTTTGCATAACCTCATGTTAGCCACGGAAAAAGCTGCTGATAAAAGCCCTAAAGACAGTTTATATATTCATTCATCTCCAAGTTTTGGTTTGCTCTGGTTACTGCCTCGCCTTGAATCATTTAAAGAAAAATTTCCAATGATTCAGGTCAATCTGTCGTGTTCTTATGAAAATTTGCACTTTACTCGCGACAAGATCGACATTGATATTCGTCATGGTTTGCCCAACTGGACAGGGGTAGAAATCAGAACGATTCGTAATGAAAAGCTAGAAGTACTTGCATCCCCCAAACTACTTGAACGTAGTCCAGTAAATAAACCTCAAGATTTATTAAAAAAAGAACTGATTTTATCGCGCTCAACCTTAGTTACTTGGCCCCAATGGTTTGCCCATCAGGGTTTAAGCATTCCTGAATTTCCCTACACTTTGAGTTTTGACCGCTCTTATATGTCACTTGAGGCGGCCACACACGGGTTAGGTTTTGTTTTGGAAAGTAATTTGCTTACTCAAAATTACTTAGAATCTGGAAAGTTGGTTAGAGTTTTTGCAGATGAGCTATCGATTCCAATCTCTGCTCATCATTTGGTGTATCCACGAACGCATCAATTTATTCCTAAAATTGAACTGTTTTTAAACTGGATTCATGATGAGTTAGCGGATTGAGAAAGTAATTATTAAATGATTTGAATTTGCTCAATTCTTAAGTGATGCGTCATCTCTCGAATAAATACAAAGTAGGTAAAAATATAAAGCTCATCTGGGGCTACTTGGTTTGTGTAGTAACTCAAACGCTCAATAAAACTATTAAAACCATGCTCAAGCTCAGTACGGCTGATTTGCTTTTTAGCACTAAAAAATAACTCACTGAGTTGTGTCATGACTGCATCAGATGTAACAGCTACACTACTTATATTTAGATTTCTGAGGGGATTTGACTCGATGATTTCTTCAATAAAATAAATCATCTTTTCGATAGCAAGCTCATCAATAACACCATCGCTGACACTTTTTGAATTAACAAAACCTAAGCACTGCTCATGGTGAATGTGTTGGCTGTCTACATCAAACGAGAGACTATTTAGACCAAGTGAAAATTTTAAAACCGATTCGGGATGATTCATAAAAATAGCCTATCGTCGAATTTTGCGCATAAGATTAATTTCTTTATAAGCCTAAATTGAACCAATTTTTCCAATATTTAACATTAACTACTCGATTATTATTAACACTATATATAATAAAAACCTCTTTAAAAAGATGAAAAATCAATCTTATATTCATCCAGTCTTACTATTACAAAATAGAGTATAAGCATGAAAAAATTAGCAATTTTAGGTGTTACGGTTTATAGCTTTGCACAACTTACCAATGCAGCAACGTTAAATGTAAAACCATATGGTACGACTCAAAATGGCCAAAAAGTTGATTTATACACCATGAGCAATAACAAAGGCGTCTCTGTATCTTTTATTAGTTATGGTGGTGTAATTACACAAATTTTGACTCCCGATGCACAAGGTAAACAAAATAATATTGTTTTGGGCTTTGATGATCTAAAAGGTTATGAAGTCACTGATACCAAGGAAGGCATTCATTTTGGCGGATTAATTGGTCGTTATGCGAACCGTATTGGCAATGCTAAATTTAACTTAGATGGAAAAACGTATAACCTTGAAAAAAATAATGGGCCAAATTCATTACATAGCGGTAATCCTGGTTTTGATAAACGTGTTTGGCAAGTTAAGCCCCTCGTTTCTAAAGGTGAAACCGTTAAAGCTTCTCTTAAGTTAACCAGTCCAAATGGCGATCAAGGTTTTCCCGGAAAATTAGATGTAGAAGTGATCTACAGTCTTTCAGATCAAAATGAATTCCAAATCGAATATAAAGCCAAAACTGATCAACCGACAGTCGTCAATCTCACCAACCACAGTTATTTCAACTTATCAGGCGCTGGCAATAACCCTTATGGCGTGCTAGATCATATTGTACAACTCAATGCAGACCGTATATTGGTAACCGATCAAAACTCTTTACCCACAGGTGAAATAGCTTCGGTTGCAGGTACACCTTTTGATTTTCGGACACCTAAAGCAATTGTGAAAGATATTCGAGCGAATAATCAGCAATTGGCCTATGGATATGGCTATGACCAAACTTGGGTAATTAATCAAAAGTCTCAAGGGAAACTCAATCTTGCAGCTAGTGTGGTTGATCCAAAATCTAAACGGACCATGCAGGTTTTAACTACTGAACCAAGCGTTCAAATGTATACAGCCAATCATTTATTAGGAAATATTGTTGGCGCAAATGGTGTGCTCTATCGACAAGCAGACGCGCTAGCATTAGAAACACAGCATTTTCCAGACAGCCCTAATCAACCATCCTTCCCTTCTACACGTTTAAACCCGAATCAAACTTATAACAGTGTTACCGTATTTAAGTTTGGTGTTCAAAAATAGTCTTTTCAATGAGGCTATGTTCATATTAAAAAGACTCTCAGCTAAGTATGGCTGAGAGTCTTTTCATTTATTTTACTTTTGTGTTGGGTAAAAATGCAGTTGCAAAACCAAGTAATGGCAACAATGAACATAAACCAAATACCCATTCAATGCCATTAATATCCGCTAAATGCCCTAACCCAGCTGCGGCAATACCACTTACCCCAAACATAAGACCAAACATAAGACCTGCAATCATACCCACACGGCCCGGAACAGCTTCTTGTGCGTAAACCACCATTGCAGCAAAAGCAGACGACAACACTAAACCTGCAATAATTGAGAAAACTGTTGTCCAAAATAAGTTTGCATACGGCATCATTAATGCAAACGGTGCCATACCAATAAATGAAACCCAGATCACTGCTTTACGGCCAATTTTGTCACCAATTGGGCCGCCTGCAAATGTACCTAAAGCAACGGCTGCCAAAAAGGCAAACAAATGCAACTGAGCTGTTTGAATACTGATATGGAACTTTTGAATTAAGTAAAAGGTAAAGTAGTTACTAATGCTAGCAATGTAGGTAAATTTGGCAAACATCAACACACTAATTGTGCTCAAAGCAATAATCAGCTTACGGCCATGCAATTTAGTATGTACTTGGGTAGCACGTGCAACCACCTGACTTTTAGCATGGCTCACTGTCCAACGGCTTACACCAAATAAAACCCAAATCGCTAAAAGCGCAAATATCACCAAGCCCGCAACTGCATGCTGTCCAAACGGGACAATTAGTAAAGCTGCCAACAATGGACCAATGGCTGTACCGGTGTTTCCGCCCACCTGAAAAGTCGACTGCGCTGTACCGAAGCGCCCGCCCGATGCCATTCGTGCCACTCGTGAAGCTTCTGGATGAAAGGTTGCAGACCCTACCCCAATCAACGCAGATGCACATAACAACACAGCAAAACTTGGTGAAAATGCTAACAAGATAATGCCGCAGAATGTGACAACCATTCCGAGTGGTAGAAGATATGGTTTTGGATGTTTATCGGTATAAAGTCCAATCCAAGGCTGTAGCAGTGAACCTGTAATCTGGTATACAAACGAGATTAGGCCAACCTCCGCAAAACTCAGCGAAAAGTTTGCTTTTAGCATTGGATAGATGGCTGGTAGCACCGCCTGAATTAAATCATTCAGTAAATGTGCGACTGCCACGGCGCCTACAATTTTAATAATCATTCCTTGAGGCTGATCATTTGCAACGGTATTGGCAATACCATCTTTCAATTGTATTGAAGACGTCATACCTGAAAAACTCCAATATTTTTAAATGAGATGCTTATTGTAAATTGTCGCTTATAAAGTTATCTTCCAATAATCATCGTATAAGTGACAATTTTTAGGATAGTTTATGTCCGATTCTCTTATTCAGTCTGATTTGTCTGAACTTGTGATTGGGCTATCTTCTGAGCATTCTTACCGAGAAATCACGCCTACCCATACGCATACACGTGCGCAGTTTTTATATGCCTCTACTGGAACTATTCAGGTTTTTACTCCTAATCATGTGTGGATTGTGCCACCCATGTGCGCGTTATGGATTCCAGCACATGTAGAGCACAGCGTGATTTCACTGAGTCATGTTAAGTTAAATACGGCATTGGTTGAAGTAAATGCAGCAGCTTTAATGGGACAACATTGTTTTATTATTCGGGTAAGCAATCTGTTGCATGAGCTTTTGATTCGTTTAAATGAAATTGAACGAGAAGACACTCCAAATACAGCAACCTCTCAAGAGCTTTCCCGTTCTTTACAAATTTTGATTTTTGAAGAAATTCATCGAGCCAATTTGTTGCCCATTCAGATTCCGTGGCCGAAAGACAAAAGACTCTTAAAAATTTGCCAAGAGTTATTACATACGCCTGACAGTTCAAAAGATTTAACAGATTGGGCTGATGATATTGGTGCGAGTTCTAGAACCCTAATGCGTATGTTCCAAAAAGAAACTGGGCTGTCATATCGGGCATGGTTACAACAAATGCATATTGCACTTGCCTTAAGTAAAATCGCGAATGGTGAATCTATTGCTCAAATTTCAGAGTCACTGGGGTATACAAACCCCAGCGCGTTCAGTGCGATGTTTAAGCGACATCTAGGAAAAACACCTCAGCAGTTTAGAAGTGCCGCGATGTCGCTATAAGTCTTTTTTTTTGCAGGTAGGTCATGCTTTTCGAGCAAATCATCGAAATCATGATAGACATGCAGTTCTCGATCTTTACCAGTTCTGGCATGGTCTAAGCGCTGTTCAGGGTCGACTAAAACAAGAGTATGGCCGTCATCAATCAGACGATCTACGCCTTCTAAAAACATACGTTTACCCACATCGTGGATAAGTGAAATCTGGGTTAAATCAATAACGATCGTGCTTTGGTCAGTTGTCTCGTCTTGTAAAATACGCAACAACATTTCAGCTTCGGTAAATTTCAATACGCCCCGAAGCACATACACACTTAATGATGCATCTTTTCCTGTACGGTAATGACTTTGTACAATGGTCTGGGCAGAAGGTGTACCTTCCATGAGATGTAATCCCATGTCACGAGATAATCGTTCTAAAATATCGATACCTCGAACACTATGACCATGCTCATCTAGTCGAGGTGAAAAAGCAGCAATACTGACCTGCCCCGGTAGCACACCCAAGATACCGCCTGCTACACCACTTTTAGCAGGAATACCTACAGTTGAAAGCCAGTCACCCGCTGCATCGTACATACCACAGCTCATCATGACACTGAGGACTTGTCTAACTACAGATCGATTTAATAGGCGCTTTCCAGTTCTAGGATCGACCCCGCCATTAGCAAGTACACTGCCCATACGTACCAAGTCTTTAACTGTAACCATGATCGCACATTGACGAATGTAACCATTCACAATATCGACAGGGTCAGTTTCCAAAATCCCCACCGTACGCAACATATAACCGATCGAAAGATTACGGTAGGCTGTTTTGACTTCCGAATCATAAACAGACTCATCAAAACTTAATTCACGACCAGCAAGCTCGCTCATAAAACGGCGTAGAATTTCTGCGCTATGTAAACCATGCTTGACCTGAATCAAGGAATGTACAGTAATTGCGCCAGAGTTAATCATCGGATTTTTTGGACGACCATCTTTACCCAATGAAATTTCATTGAAGGCTTCACCAGAAGGCTCTACCCCTACTTTCGCAAGTACTGCATCAATGCCAAGCTGTTGTAAAACATAAGCATATACAAATGGTTTAGAAATTGATTGTATGGTGAATTCAACATCATCATCGCCGACCGAATAAATTTCACCATCTACCGTAGACATTGCTAAAGCTAATCGATTTGGGTTTGCATTTGCCAACTCAGGAATATAATCGGCGAGATGACCGCTGTTATCGATGTCACAGGCTTCAATAACATTTGCCAAATATTCTGGGAGAGGGGTTTTCATGGTTAGTAACCTTAAATGAGGAGATTTACAACATCGCGCAAAATTTCAGCACAACCTGCTGATAATATTAAAATTATATCTTTTGTAATGAGTTAAAAAACACGATATAAGTATTTTAATTCCGTTGTCTTATTTATTTCAAGCTCATTATAGGTTTTTCAAAACTTTAAACAGAAGATTAGCTTATTCTTTCTACGAACAAGATCCCATTTAAATGATCGACCTCATGTTGAACAATACGAGCAGGAAAACCATGGAAAATCGTTTCCACCGTCTCGCCCTGAAGTGTTAAATATTTCACCTTGACCATTTCTGCACGTTCAACTTGTCCACGCTCATCCGGCACACTTAAACAGCCTTCTTCACCTAAACAAACTTCGTTTGAGAACTCTAAAATTTCAGGATTCACCATGACCACCGCTTCCATTTCAGGTGCATCTGGATAGCGTGGATTTGGTCGAGAAGCCACAATAATGACGCGTTTAGAGATGTAAACTTGCGGTGCAGCAATCCCTACTCCATTACGCTCAAGCATTGTTGCATGCATAGCGTCAGCAAGCTGATAAAGCCAATTACTGTTTAACTCATTTACAGAAACGGGAGCCGCAATTAGTTTTAAAATATCTTCGCCACGCTTCGCGACAGGTAAAACCACACTCATCCTTTGACTCTCTCATTAAACTGGCTATGACAAGTTTTATTGTGTCGCTGAACAAGCCAAAAGAAAAGCTATTCCTACATCTGTTTTTGTTTCATCTAAAGCGTTTTTTTGTTTTAAAGCTTTTTGTTCTGAGTAAGTCCAATCGACGTTGCTATATAGAACAAATTTCCTCCATTTACTTTTACTTCACTTTTCCATTAATATCCAAACTTCAATTACAACAATTAAGTAAAAAATGGATCAGGAATTAACTTTGCAGGATGCGAACTATCTTAATAAAGAAGATAAACGAACCCTCGCCCTTTCTTCATTGGGTGGAGCTTTAGAGTTTTATGATTTTGTGATTTATGTATTTTACGCCAAAATCATTTCCGACCTCTTTTTCCCCAGCACACTTAGTCCGTTTTGGGCCATGCTCAACACTTACGGTATTTTTGCAGCAGGTTATTTTTTTAGGCCCTTAGGCGGGGTTGTCATGGCCCATTTTGGTGACTTAGTCGGGCGTAAAAAACTATTTTCGCTTTCTATTTTACTGATGGCACTGCCTACCCTATTTATCGGGATATTGCCTACCTTTGAAAATATCGGATATTTGGCACCCCTACTTTTATTACTCATGCGTGTAGTACAAGGTATTGCGATTGGGGGTGAAATTCCAGCCGCGTGGACATTTGTGTCTGAACATGTACCTGAAAGAAAAATTGGGCTAGCAAACGGTTTACTCACCGCTGGGCTGTCTTTAGGAATTTTATTGGGTGCACTGATGTCTTTATGGATTTCACTGAATTTTAATGAAGGACAAATCTATGACTGGGCATGGCGTATTCCTTTCATTGCAGGTGGTATTTTTGGTCTGGTTGCACTTTATTTACGAACTTATTTAAAAGAAACGCCTGTGTTTAAAGCCATGCAGGCCCGTAAAGAAATTTCTAAAGAAATGCCTGTAAAACAAGTGTTAAAAACGCATAAAACAGCCGTTGCAATTGGCATGTTATTTACATGGTTTTTAACAGGCTGTGTGGTGGTGGTGATTTTAGCCATGCCAAATTTATTAACTGGTACGTTTGGCTTTGAGCGCGCACAGACTTTTGAAATGCAAAGTGCCGCGATTGTTATGCAAATGGTCGGTTGTATTTTGGCAGGCTATTTTGCTGACCGTTTTGGTTGTGGCAAAGTCATGATGTTTGGTGCGCTTGCCGTAGCACTCACAGCAGCAGTTTTTTATAACAGTTTAGGACATTCTGCCAATTCAACTATTTTTGGTTTATATATGTTGTTGGGTCTATGCTCTGGTACTGTCGGCATGGTGTCGAGCAGTATGGTTAAAATGTTCCCCGCACCTGTTCGCTTCTCGGGCATTTCATTTTCATATAATTTGTCATATGCGATTGTTGGTGGTATGACCCTGCCTTTAGTGCATTGGCTCAGTCAATATAGTGATATTGGTGCGATGTATTATATTTTCGCACTGACCATTTTGGCCTTTGTGACTGCCTTTGTGTTTTGGAATAAGTTTGAAAAAAACAGGTATTAAAAATTTTCACTTATTAAATAAAAAACCACGCCAATTGCGTGGTTTTTTATTGCAGCTTACTTTAGAAAGTAAACCCGATATTAAAGTTAATACGGTATAGCCACTTATCACTATTTGGTGAAGTGGCAGAAGTATACCCTGTTGAGTTGGTCGAGCCACCAATGATGTTGGAGTTTTTACCCCACGTATAATCTGCCCAAACCATAAATGGTGAAGCAATAAACATCATCCCTGTGGTGTTCATTTGCGAATCTGACCAATCATCACGTTTTTTATCGAGATAACTATAGTCATTATAAAACTTAATGGCTTTTAGCTTACCCATATTGGTGACAGGCAACGTATAGGCAAGATTTAAACTGGCAATCGTACCTTCCGAAGCAATGAAATAAGCAGGCGTAAGGCCATTCGCTCCCATCAAAGTCATATCACTATTTACACCATCCGGATTTTTAGCATCGTATTGATAGTGAATGACCGAACTTTGTAAGTTAAAGCGCTTATAGTTGTTTTCGGTATGCAAACCGACTGCATAATATTTGCCGTCTTTATCGGTAATATCATTATGTAGCTGGGCAATTGCACCCGACACGCCAAACTCTTGTTTACCGAAATCAGTTTCTAACTTGCGAACAATGCGGGTATTCACCTGATTACGCTTTTCATTTTGATAGGCTTTTTGAGATGGAAATGCATTTCCTGCCAAGTCATCATAAGTTGCACTTTCAGGGGAATAACGCAGGTTCGTCTCTAACATTTGAGGATAATAACCGAGTTTTACATCCCAATCTTTGTTGTGATAATTCCAGTTGATCCCCGGTGCAATGTTATTGCCATAACCTAAAAAGAATGGAATGTGATAGGTCCAGCCATTTTGTGGATAAGGATAAATCGTAAAAGGTTTATAGACCAGACCTGCTTCAATGCTGTTATTGGCATTCAGGTTATAGCCAACATATGCTTTTTCAATGGATGTTTTCTGTTGGTCTTGAACCATATAGCTAGCATTAATATAGGCATCATCAAACTTACCTTTGAGATCTACCCTAAAAATATCAAAATGGAGCTTACCAAAACCACGGTTTGGCCCTTCCCAATCTTCATAGCGTTGATTTAACCGAACCACCCCACCTAACTTTAATGAGTCGGTGCCATCATCACTTTTCCATTCAAGCAATGAATCTTTTGCAAATGCATTGACGCTTACCCCCAGCGTAAGCGGTGCAATGAATGCCATGATCAATGAAGTCTTTTTCATCTCTACATCCTTGATTGAGTTCCAACGTCCTGCTGGAACTTTATTTGTTTTACCTGTAAAACTTCGTTTTTATTGTTTTTTAGATAAAAAAATTTATCTAAAAAAAGGATGGCTTAGCAGCTCCCATCGCATATGTACTAAACCATCCAAACTGGTTAATACAGTTTCTTTTGCGGTGGACCCGCGAAGTTTAATGGTCCAATCGAGTTCATATCGAGCTCAATTACGGTTGGCCCTTCAAAAGCGACAGCCTCTTGAATAACTGTTTTAAACTCTTCTGCACTGCCAACTTTCCAGCTCTTCACACCCATTGATTCGCCAAGAAGTTTGTAGTCAGGTGTATGTAATTCATTGAAATACTGACGACCACCAAAGTAGTTATTTTGAATGCCACGCATTACGCCATAACCACCGTCATTCATAATCATTAAGACCATGTTGGTGTTTTCTTGCACCATGGTTGCAATTTCACCAATACCCAGCATTAAACCGCCATCGCCGACTAAACCAATTACTTTTTTGTCAGGGTTAGCAACTGAAGCTCCGATTGCTGTTGCAAGGCCTAAACCAATTGCACCCGCGAGTGAGTGGATGTTTTGGTTTGGTGCTTGTACAGGGAATAAACGACTGCCCCATGTACTACCCGACATGGTGATGTCACGTACAAAAATGCCGTCTTGAGGTAAAGCTGCGCGCAAGTGATCACAAATTAATGCGTACTGATCGATTTGTTTACGCAGTGCATCAATTGCAGCCTGTTTAGCAGCCACTACAGCAGCATCGTAATCGGCATCAACTTTTGAAGTCCCCTGAAGCTGTTCCAACACACGTGTTAAGACATCTTTGGCATCACCACAAATGAAGTTGCGGATTTTGTAATTACGTTGCTGAGCCACTGGGTTGGCATCCACCTGAATAATGTTTTCAGGGAATTCAACCGAATAAGTTTTAGTTTCATTACTACGTAAACGAGAACCCACCACAACCATTAAGTCGGCATCTTTTAATAACTGCTCAACACCTGCTGAGTTATGGAAAGCACCCAAACTACGTGGATGATCATCTGCCAACACCCCACGACCATGTGTAGATGACACAACAGGAATACCTAAATCTGCAATTGCTTTAACTTCGGCAACGCTATTTAAAGTTCCACCGCCAATCCAGAAAATCGGACGTTTTGCTTTTTTGATTTCACTGACAAGATGGTCAATTTCTGCTTGCTCTGCCTGTGGTAACTCAAGTGCTTTGACTGGCCCTAAGTTAAGTGGCAAATCAATTTCTGCTGCCTGCACATCAATCGGCAGCTCAACACTTACCGGACCCATTGGAACTGTGGTTGCTACACGGATGGCTTCACGTATTACACCAACAGCATTGTCTGGGCTGGTAATACGGAACGCCGCTTTGCTTGATGCGCGCAAGAATGTAAGTTGGTCTTTAGTTTCATGGATGAAGCTTGCATCACGGTCGAGATATTCACGCTCAACTTGACCTGTTAAATGCAATACAGGGCTACCCGCATTAATTGCTTCAATGAGTGAACCCACCGCATTACCTGCACCAGCACCCGTACTGGTTAACGCTACCCCTAGGCCTTTAAAGCGTGAGTGTGCATCTGCCATAGTAACCGCACCCGCTTCACCACGAGCTGCGACAAAGCGCATTTTTTCACGGCGCCCTACCGCATCGGCAATAGGTAAATTGTGGATGGAAATAACACCATAAATACTATCAACTTGGTGCGCTTCTAAAACTCTTGCGATTGCTTCGCCTACATTTACACGTTCAGTCATGTCTGTTCCTCAAAATTTGTTTTCAGTCCTTGAATTTATTAATCGCACCAAGGGTTAGGCTGTTCATTCAGCCCCATATAAATACTTTTTTGTTGCATGTACGATAAAATGCCCAAACGGCCTTTCTCGCGCCCAATTCCACTATCTTTAAAGCCACCAAACGGCGCACTAATCGAGAATTTTTTGTAGGTATTAATCCATACCGTTCCAACTTCTAATGCACGTGCAATACGCCAAGCTTTACGGTAGCTTTCAGTCCAGATGCCTGCGGCAAGACCAAAACAACTGTCATTGGCTTGGGCAATTAAATCTTGCTCGTTGTCATATTTCATAACGACTAAAACAGGGCCAAAAATTTCTTCCTGACAGGTTTGAGCACTGTTATTTAAGCCCGTGATAATGGTCGGTAAGTAATAACTTCCTTTGGCATAATCACCAGTCGTAAGTGCCTCACCACCAATCAGAACCTGACCACCTTCGCTTTTAGCAAGTTGCACATAGCGATCAACTGACTGCAAATGTTTGTCATTGACCAGTGGTCCTAAATGCACGCCTGCCTGTTCCGGATGGCCCACACGTAAGCCTTTGGTAATTTCAACCAAACGCGTTAAAAACTGATCGTAAAGACTGCTATGAATAAACAAGCGAGAACCTGCGATACACGCTTGGCCTGCCGAGCTAAAAATACCGTAAGCCACACCTTTAGCAGCCAGTTCGACATCTGCATCCGGTAAAACGATGGTGGGTGACTTACCACCCAACTCAAGTGAAGTGGTAATGAGTTTGTCAGCGGCAATGTGTGCCAAATGACGACCTGTAGTTGTGCCACCTGTAAAAGAAATTTTACGAACCAATGGGTGCTGAGCAATTGCATCACCAATTACAGAACCACGCCCCACTAACACACTGAGTAAACCTTTTGGCAAGCCAGCTTCTTCAAAAATTTTGGCAAGCTCTAAAGCAATCAGTGAAGTTGCTTCTGCTGGTTTTAACACCACGGCATTTCCTGCTGCCAAAGCTGGAGCAAGCTTTTGAACTTCACTCGCAATTGGAGAGTTCCAAGGGGTAATGGCTGCCACAACGCCCACGGGTTCATGCACACTCATGGTCATGAAGTCTGGGGCACGCTGAGTGGTGAGCTCATCATTCATCGTTTCACATGCCGCCGCAACATAGCGTGCAGTTGCCGCCGCGCTCATCACCAAGCCACGGGTTTCAGTTAAAGGCTTACCGTTATCGCGGGTTTGTAATTTTGCTAATTCGTCTACACGCGCTTCAATAATTTCTGCAACTTTGTAGAGAATACGTGCACGTTCATGCGGCAAGCTGTTTCTCCAGCTCGGTTGACGCCAAGCCTGATCTGCTTTTTCAATTGCCTCATTTACATCATCAAGCGTTGCTGTTGAAAGCTCAGCGTTTACCGACTGATCTGCCGGAAACAGGCTTTGAATGACTGCACCACGGCCTAAACGCCATTCACCTGCAATATAAATTTCCTTTGCCATGATCAAATCCTTCTTAAATCTGTATTGCTTCTACACTATTGCGACAAGCACGAATCACGCTAAGCGCAGCCAAAGTTGATGTTTTCGGGTTACTTGGCAATGGCACACCCACCAGTTCAATAGTCATTTGTCCAAAGCCACCTTCTGCCACAATGGTGTGTTTGTTTTTGTTGATGGTTGGATCAACAGTTAACTCAACCATGGTTTCATCCATTCCAAGCCCTGCAAGCGCAATGGTTGCTGCAACGTTGGCATTGGCCGGAAATTTCATGGCAGCTTCACGGGCAGTTCCTGTAAAAAAGACCGTAGGTTCTGAAACATGGTCTAAATCGACCAATTGCTCTGCATAACTGCCCTTCCAGCTTTTTGGACTTTTACAGCCTTTGTAAGTGACCTTTTGCAAACCACCTTCTTTGGCCGCAGAAATACCGTCAATGCCTGCGATAGCCCCTGCCAGTAAATGCAGATGGGCATCATTTTTTTCGGCAGTTTGTTTAAGCTGAACCAAAAACTCGCTATCAGCCAATGTACCCACCGAAATCAGACCAATGGTCCAGCCTTTCGCTAAAACTTTTTGAGCATGCTCTTTCACTGCTGCTTGACCTGCCACTTCAATGACATAGTCTGGCGTACCATCGCATTGCTCAATATCTGAAATCACCTGAATCTCGGAGGAGACTTGTGACTGCACTTTTTCAATACTGCGAGATGGCACGACAATCCATTTGAGTTGCAGATCTTGAGGCAAGTGGGCATACACTTCTGCTGCCATTGCGCCAAAACCAATCATCATCAACTTTTTCATGACAGCACCTGATATTTATAAATGTTTGTTAAAACCACCTGAGACATCTATTGCCGAACCTGTGGTGTAAGATGCCAATGGTGATGCCAAGAAAACTAAAGCACGTGCAGGCTCTTCTGGACGGCCTAAGCGCTGCATAGGAATGCCACGATTTTTTGCGATATTGCCTGTCCACTCTTCCCATGACAGATTTAAATCTGAACGGGTTTCATAACGGCGTTTCCACTGCGCAGATTCGACCATTCCAAGTAAAATCGAGTTCACACGAACGCCATATTGAGTAAACTCATGCGCCAACGAATGGGTTAAATTCAACAGTGCAGCGCGTGCAGATGAAGTCGCAATCATGTGCGGTTCTGGTTGCAATGCCAGTAACGAGTTCACATTGGTAATTGAGGCATTTGCCGACTGTTTTAAGTCTTCAAGAAAAGCCCGTACCGGATGTAAGACACTAAAATATTTCAGCTCGATTTCTTTCATCCAGTCTTCATCTTGCGTATTTTCAAAATTTGAAACACGGCCTTGTCCAGCATTGTTAATGAGCATGTCCACATTGCCCAAATTGAGTTTGACCTCTTTGGCAAATTGCTGAACTTCTTCTTTTTTCAAAACATTACATGCTTTGGTAAAAATATTGGCATGTGGAAATTTTTCTAAAATATAGTGCTTAGACGCATTTAAACGTTCTTCATCGCGACCACACCAAGCAACTTTTGCACCCTCTGCAACCAGTATTTCAACAGCAGCCAGCCCAATCCCAGATGAGCCACCGGTAACAACTGCAACTTTTCCTTCAACTTGGAAGCTCATAATCCTTAATCTCTCTTACGATTGTTCCTGAATCGTCAACATAATTTGGTTAAATGCTTGCGGTTGGTCGACATAACTTAAATGTCCGGCATCTTCTATGACGAAGCGCTGTTCCAACTGCAATTCCTGAGCAAGCTCTTGTATACCTAACGCAGGAGTGATTTGATCTTGTTGCCCTGCAATCACTGTGCATGGGACTTTTAAATCGGTTAAGTAATTACGTATTTCGTCATATGCCAGTAAGTACGATGCATGTGTGAAACCTTGTAAGGTCAACTGCTGCATTACTTCTGAAACTAAAGCTAAGGCTTGTGGCTCTTGTTTATAAATCAAATGAGGTCCACGGCTTTCGGCCATTCCTTTAGCACCGAGTTCTTTCAACATTTTTGGTCTTTTTTCAAAAACCTGAATTTGTGTTTGCTCATCGTGGCGTTGGTAGCCTTGAGCTAAGTTAGCAACAACCAAGTGTTCCACTCGCTCTGGGTAAAGTGCAGCAAATGCACTCGCCTGTAAGGCACCTAATGAGTGTCCGACCACAATTGCTTTTTCAATTTTTAAAACATCGAACAATGCTGCCAAACGCTTTGCGTAGTCGGTAGCATTGGGCTGATCAGTTAAAAGTTCATCTGATTTGCCATAGCCCGGTGCGTCCCAGGCAATGACATGAAAATGATGAGACAGCACTTCAAGTTGGTTTACCCATGAAGCAGAACCTGAACTAATGCCGTGCAACAGCACAAGGTACTCGCCCTGACCGGCTTCCCGATAGGCTTGCTGCTGGCCTTGAACAGTAACGGTTTTCACCGGAAATTCTGCTAACTTTTCAATGAGTGTCATCATTTTCAATTCTTTCCTTTCATTCACTTCATCAAACAATTAACGTTTGATTTGAGACAATGGATGCTCTGGTGGATAGTTCGGAATGGTTGGTTTACCTGTTCCCAACATCACACACATCAAGGCATCTTCTTGTCCTGGGTTAAACAAACCACGGTAAATACCCGGTGGAATTGAAATCAGGTCACGCTCTTTTAAACGGGTCTCAAATTTTTCGCCGTTGTGCTCAATGAACAAATCAATTTCGCCGCGGAGCATAAAGAACACCTCTTCAACATCGTGGTGAATATGCAAAGGACCTTCACACTGTGGTGGCAGAACCATGGTTGAAAACGTGAAGTTTTCTGCTGGTACAGTGTTACCGTCATTTGCAACACCTGTTGCACCCGTACCCATATAACGCATTTGTGCACGGCGATATTTCGGGTCGTAATCTGCTTGGAACTTCAAAGCATCGAAGTCATATTTACGTGTCTCAAAGCGAGCAATACGTGTGTTTAACCAATCTTCTAAAGAAGCACCCTCTGGTTGTGCCCACGATTCGAATTGTTGTGTAGTCATTTTTTAAACTCCTATACAGTGAATTAATAACGTTTTAAAAGAGGAACCAAGAACAACGACCCAATGACAGCGACAGCAGCCAAGAAGGTAATTCCTAAATTAAAACTGTGTGTTTGCATCACGATGTAACCGATAAGAACAGGCGCAATTGCACTTGCAAAATTACCTAAACCGTTAAATATTCCACCCGCAGTCGCCCCTACATTTGAGGTCGTTACTCTTGCAAGCAGAGCAAATACAGCTGCGACCCCAAAACCCCATGCCATAGCACTTAAAGACATGGCAGCAATAATCAATAGAGGCTCAGTCATAATGACCATCACATACATGAAGATGCCCGCGAGTAATAAACCGCTAAATACTTGAATTGCGCGGCGGCCTAACTTGTCAGATAAAAACGCACCGATAATTTCGCCAATTAACATGGCAATGAACGGAAAGCTTGAATACATCCCAAACTCTTTGAGATTGAATCCTTTGTCTTGCATTAAGTAAGAAGGAACCCAGCTGTTTAAGCCCCACAAATAAGTCATCAACGCAATGTTAAAGAGACAAACCAACCAGAATGCGCTGTTGCTGAGCAGCAATTTAGTATTAGTAATGTGACCTTTGAAATTAGTGCGTTTACTCTCGCCCTCAATTTCGACAGTTTTCTTGAGCTGTAAGTTACGCAGACCAAAAACAATGCTAAAAATCGCAATCAGGGTTAGCGCAGCCATCACAAAAAAAGTGGTGTGCCAGTCGTGGTGAGCTAAAACATTTGCCGTGATTGGGAACCCAAGGAATGCACCTATCGGTGTTCCAAGTAAGAACATAGTAGAAGCACGTGCCTGCTGACGGTCCGTATAAGTCTGCTTAACAATGGTATATGCCAAGGCAAATAACGGGCCTTCTGCTAAACCAAGCAGTACACGTAAAATCAACATGCCTGAATAACTGGTGGTGAACCCCATACAGAACATGAGTACGCCCCACGACGTTACGCTCCAGAACAGCATTTTCTTTGGGTTAAAGATGTCACCCAAAAAGCTGAGAAAGACTGATGAAAAACCATAAGCAAGTAAAAAACTTGTCATGAGCCATCCGAGCTTGGCCTTATCTTCAGCAATTCCCATTGCACTTTGAAAATGAGGATCTGAAAATAAAACCGCAATACTAATCTTGTCGAAAAACGCCAGTACCACACATACCATAAGGACAAAAGCAGGTACCCAATGCTTCAATCCACTTTTTTCTTCATTACTCATGTGTCATTCCTTCGATTTGGTAATGAGAACCAGATTTAATGTTTACGGTTTTAACTTCATGACATTAAATTCAGCATCTGCTAATAGTTTTGGATCTAAAACGGTGTTGGCTTGCATCCAACGTTTTGCCAGTTTGACCAGTTTAGAATCATTAATGGCAATCATGTTGAGCAAACGATTTTCATGGTCCAGATATAAATAGCTCACCTGATCTTCACCGCCTTGGCGAATGACTACTTCCTTCGTTTTTTCAGGTTGATACGTACCTAAAATCTGGATATTAAAGTGATATTGATCTGACCAAAGCCATGGAATATCGCTATATTCAGTTTCAATGCCGAGCATCGACTTTGCTGCTGCAATTGCCTGATTTTGTGCATTTGCCCAAGACTGAATGCAATAACCCAAACCAGGATGAATCGCGACATCACCTGCGGCATAAATGTTTTGATCTGAAGTTTGCCCAAAACAATTCACTACAATGCCATCTTTCACATCGAGACCAGCATGTACACCTAACTCTTTGGCAATCTCGGCGCCTGCACCTACCACGACACAGTCAAATAACTGACTATTTTGAGGATGGTTCACCACTTCAACTTTCTGATTAGGTGCTTCAACCAAATGAAGGCTCTTGCTGTCTAAATGAATTTTTGTGCCTTGGGTTTCATGCATATTTTTTAAAAATGCAGACACTTCCGGACTCACACTTCTTGCACATAAGCGGTCGCCATATTCAAATATATGAACATCTTTACCTTGCTTACGCGCAGTTGCAGCAATTTCTAAACCAATCCAGCCACCGCCAATCACAGCGACATTTTTTGCATTCTTTAAAATTTCAGCCAAACGTTCACAATCATGCACATTGCGTAAAGTCACAACATTTGGAATGAACTGCCATGTATTAACGGGTACACGGGCACGGCTTCCTGTTGCTATCAGCAATTTGTCATACGGCAAGATCTGGCCGCTTTCTAAATGAACCTGTTTTTGCTCACGATCGACTTTTGTTGCAATTTCCGGTTTATGCCATTGAACGTTAAACTCTTGAACCTGCTCAGGAGAGAACAGATTCAAACTTTCATACGTTGCTTCTTTTGAAAGTACTTGCTTAGACAGTGGCGGACGCTCATAAAACACTTGATCTTCATTTGAAACCACGTGAATTTCGCCCACATACCCATTTTGACGCAAGGTACTTACTGCCCAACCCGCTGCCTGTCCGGCACCTACAATTACGATCTTTTCCATAGCCATCTTCCTTGTAAAGCAATATCTGTTAAACAGGCTTCACCTGACGGCGGGTTGTGTCATCAAGACCACCCTCAATCGCCCATTCAGTGAAAAGCTCTAGACGATGTTCTTCTACACGTGGTTGCCATTCTTCTGTCAAATAATCATCGTTGGTGTAATATTCAAATGCACCACCTAATGGTGAGTTGACGTACCAGAAATAAGCAGAAGAAATTGGATGACGTCCTGGTCCAATAAAGGTTGACCACTCCGAACGATTCATATTTAAACCGCCCCCAATCACTTCATGGATATCACGAACGACAAATGCAACGTGATTTAAGCCAGCAGGTTTATTTGGAACACTGAGCAAGAATAAATCATGGTGATAACCTTCACCGCGGCAACGTAAGAATGCACCGCGATTTTTGTAAGCATCAGATAAATGGAAACCTACTTTCTCGATATAGAAGTTTTCAGTTGTTGCCAAATCCGGTGTGAAGAACACCACATGTCCAATCGCAACAGGTTGACCTTTTTCATAGACAGGACTTGCTGCATTCACACGTTGAATGTTGCCGTATTGGTTAATACCTTCCGTTTTAAGTTCAGGTACTTCTTTAACAAAACTTTGTTCAAAACGAATGGTCATGCCATTTGGGTCAATACACTCAATTGTATTTTCAGTACGTTTAAAACCTTCTACATCGGCCAAACGAGCTGCCAAGTCTTCAAGGTCTTGAGCACTATCAACGCCCCAAGTCACTTCACGTAAAGTTGAACCTTGTTCAATAGCAGTCGGCAAACGCTCATCATCACAATTAAATAGATAAATCTTGCTACCATTTTGAGTTTGGTAAAGATCAGTGCCTTCAATATCCGAAGTACTTTGGCTTAAACCAAAATCTGCCAAAAACTTGTTTGAAGCGGCTCTATCTTCAACTCCAAACTTTAAAATCTCGATCCCTGTAATCATTTGACTACTCCTTAGTTAAAGACAAAACCGCCATTGACCGGAATATTTTGACCTGTCACAAAAGAGGACAAATCCGACAGTAGATACAATGCTGTTCCATTTAAATCTTGTGGAAGTTGCTGACGTTGAATCGCTCTTCCGTTGACATATAAATCGTGACGTTCTTGAGGCACATACTCGGTTGCTTCAACCAGAGTAAGGCCCGGTGACAATGTATTGACACAGATATTAGATTGTCCCAACTCTCTTGCCATTGAACGCGTCATGGCAACAATTGCACCTTTACTTGCAACATAAGCCATCAGGTTTGGTGCACCCCAAAGTGCTGTATCGGAAGCAACATTAATGATCTTGCCGGCAGCCGATTGCTTTAAATGGGGAACGCATGCCTTACTGATGAGCCATGTGCCTTTCACATTAATATTCATGACCCGATCCCAAAGTTCAGGATCGTAATCAATCATATTTTTTCCACCGACATTGGTCGCCAGTGCCGCGCAATTCACAAGGCCATCTAGTCCCTGTAATACTTCAACGCTTTTTGCAACCGCATTTTCAATAGAGTCTGCATTGGCAAGGTCAACGGTGACAGCATGAACGTTTAACCCTTGTTGCTGTAACGCTTGGGCTTCTTGTTGCACCAAGTCAGATAAAATATCTGCCATCACAACTTCAGCGCCAGCTTCGGCAATCGCTTGAGCGAAATCTCGGCCTAAACCACGCGCAGCACCAGTCACTAAAACTTTTTTGCCTTGCAACAACGCTACATTAGCCATGAGCTTCTTCCTGCATCTCGATACGGTTTGATGCATTTAGCGCAGCAATTTTCTTTAATTGCTTTTCAGCCTCTTTTTTCATTAAACGGCGTAAACGTGCAAGACCCACATCGTGTTGATAGAGGAACTCTTTTTCACGCGCATTTGGCGCAAGGTTTTCTAAAATAATGCGGTCTTGTTCCAATACATCCCAATGCAACTGTTCTAAATGATTGCGATATAAGAAGCGCCATACATTACGTTGCCAACCACTTACCTTACGGCAGCGCCAGAAAAATACACGAGTATTATTGGCATCAATCGGCGTTGCATAACCTACAATCCAAAATTCACCACCTGGGCCAAATTGTTTACGGTAAGGAATTGAAAGACGTAACCAGCTTGCACCAGTTGAACCATATTCAACCCAGTCGAAGTTCACACCTGTTTGACCTTCTTTTTCAAAAACAAAGCCATTATCGGTAGTACGGTGCTTCATCTCTGCAGTACGTTCACCATCTGCCATCGAGTGCGATGTCGCATGTAAATAGGTCCCGTGCATTGGGTCCATCACATTATCAATCGCGTATTGATGGTTTACTTTCCAGTCTGCTTGGCAAAGGAACGCACTCCACTCTTCACTTGCAAGTTGCTCTGGGAACTCAAGCGGTGCTGGTTGTTCATTTGCATCGATGCCAAACCAGATAAAGATTGCACCATGCTGCTCAATTACAGGATAGTTCTTTAAACATTTAGTGCCGGTCATTGGACATTCATGAACCGCTGGCACATCAGCAACTACACCATCAGCACGAACTTCAACACCGTGATACCAGCAAGCAACTCGGTCACCTAAGTTCCAACCAAGGGAAAGACGAGCACCGCGGTGTGGACAGCGATCCTCAAGTGCATGAACCTGACCTTCGGCATCACGCCAAACCACAATATTTTCGCCTAAACGGGTAATTCCAACTGGATTAGCAGCGACTTCCCAACTTGCTAAAACCGGATGCCATTGGTCACGTAAACCAAGTTCTAAATATTCTTCAGCGCTTTGTGAAGTTGATACGATTGCGTTCATTTTATTCTTCCTTGAATCAATAACCTAAACGTTGCATTTCTTCTGTAAAGCTTGCAGAAGTCCATTCATCACCAGATTCACAACGGAAGCCCTGTTGATTAAGTGCAGAAACAACGTCATCTAACTCTGTTGCGCCCGCAGAAAATGCCTGAATCAAGTTTTTTACAAAATCCTGTTCATAGAGAGTTGGTTCTTTATAACGTGTCTGCCAAACCAACAATTCAGATTGACCAGGAATTTGAATATTGTTGATACCTGCTTCGGTTGCCGGCGTTGCATGAATCCAGCTTGCCAACTTTTCATTAAATGTCTTCATTGTTCTGCTTCCTTGTACATGTGAGGACTAGAGTTGAATTTGAATATCCTGTCCTTCAACACGAACTGGGTACGTACACAGGTTTCTACACCCTGGCCCACTTTTTAGCTCACCTGTCTGAATGTCAAAAATTGCTTCGTGCAATGGACATTCAACAGTCTGATCTTCGATAAATCCTTCGGTTAATAAGGCATACGCATGAGGGCAAACATTTTCGATAGCAAAGTAATTTTCATCGACAAAAAATACGCCTATTTTTTTCCCTTCAATTTCGATGGCTTTCGGCTCATCTTCGCTAACGTCACCCTGCTGACAAACTGAGATCCAACTCATACCTTGCGTCCTCATTTTGTTTTATATACAAAACATAATTTGATTTTCAAAACACAAGCTAAGCATAATCCCCTTGATCATTTTTTGTCAAAGTAAAAATAAATATAAAATTCATTGGTTTATTAATTTCTAAATATTTTGTTACGTTTAAGAAAGAAACAAAGTTTTAAATATAAAAATTGTTTTATGCATTTTTAACAATTACAATAGTTATAAAATAAAGCAGCATGCCCCAAATTGAATCATGTTTTATTTATAGGAAAATGACACGAATGAGCATAGCAATTGATGAAGATTCGCAAGAATCGGAAACAACAAAAAATGATGATCGATATTTAGTACCCGGACTTGTACGGGGTTTAGCTATCTTGCAAGCATTTAACCAACAAGCGCAAGAAATGACCATTACAGAAATTGCTGAAATTTTAGAAGTGAACCGTTCTAGTGCATTTCGTCTGATCTATACACTCGAATCTTGTGGCTATTTAAGAAAAGCATCTCAAAAAACTTACGCTCTCGATTCAAAAGTTATGGAACTTGGTTTTAACAGTTTATCTAAACTTTCATTACTTGATTTATCGACACCTTTAATGAAAGAACTACGTGACCAGACCAAACTCGCAGTACATCTTTCAATTTTAGAAGGCACTCATATTGTCTTTGTAAATAATATCCAGTCGATGGGAACCTTCACGAGCAACATTAGTTTAGGAACTCGCTGGCCTGCCCATGCAACCGTCATTGGTCAAATGCTTTTATCTGATTTACCTGAAACGGAAGTACGTCAGCGTTACCGCAATTTTAGCGATTGGGACAGTTTCTCTGAACTGACGCCCACTAATTTAAAAGCTTTATTGCAAAGACTCTCTTACGTAAAAACTCAAAAAACCATGGTGAGCTGGGGTCATTACAACCATGATATGGCAGCCTGTGCGGCGCCTATTTTTAAACAGTCAAATGGTAAAATGGTGGCTGTTATCTCTGTAAGTTGTCCAATTACGACTTATGATGAAAGAACATTTAAAGAAGATATCGCAAGCCTAGTCGTTGAAACAGCAAACAAAATTTCCAAATTTATTTATTAAAAAAAGCGACGTTAAGTCGCTTTTTTTAGATTTTATTTCATAAATTAAAAATTACTTTTTAAAACGTTCTCATTCATATCTTTAAAGATAATTGTCGAATCATTTTCTTTAATATCAAATTTTAAATACTGCTGTTTAAACTGGATTACCGCATAAAACTCTTCTGCACCATCATCTAAACCTGTCGCAGAAATCTGGCTGCCTTGCGGAAATTTCTTAAGCCATGCAGCGTTATAAAAATCTGATACAGAATTAAATTCACAATACTGTTTTGGCTCTGCCATTATTTTTGCAGCAATTTGATCAAATTGTTGTTGTTTATAGACCTCTAAGCTCAACAGCATGATCACACTCCAAATTAAAGCTGGTTTGAGGCTAAAAGCTGTTTCTTTTTAACCTTTTCCCATTGATACCAACCATAAGCTGCCATCAAAACAAATGCTGCATACAAAGCGGCTGTTAAAAATAAATCTTTATAGATGAACATACCGACATAAATAATATCGACAAATACCCAAAGTATCCAAGTCGCAATATGTTTTCGGCTGGTCCAATACGTTGCAAGCAAACTAAATGCGGCAAGTTGTGAGTCGAGCATAGGAACTGCTGCATCAGTAAAGTTTTTAAGAATTAAGCCAAAAAGCAAGCCACCTACCGCGGCAATGATCATTTGAAAAATTGCAACTTTAGGAGCTATTGGCTCTATACGAATGTCATGATCTTGCTGCTTTCCTTTGAGCCAGTAGTAAAAGCCATAAAAATTTACGACCATAAAAAAGAACTGCAAAATCGTTTCGCCATATAGCTTAAATTCGTAAAACAAATAGGCATATAAAACAAAGGCAAAGAAATTAAACAGCCAACACCACATATTACGGATTACCGTTAATCCGACTCCAATCAGGCTAATCAAGACCGCAAAGATTTCTAGAGGTGACATAAAAACAGCTGCTTATTGAGATCAATTTGACGAAGTATTATGAGAAAAATATAAAGCGAAGCAAACTGCTAATTTAAATAAATGATGCAAATTGGCATTGTCTGAGGTTTTATTCTTTTCTAATGTCATCGATTTATTTCAATGCACAGATAAAAGAAATACCGATCGAGTCGCGAACAAATTATATTTGCTAGTTTTTAAACGATTGTTTAAAACATGATTAAAGACAAATAAAGAGCGTGACAATATGTCAAATCAAGAAGGAAAAGTCAGCCGTGAAACTCGTAGACATATTTTTTTAATTGGTCTAGATCGGGCAGCAAAACGTAATGCTTTTGATAGTCACATGATCAAAGACTTATCACTAGCGCTCACCGAATATGAAAATAATGATGCGCTTCGCTGTGCGGTTATCTTTGCTCATGGGGATCATTTTACAGCTGGTTTAGACCTAGTTGAGTTACAACCTAAACTCGCTACAGGTGTTTTTGATTTTAGTGAAAATGAAATTAACCCTTGGGGCACAATCGGCCAAAAGCTCAGTAAACCTTTGATAGTAGCGGTACAAGGTTATTGTTACACCGCTGGTATAGAACTATTTCTTAACGCAGATATTACGATTGCGAGTGAAAATACACAATTTGCTCAAATGGAAGTTCAACGTGGCATCTTACCTTTTGGCGGAGCTACTGCACGTTTTACTCAAGCCGCAGGCTGGGCCAAAGCCATGCGTTATTTACTCACTGGTGACTCTTTCGATGCAAAAGCAGCATTTGACATGAACCTGATTACCGAAATATGCCCAGAAGGCTCTCAGCTCAACCGTGCAATAGAACTTGCTGAACATGTTTCGCAAGCTGCTCCTCTTGCTGTAAAAGCGACTCTCGCCTCTGCTCGCGAAGCTATTAACGAAGGTTATGAGGTTGCCTTTAAGCAATTGCAAAACCATCTTCAACCTTTGCTCACCACAGAAGATGTTCAAGAAGGTGTATTTGCCATGTTGCAAAAAAGACCGCCTGTTTTCAAAGGTAAATAATACCCGCACAAGCACTGCACTCTACAGTTTAAAACTTATGGATATACTGAAATTAGCGTAAAAAAAAGCCCACATGATGCGGGCTTTTTTTCATTAATATGCTTTATTCAACTCTAACGATTTTACCTAATTCATCATGATGAACGACTGTAATTTTCTGACTACGTCCCTGCTCAATTTCATGTTCAGGTAAATCAAAATAGCGCGCATAATCATCTGTCTGTTTTGCTTTAAGCGCATTACCGCCAACACGATGCTCAGGCAGCACATGACTCCACAACAATAAGCAAATTGCACAAGCAATTAACGCAGTAATGCCATGTTCAATACCTAAACCAAAGGCACTAAACAAACGGTGAACTAAATGTGTTTTTTGGAGTTCAGCCAATACCCAGATCAGTACAAATGGACGCCACAGCAACAACCAAACCGCCCACATCATGGCTGTGCTTGTTGTAGAAGCATAGCGTTTATGCCATGGTAATTGACGGCGTAAATCAATAATCAACGAATTTGTCTTCATTTCTCTCTTTACCTAACGAAGTGCTGTGGTTTTCCCCAGACATCAATACAGCACGATCTTTAAAATCTCATGACTCTTGCATTTCATCCACGAATGCCCCGATCCGGGCTCACCCAACGCGCACGTTTCTCATCTCCACGTTTTAAAACTTTTGGAAATGCCACAATAGTTGCCGAGATGGTGATTAGCCAAAAGACCAATGGATACCAGATCATCCAGAAATAGTTTTTTCCTAGATGTGGTTCATAACGACTATCCATCCATTTGCTTAAAGCAAACTGAATGAGACAAGTTGCCCCCAATAAAATACCGCTACCATACGGTAAAAATGGAGAGCTCACAACGGCTAAAGCAGGGACAGGTAAAATAAAATGTACCAACCATAATAAAGCCATCGCGAGCATTAAATATGACCAAACTAAGGTTAAGCAAAGCTCAAACATTAATGGCCATAAAAAATTTAGTTTTGGCTTAGTGAACACATCAATATTTTTAATTAATACCTGTGCCCCACCCATAGCCCAACGTAAACGTTGTTTCCACAAACCGTTTAAAGTTTCAGGCATTAAAATCCAGACCAAGGCATTCGGTTCAAAACGAATGTCCCAACCTGCGCGCTGCAATTTCCAAGTAATATCGATATCTTCAGTCAACATATTGGGTGACCAATAATCGACCTGGTGAACAGCGCTCTTACGAAAAGCGGTAATTACACCCGATACGGTAAATAAGCGTCCAAAGGTACGTTGTGCACGTTTAATCATGCCGACAATCGAAGAAAACTCACCGACCTGAATACGCCCTAGCAAAGTTGAGCGAGTACGGATACGCGGGTTACCCGTCACAGCTGCAACTGTTGGATTTTCCTGAAAATGACGAATCATCCACTTTGCTGCATGTGGATCAAGTAAAGCATCGCCATCAATACCAATTAAAAACTCGGCATCGGTCATTAAGCTTCCGGCTTGCAACCCCATCGCTTTACCTTGGTTTTGAGCCAAATGAACAACACGGAGTTTTTCATGTTGTGCTGCTAAACGGTCGAGTACCTCGCCTGTATTGTCCGAGCTACCATCATTAATCGCAATCACTTCAAAATGAGGATAGTCCAGTTTTAACGCATGGCTAATGGTTTCTTCTGCATTATCCCCTTCATTAAAACAAGGAATTAACACAGCGACTTTTGGATAACTCTCTAACGGAGCAGGTTGATCGTAAGACGGAGCCTGACGTTCTTTCCAATAGAAAATGATCGCGCCAATCATCCATAAATACGACATGAATAATGGATAATAGAAAACGAATTTTAAGGCATGCGACCATATTGCAGCAAAGATTGTCATGTTTTAGCCTCAACTACGGCACAAGACGAGATGATTTTTCAGCAAATGCTTTATGCATAGTGTCCACATCCGGATGATCTTTAATTGGATCATCTGGGTAATATCCGACATGCATTACACCTTGCTGATAAAGAGAATGAATTGTTGCGGCCATTTCAGTTGAAGGTACCTTTTCGTTTTTACGCCAGTCGGTTGCCTGTAACTCAAAAACAGTTTTCTTAATACCATTTGGATATTGTTTCACGCGATCAACCATATCTTTATAGAACTGATCAGCATTATCGACCTGTTCCATATAAGGCATTGCCATAATAGCCGTAAAGTCATAGCGTTTTAACGACTCTTCAAGCGATTGTGAATACCAGTTTTCTGCATATGGTTTTAAAGCAACTTGCGCATATAAGTTACGTGCGGTGAGCAAGAACGGTTCATATTGTCGCACGTCATCAACGAGTTGCATTGCAAAATCATCTAGATATTTTGTCTTATATGCCGTCCATTTTTGCAAATCTTGATCGTTATCGCGAATTTTTGCCAAATCTGTAGGTAAACCTTGTTTCGCATAAGCTTTTAAGGCATCTGGGCTTGCATCTTCATAGTCAGATAAGGTGACGTCGTCATGGAATAAAATTCCGTTAAATGAAGATGACTTAGCCAAATCTTGATAAATCTCACGAATAGTTTGGCGTGCCTCTGCTGAGAATGGACTTAAACGGATATACCCCATATTAAGGTGCTCACCTGTTTTTGCCTGTTCTGTCACAACCAAATCCTTAGAAACAGGATCAGTTTTTGGTAATTCCCATGCCAATAAAGGCATCCACGCATAAATACGACTAACAGGCGTACGCGTTTGAATTTGCCATGCAACACGGTTAAACAAGTCAGCACGCATTGGAATATGTCGGTTCGGGAAATACACCATATCAGCAGAGCCATTCGCATCTGGATCTGAAAATGCTTGTAAATAGACAGTATTTACACCCATCGCATTAATTCGGTCTAACAAGTGACCTAAATTACGTTCTTGCTGTTTCGGGTCTGGATCATAAATATAGTCCAGATCGACATGCATAATTTTTTGCGGGCGGTTGTTATCCGTTAAATTCAATTCACGATTTTTAATTTCTTGAGCCAAATCATCAGTCGTCATATCGCCTTCTACCAAAATACGGCTCATATTTTGGAGAGATTGTTTTGCGTGGTCTGCCCCATCATCAAGTGTAATGGTAATTGGCATACCCAGCTTTTTAGCAATTTGAACAGTTTGCATATTATAGCGACCATAAGGCCATACCATAATACGTGGTGAACGTAAGCCGTGTGCTTTAAGTAGTTCGTTATTTTTCTTTAAGTCGTTATAAATACGTGCCTGATATTGTGCATCGTTCTCGTAAGTTTGAGTTTTTACATCATAAAAACGAGTAGTTGCAGCAGGTTCAGAGTTGCCTTGTGGGTTGCCTGTAATACCACGGTGCAAATGATAGCTATGGTTTGCAATTTCTACAAAGCCACTATCCTGCATTTCTTTCAGCTCAGGCCAGCTTAAGATTTTATCGCGTGGAATTTCTTCCCCTGAAAAGTCGACTTTCTTCCCTGCTTTTGGCTCTAACCATGAACCTACTACTGCAAGTACTACAGGGATTTTTTTAGCTTTAATAACAGGATAAGCATTTTGATAAAAAGATTGATAACCATCGTCTACAGTTAATAGAACAGGTTTTGTAGGTAATTGAAATTTACCTTGATGAGCACGGATCAACTGATCAACCGTAATAAAATGGAATCCATTTTTTTGCAGCCATTCAACATGCTGTGTAAATTGTTGAGTCGTCACTGCATATTGAGGAATTAACGCATTTTTAGTATCGGTAATTTCATGATAACCAATCACCGTAAGTGTTGACGCGTCCAGTTTAGGTGGTTTGGCTAATGCCATGCCTGACAAGCCTGCCAAAGCTAAGCCAAGTGATATGTTCAACAAAGGAGATGCAAAGCGGATAATCATGAAATAGCGTCTCAATAACAATATAGATTATTTATGCGAAGTTTGATTTTTAAGACGCAAACTTTTTGGAATTTGGTCTCAATGTCAGCCTGCCCATAAATGAACAGTTTCTCAGTCAGCATTTATAATCAAATAATCTGAAAATAATCTTAAATATTAAAAAAGCTAAAATATAAATTAATAATGTATTTATATTTAAAGCTCATATAAACAAGAAAGCCCCCTAAAGGGCTTTAAATTTTCACTAGTCACGAGTTTTGACATCGAATAATTCAATTTCAAAAATTAAATTAGAATTAGCAGGAATAATCTTACCCATTTTACGCTCACCATAAGCTAAATGAGCAGGTACGATTAATTTACGCTTACCGCCAACTTTCATTCCCATAATGCCTTGGTCCCAACCTTTAATTACACGGCCTGTTCCAATCACACATTCAAAATAATTACCGCGATCAATTGAAGAATCAAATTTTGTGCCGTCTTCTAACCAACCTGTATAGTGAGTTGTAATCAAAGCACCTTTAACCGCTTCTTTGCCTTCACCTACTTTTAAATCGATAATTTCTAATTCATTTGACATGGTTTACCCCTTAATCTGAATCTTTAAAATCGCAATTGGTACTTAGTGTACCAACTGAATCTGTAGAATTTGTTGCGCTTTTCTATGTTACTGTAACTGTGTCCACACAACACTTGCCTGGCCCTTTTCACCTAAAAGCGTCCACTCGTTGTCCATGACATTTAATTGAAGCTGCATCGTACGTTCACAAAGTTGTTCAAGCTCTGCTGTACTTTGAGGAGCAATTTGCCACACCTGAACGTTACTTAACGTTTTAATTTTACTGTTTCGTTTCCACCAGTCTTCGACTTGTGTGCCATACACAACAAGCGCAACTGTTTTACAGCGCGCACTGGCTTTTTTGACTTTATCTTCAGACGGTAAGCCAACTTCAATCCATGTTTCTAACTGACCCGTTAAATCTTTTTGCCATAATGCTGGCTCGTCAGTTTCAAAAAGGTCTTTAGTAAACTCAAGCTCATCACTTGCGAAACGGGCAAAAGCCATCAAACGAACCATTAAGCGTTCTAAAGTTTCCGAAGGATGCAAGGCAAGCGTCAGTTGATAATCACCATAAATATGGTCATCCATATTGGCAATATTCAAGTCTGCCTTATAAATTGTTGCTTTAAGCGCCATGATTAATATGTCCAAAAATTTGGCGCTAAGGATACTCGATTTTGGGTAAAAAATTATAAAAAAACTGAACAATGCAAAGCCTCGTCACGTGAAATTTGCATATTCTTCCAAAACGCTCAGCTTATTTTATAGTTGGCCGACTTTTTGCTTGAAAGAGAAATATTCTCCTCTTGCTAAAATTGATGACTTATGTGGCTAAAGCTCAAGCGTAGTTTATTTTTACAGGTTCTTTGTGCTCTGTTTCTTGGGGTTGCAGTTGGAATCGGCTTTCATGATTTCTCCCTATCTTTAAAGCCATTAGGTGATGGTTTTATTTCTTTAATTAAGATGCTTATTGCACCAATTGTGTTTTGTGTGGTTGTACTGGGAATCTATGGTGCAAACGACATTAAAAAAATGGGCAAAGTCGGTGCAAAAACTATTCTCTATTTTGAAGTGGTCACCAGTATTGCCTTAATTTTAGGCATTATTGTGGCCTATGTATTTAAACCGGGCGTCGGTATGAATATCGATATTAGCCATTTAGATGCAAAAGATTTAAGTACCTATACCGAACGTGCCCACGAGATGCATACAGGTTCGGAATTTCTACTCAATATTATTCCGAAAACCTTCACTGCTGCTTTTGCAAACGGCGATATTTTACAGGTTTTATTGATCGCTATTTTATTTGGTGTTTCCCTACTTTTAATTCCAAAACATTTAGCAGAGGTGGTACGTCAAGCGCTTGAAGCTTTTTCAGAAGTCTTCTTTAAAATTATGGGCCTTATTATTCGTTTAGCTCCAATTGGTGTATTCGGTTCAGTGGCCTATACCACTGCTAAATTTGGTTTAGATTCACTCTTACAATTGGGTTATTTGGTTTTACTGTTTTATGCAACCTGCATTTTATTTGTCGTTATTGTTTTAGGTTCGATTTTAAAACTTGCCGGTCTCAACATTTTCAAATTTGTGGGCTATTTTAAAGATGAACTCGCTATTGTTTTAGGTACCGCTTCTTCTGACTCTGTTCTTCCTCAAATTATGAAAAAACTCAAAAATTTGGGAATTAAGGATTCAACTGTCGGTTTGGTTATTCCAACTGGTTATTCATTTAATTTAGATGGCTTTTCAATTTACTTAACTTTAGGCGTGATCTTTATTGCACAGGCCTGCAATATTGATTTATCTATGCATGACTTACTGGCTATTTTGCTGGTTTCGCTCATTACATCTAAAGGTGCACACGGTATTCCCGGCTCGGCTTTAGTTATTCTTGCAGCCACGCTTTCAGTGATACCAAGTCTCCCTGCAATTGGCTTAGTGCTTCTACTTTCAGTGGACTGGTTTATTGGAATTATTCGTGCCTGTACCAACTTAATTGGTAACTGTGTCGCGACCGTAGTGATTGCTCATTGGGAAAAAGATATTGACCATGCGCAAGCTAAAGCTGTGTTAGATAGCAAACCTTAATCCCACTCTTCAGAGAACATTGAATTACTTTTGGTTTAATGTTCTCTATTCTTCAAGCTGACAGGCAAGTAATGCTGTTTCAAAAGCCAACCAATCATGGTGATGTTCGCTAATGATTTCAATACGATTATCAATGCCCTCTTCACCTGACTTATAATTAAACTGATCAGGATTAAAGTTAAAAACCTTCCATCCTTGATCTGTATTAAAAATTCCCTTAATTCGAAGCCAGTCTTGCTGTGCACATAATAAATCTAGCAAAGCATAAAACTCGAATTTCCAGCGTTTAGGCAACTTCCAACCAGCCACAATATAACCTTGTGCCGACTCGACATAATGATAAGGTAATTGCTGAATTTCCTTTGTGACTTCGGTTTCAGTCATTTGCTTTTGAAATTTAAGTAAAGGTTGTATAGATCGCTCGGTTAAACGAGCAGCCACATCAATTTTATTTAAGGCTAACTGACCATGTTCAGTTTTAATCCACTCTTGGTGATAAGGCTGGTATTCGTCTTTTAATAACTCAAGCGCCTGATCATCTTCAAAAGTCATCACATCGGTATGTGACACCACCACAATTTGGGCAGCTTTTAACTGATCTTCATAAAGGTTTTGTTTAACCCAGTTTGTATCATGCAAACGACTACCATCTACCACCGTAATCAACGCTCGCATGGCTAAACTACTTTGCCAATGAGGCTCAGTCAGTTGGTCAAATAATTGAGAAGGATGCCCAAGTCCAGTCGGCTCAATAAAGAGTCGATCTGGCTTTTGTTCACTTAACAGTCGAGCTAAAGCAATATGCATAGGCAATTGACTGCTACAACATAAACAACCGCCTAATAGTTCTTTGACTGCATATCCTTCATCTTGGGGTAAGAGTTGTTGGTCTACTCCAATTTGCCCAAATTCATTCATTAATACAGCCCAAACCTCATCTTTAGGCTTTTGACTTAATAAATGCTGTAATAATGTGGTTTTTCCTGCCCCTAAAAAACCGGAAATAATATGGGTGGGAACAGTTTTTAGGGCTATCAGTTTCACAAGCGGCTCAAATCAACAAGGTTCAAAAAACTAAGAAAGATATATCACTGTTTAAGTAGCATGAAAATGATTTTTCACTTTGAAGATATACTTTTCAATTATCAGGCCAAAATAATTAATATGTGACATACATCTCATTTAAAATCTATATTAACTCTGGATAATTATAATTCAAACGGAATATTCTATTTAGGCGCATTCACAATTCATGCCAGAGTGTTAGGTTTACGTAACACAGTTGATCTTTTTTCATTCGATAAGAAATATTTTTTCACATTTTAAGGTGTATTTAAGCCCTTTTATTTTACAGATTGCTCACATAAATGACCCGTATATTTCATATTGTTAAGATAGCCGTAATAGATTGTTAAGTTAATTGATGTAATACCAAGCTCGGCTTAGCATGTGTCCTAGCTTAGTCATTCAGCCATACAGGTTTCAGGTAGGTATGAATGATTAGGTTTAATTTATTTTTAAATGAAATTTAAGGATGCCATAAAATGAAATTAGCTAAAACTTTACTCGCTACTACACTTGCTTTAACTGCTGCTTCAACTTTCGCTGCTTCTAAGCACGACCAAGCACATAACACTGCTGGTGAAGAAAAAGTTGTTGTTTCAACTCAAGAACAAGCAAACACTGCAAATGCTGCATCTGATGCTGTAGGTTCTGCTTCTGAAGCTGCTCCTGCAACTCGTTAATTCTCTCAGCATTCTCCTCCAAGCTCAGAGATAATTTTACTGAAATGAAAAATGGACGCTGAATTTTGGTAAAGAAGAAAAAGGATCGAACCATGCTGCGGTTCGATCCTTTTTTAATTCGATCTATTTTTTAAGAAGTTTTCTTATACATGCTACAAGATGGATTGTGGTTTTCTTGAAGACGTAAAACCTTACGATGCTCAGCAGCTTCAAAGCGGCAACGCTTCCATTCTGTATTGAGATTTAATTGAGGTACTTCACATGGCTTGCCCTGTTCATCAACAGCAACCATCGTGAAATAACAGCTATTGGTATGGCGCACTGTCCGCTTCTGGATATTTTGCGCTTCAACACGGATTCCGACTTCCATTGAAGTACGACCTACATGGTTCACACTTGCCAAGAAGGTCACCAGCTCACCTACATAAATAGGTTCTTTAAAATTTACTTTATCTACAGATAAAGTCACCACGTAGCCACCCGAATAACGACTTGCGCAAGCATAAGCGACTTGGTCTAGTAGTTTTAGAATCGTACCACCATGAACATTACCTGAAAAATTTGCCATATCAGGCGTCATCAAAACTGACATCGTCAATTCAGACTGATCATCAGTTGCTGTGGTCATTTCATCTAATGTAGGCATAGCTCAACTCTGTCTTAAAACAAGCTCAGTCAACATTATGGTTGATAATTCACAAAAAAAACATGCTTAAATCCACAACATAGCATCGTATTTTTTAATATCTTTGATTGTTTTTTAAAATTTAATTTTTTAAGACACTATTTTTAAAGTTATTTTTTTAAAGCTGTTTTATTTATCTTAGAATTTTTTAGAAGATGCTATGCCATTTTATTCCATGTTCAATGGCATAGCCGGTTCTTATGAGTGACTTGCTAAACTTTATTAATGACGCCTGTCACACCATTAATGATCATATCAATGGCGATCGTACCAATTAATAAAGCAGATAAACGCCCGACAATATCAAAATAGCGGTCAATATGTTTGGCATGTTTATAGCGTAAATGATCATGTGAAAATTTCATCAAAATCAAAATACTGCAAGTTAAAAACAAGGTGAAAGCAATCACTAGGGCTGCTTCACCGATTGACATTTCAATCCCTGTGACTACCGCAGCGCTAATAGTCCCTGGGCCGATCATAAACGGCATGGCAATGGTGCCAGCCAGATGTTCTGGAGCACCACGCATTTCTCCAATGGTGTCGGCACCCTGAAACACATAGCGGTAGCCAATCACCAAAAAGATTAGGCCTCCAAAAATCTGAAAGGCTTCAAAACGTACATTCAGATATTTACTAAAAATTGTTTCGCCGCCCCATGCAAATAGCATGAACACGACAAAAGCAATCAAACTTCCCTGAATCAGTGCTTTGTTAAACACCTTAGCTTCTGAATGGCGGATCAGGCCAATCATATAAATGCTCATTAAAAATGGATTGAGCAATGAGAAAAATAAAGCAAAAGAATGTAGATAAGGAGAAGCCATGCATTTTCCTCTTAAGCTTGTGGATCTGGGAACAATGGACGATTCCCGGGGCTAATACGATTAATATGTAAGAACGTCATATGTCTTTCATATTTATCTAAAATATCGTTAATGACCTGTTCTTTACTGTAACCGACCAGATCGTTATCTTGCGAGCCATCATAAAGATAGGTTTCAAGTCTGAAATAGAACTGTTTGCCACGTTTTACACGCTGACTGAAGTTCGGCGCGCTATAGCGTACAGGCCAGATCTGATAAACAAAGTTTTGCTCTTCTTCCAAATGAATAGTGAGATCTAGATGGAAAAGCGTATCTTCATCTTCAAGCGGGGTTTGCTGCACGTCCACATTCATACCCTGCTTAATCAACTCATCAGCAACAGCCTGAACAGCTGGCAAACACACCGTATCTAGCATGCGCTGTGTTTCAGTGGTTCCCGGATGATGCATGACTCGAGTTAAACGCTGTTTCCAGTTCAGAATATCAACGTTCCCTACCACTGGCGCTGCATTCATACTGAGACTAGCATGCCTGTAATCTTCAAGTCTGAGCGACTTATAAAGCCCTGCCATCACAAGGAACATCACAAAACTAAACGGCAAACCCATAATAATAGTTGCATTTTGCAAGGCAGTAATGCCGTTGGTCATGAGCATGGCTAGCGTGAGTAAACCAATCGCCACTGCCCAAAACACGCTTAACCAACGTGGAGCATCATTATCAATATTAGTGAGTTTAGTCGTGAAGTTACCTAAAACTAGCGCTCCCGAATCGGCAGAAGTCACGTAGAATAAAAGCCCTGTTACAGTGGCAATTGAAGCAATAAAGGTAAAACCTGGATATTGCGCTAACAGGTCATAAAAACCATGAGCCGGATTTGCTAACACAGTCGCTGCTAAAGTTTGATTGCCTTCAAAAATAACGCTGTGCAGTGCACTATTACCAAAAATAGATAACCAAGTGAGTGTAAATAGAAGTGGAATAATTAAGGTACCGCATACAAACTCACGAATGGTACGTCCTCTTGAGATACGTGCCAAAAAGAGTCCTACAAATGGAGACCAAGCAATCCACCACGCCCAGAAGAAGAAAGTCCAACTACTCATCCATTCTTTAGGCTGTTCAAAAGCAAAACTTTGTAATGCTAAAGCAGGGAAACGAGTTAAATAGTCACCAATATTTTGGACAAGGGCATTGAGTAAAAACTCGGTATTTCCCAAGAATAAAATAAACAGCAATAACCCGACCGAAACATAAATATTGATTTCAGATAAAATCCGCAGGCCTTTATTGACCCCGGATGTCACTGAAATAATACTAATACCCACTGCAACAGCAATCAGGATAAATTGCATCCAGATATTTTCTGGTAACCCCAATAACACATGTAAGCCATAATTTAGCTGTACTACTCCAATCCCGCAGGTCGTCGCAATACCAAAAATTGTCCCGATCACGGCAGCTGTATCAACACTATGCCCAATTGCCCCATTAATTCTTTGTCCAAAGATTGGATAAAGTGCAGAACGAATGGTAAGCGGCAAATTATAACGATAGCTAAAATATCCCAATGACATACCAATCAAGGCATACATACACCAGCCAGTTAAACCATAGTGAAACAATGTCCAAACCATACTTTGGCGTGCTGCTTCATAGGTTTGCCCTGCTCCGACCGGAGGTTGCATGTAATGAGATAGTGGTTCAGCGACCGAGAAGAACATGAGGTCGATACCAATACCCGCCGAGAACAGCATGGCAGACCAACTGAGTAAACTAAACTCAGGCTTTGAATGCTTAGGTCCTAATTTGATACTGCCATATCTTGAGCAGGCAATAAAAATCACAAAGGCCATATATAGTGTTGCGGCAAGCAGATAATACCAACCAAAGGTTGAAGTCACCCACTGAAGCACGGCATTCATGACTCGATTTGCAAAATCGTTGAACAAAAACGTGACGAGAGAAAAAATTAAAATAAGTACAGCTGAAAAATAAAAAACCACACGGTTGAGCGGGTCTTTTTTAGATTTAGATAATGTTAAATCATCAACTGCTCTTGGATTATCTGTTGCCATACAATCCTCAAGGAATAAAATAAAAACAAAATATTTAATTTCGTCTTTTCACTCTTATTTAAAACAATGAAAAGACGACTTTAAACGCAAAAAATAATATATAGATGTGATCGATTGAGGTTATAAAACCTCGGTCACTTTATTCTGTCCACAGTTCGATGGGACTGAAATGTCTTTTGAAACAGCTAACTGTTTTTTCACTAATTGAGGGTCAAAATCATCTTGCTTTAACGCTTTGGCTAAACCAAACATATAGAGCAAAATAATGACTGAAAATGGTAAACCACATAACACCACAGCACTTTGCATGGAGTTAAAACTACCGGCTAAAAGCAAGCCAATACTTACAATGGTAATTACCACAGACCAAAAGACGCGTAACCAGATCGGTGAATCACTATCATTGGTGCCCCCTTTTGAGGACAAATTAGCGATCATTAGTGTACCAGAGCCAACTGGTGTCAAAAATAAAACGAAACAAATTACAACAACAATACCGGCAACGTAAGGATTAAACGGCAGATATTCGAGTAATTTAAATAAAGATAATGCTGGATCAGTTAAGACCATATCACCTAATACTTTCTGTTTTTGCTGCAAGATTAAATAAATTGCAGTGTTTCCAAAAACCGAAATCCAAGCCAGTGTAAAGCCGAGTGGAATCAGGCATACACCTAATACTACTTCACGAATGGTACGTCCTTTTGAAATGCGGGCAATAAACATACCGACAAAAGGCGCCCAAGCAATCCACCAAGCCCAATAAAATACAGTCCACGAACCCAACCAGCCACTGGCTTTTTGATTGTATAAATACATATCAAAACTTTTACCAATAAAATTATTGAGGTAATCGCCTGTATTTTGCACAAGACCATTTAATAAATGGTTGGTCGGACCTGTTAAAAATACAAATAAAAGTAAGGCATACAGCAGACGTAAATTAATACGCGACAACCATGCCAAGCCTTTTTCAATACCCACCACTGTCGTAATCGTCGCAACGAACATCATGATGAGCACGGCAGTAATTAAGGTCGCAGAGTTATCTGGAATTTGCGGCAGTAAATAACAAATGCCCGATACGAGTACTAATGCTCCAATTCCCAAGTTGGTGACTAAGGAAATAACTGTCGCTAAAATTCCAAAGCCATCGACAAAATCACCCACCAAGCCATGCACTCGCTCTCCAAAAATTGGGTAAAGCGCTGAACGCAGTGCTAATGGCAAGTTTTGTCTGAAAGCAAAATAACCTAAAGTAACTCCGAGCAATGCATAGAGCACCCAGCCATGAATCCCCCAATGCAAAAAGCTATAAGTCATCGCATTACGGGCTGCCTGAATCGTTCCTGCCTCACCTTCTGGCGGTCTTAAAAAATGGTCAACAGGTTCGGCCACACCATAATAAAGTAGCGCAATACCAATCCCTGCCGAAAACAGCATTGAAGTCCAAGCTAAATAACTAAACTCTGGTTTGTCGTCATCTTTTCCTAAAGGAATCTGCCCTACTTTTGAAAAAGCGAGCCAACCAACAAAACCCAGACACAGCACAATAACCAGCATGTAATACCACCCAAAAAAGTGATTTACTTGCTCTTGTACATAGGTCAGCCAAAACTGACTTTTTTCTGGAAACAGCACAAAAAGTAGGCCAAAAATACCGATACTGATTGCTGAACTCCAAAATACGAAACGATTTAACCGAATATGGTCTGAAGAATATCCATCACTTTTCAACACCATCTTATTGCTCCTTGCAATCGGTGTATTTTTCTCAAAATAACGTGATAAGTAATGTACTTATGCGCATCATCCTATCCTTAAGAACCTTTGATTTCACCTCTTTATTTTTAGAAGCTTGTTCAAAAATTCATTGATTTTTACATATCATACTTGTTATTGATTGAACGTTCAATCAATAACAAGTATGATAAAAAAGTGCTATGATGCTCTGCAAGTTAACATGTTGAATTTTAAGCACCACTAAAAGTGCTGATGTGGACAACCATGACAAAACGCAGAGTAAAACCAGAACATGTGCGACGTGAAGAAATCATGAACGCTGCACTCGACGTAATTTATGAAGTGGGGTTATCTAATACCACCATTGCACAAATTGCAAAAAAAGCCGAGCTGTCGACCGGCATTGTTAGCCATTATTTTGGCGACAAACAAGGGTTGATAAATACCTGCATGCAAGAAATGTTAAATGTTCTGCGTCGTAAAACCGAACAGTACAGAGCAGAAGCAGATTCGCATCCAGAGAGCCAGATTAAGGCCATTATCGACTCTAACTTTGACATTAGTCAGGTCAATGAAAAAGCAATGCGGGTCTGGTTGGACTTTTGGTCAGCAAGTATGCATGTACCAGACTTAAGCCGCTTACAAAAGATTAATGATCAACGCCTGTACTCCAACTTGAAATTTTATTTTCTTAAGTTAATGGATGAACAACAGGCCAGTGTTGCCGCTAGAGGTTTGGCAGCATTGATTGATGGATTATGGTTACGAGGCAGTTTAAGCCGTCATAACGAATTTGACAGCAATCTTGCTCGTTCCATTGCTTACGATTATGTACAAACGCAATTGCAATTTGCGAACAAGCCTTTGCAGGAGAGACAAAATGAGTGATGTACAAGTTCATCAATTGTATATCCATGGACGCTACGTTAAAGCAACCAGTGGTAAAACATTTAATAGTATTAACCCTGCCAACGGCGAGACAATCGCGACTCTTCAGCAAGCTTCTGAACAAGATATTGAAGCTGCTGTACAAAGTGCCCAACAAGGACAAAAAATCTGGGCTGCCATGACTGCCATGGAACGTTCACGTATTTTACGTCGTGCTGTCGACATTCTTCGTGAACGTAATGATGAGCTTGCCCGTCTTGAAACACTCGACACAGGTAAAGCTTTTAGCGAAACATCTACAGTCGATATTGTGACTGGCGCAGATGTACTCGAATACTACGCAGGACTTGCAACAGCTATTCAAGGCGAACAAGTTCCTCTTCGCGAATCAAGTTTCTTTTATACACGCCGTGAACCTTTAGGTGTAGTTGCTGGTATTGGTGCTTGGAACTATCCAATTCAAATTGCTTTATGGAAATCTGCCCCTGCCCTTGCTGCCGGCAATGCCATGATTTTCAAACCAAGTGAAACCACTCCACTCACTGCATTTAAACTTGCAGAAATCTATACAGAAGCAGGCGTTCCAGACGGCGTATTTAACGTGGTGCAAGGTGCTGGTCGTGAAATTGGTCAATGGCTCACTGAACATCCCGTGATTGAAAAAATCTCATTCACTGGTGGTGTGGAAACTGGCAAAAAAGTCATGGCAAGTGCTGCTGGTTCTACGCTTAAAGAAGTGACCATGGAACTTGGTGGTAAATCTCCACTCATTATTTGTGAAGATGCCGACCTCAACCGTGCCGCAGATATTGCCGTTATGGCAAACTTCTTTAGCTCAGGTCAGGTATGTACCAACGGTACACGCGTATTTGTTCCAAAATCACTTTTAGCCGAATTTGAAAAAGCCGTTGTAGAGCGTGTAAAACGTATTCGCATTGGCGACCCAATGGCTGAAGACACCAACTTCGGTCCGCTCACTAGCTTCCCTCATATGGAAAAAGTGTTGTCTTTCATTGAATCAGGCAAACAACAAGGCGCTAAAGTGTTAATTGGTGGTGGTCGTGCTACAGAAGGCGAACTTGCCAAAGGCGCTTATGTACTACCGACTGTATTTAGCGACTGTACTGACCAGATGGCTATTGTTCAAGAAGAAATTTTTGGACCTGTCATGAGCATTTTAAGCTATGAAACCGAAGAAGAAGTCATCCGTCGTGCCAACGATACCACCTTTGGTTTAGCTGCCGGCGTGGTTACTCAAGACATCAGCCGTGCTCATCGCATTATTCACCAAATTGAAGCAGGTATTTGCTGGATTAACACGTGGGGTGAATCGCCTGCCGAGATGCCAGTCGGTGGCTATAAACAATCTGGTGTAGGCCGCGAAAATGGCTTAACTACGCTTGGGCACTATACTCGTATCAAATCTATTCAAGTTGAACTTGGCGATTATCAAAGCATTTTTTAATGCCTCAATTGCTCTAAACACTTCAACCTAAATCACATATGCCGAGCAGTCTTTATAGATTGCTCAGGCAAACTGTTAGTAAAAAAAGGATAGTTATGAATATTAAAGAATATGATTACATTATTATTGGCGCAGGATCTGCCGGAAATGTACTCGCTGCGCGTCTTACTGAAGACAAAGATACCACCGTTTTATTATTAGAAGCGGGTGGACCAGATTATCGCTTGGATTTCCGTACACAAATGCCGGCAGCTTTGGCCTACCCTCTTCAAGGCCGCCGCTATAACTGGGCCTACTTAACCGATCCTGAGCCACACATGAATAACCGCCGTATGGAATGTGGTCGTGGTAAAGGTTTAGGTGGCTCATCTTTAATTAATGGCATGTGCTATATCCGCGGTAACGCAATGGATTTAGAGCAATGGTCAACTCATAAAGGCCTTGAAAACTGGTCTTATGCCGACTGTTTGCCATACTACAAAAAAGCCGAAACCCGTGACATTGGTGAAAATGACTACCATGGCGGCAATGGCCCTGTATCAGTGGCTACACCAAAAAATGGCAACAATGTGTTGTTCCATGTCATGGTTGAAGCTGGTGTACAAGCCGGTTACCCGCGTACTGATGACTTAAATGGTTACCAGCAAGAAGGCTTTGGTCCGATGGACCGCACGGTTACGCCTAAAGGTCGGCGTTCAAGTACCGCACGTGGTTATTTGGATATGGCAAAAGGTCGTCCAAATCTCACCATTTTAACTCACGCCACAACCAATAAAATCTTGTTTAATCAAAAGCAGGCGATTGGTGTTGAATACATTATTGGTGCTGACCAAAACAACTTGCAACGTGCATTGGTTAAACGCGAAGTCTTACTATGCGCAGGCGCAATTGCGTCACCACAAATTTTACAGCGCTCAGGTGTGGGTCAAAGTACCCTCTTAAAATCAATGGACATTGATGTGGTTCATGATTTGCCGGGTGTAGGTGAAAACCTGCAAGACCACTTGGAAATGTACTTACAGTATAAATGTAAGCAACCCGTTTCTTTATACCCTGCTTTAAAATGGTATAACCAACCTGCGATTGGTGCCGAGTGGCTATTTAATGGTACAGGCATTGGTGCAAGCAACCAGTTTGAAGCAGGCGGATTTATCCGTAGTTCGGATGAGTTCACATGGCCAAACATTCAGTATCATTTCTTGCCGGTTGCTATTAATTACAACGGTAGTAATGCAGTGAAAGAACATGGCTTCCAAGCTCATGTCGGTTCAATGCGTTCGCCTTCACGCGGTCGTATCAAACTTAAATCGAAAGATCCATTTGAGCATCCAAGTATCTTGTTTAACTACATGTCGACTGAGCAAGACTGGCGCGAGTTTCGCGATGCAATTCGTATTACTCGTGAAATCATGCAGCAACCTGCGCTTGATCCATATCGTGGTGAAGAAATTAGTCCGGGCAAACATTTGCAAACCGATGCAGAGCTTGATGACTTTGTTCGTAACCATGCAGAAACAGCTTACCATCCATCTTGTAGCTGCAAGATGGGTGAAGATGAAATGGCTGTTGTAGATGGTCAAGGCCGTGTACACGGTATGCGTGGTTTACGTGTAGTTGATGCCTCAATCATGCCGCTCATTATTACTGGTAACTTAAATGCAACTACCATTATGATTGCCGAGAAAATTGCAGACCAAATTCGTGGACGTGAAGCGTTACCACGTTCAACTGCACCATTCTATGTAGCATCATAAAATCTGAAAGGGTATATTTCTTATGCAGAGATATGCCCTTAATTTGATCTTTATAGAACCAATATTAATAAGAACGATGTATGACAGAAAATAAGCACTTACGAACAGCTTATTTACATAAATAGGATAAGAAATAAAAATTAATCAATTTTTATAGGAAAATATTCTTCAAATGATTTAACTTTAATCAAAATAAAATTATTAATTTAATTTCAAATATTTAAATAAAAATAATTAGCTTAAATTATCTTTTCAAAGCTCAATTTGATTAAATATAAATCATATTTATGATTTTGATGAACCCCATTTATTATAAAAATTGTCTTGTCAATGCAAAATTAGTCTAAAATATAGAGTGTTTGCGATAATCCCAAGTAATTTTTATTTTTTTCGAAGTTCTCTAATTTTGAGAATTTACTTTCGCATTTATATCCGTTTTGTCTGGATACGCTGTCTAGGTTTCCTCACACCTTAAGTGACTCAAATAACTTATTTTAAGGTCCCCCTTACATGAAAAAGTTTTTGAAATACCTTCTGGTATTAATCATTCTTATTCTAATTGCAGGTATTGCATTCTTGTTTAGACCAACAACGTCAAAACAAGTTGAAACTGCAAAAGATGAGCCAGTTGTTGATGCTGTTCTTGTTGGCGGCGGCATCATGAGTGCCACTCTCGGTACTTATTTCACTGAGCTTGAACCAAACTGGCAAATTCGTATGTTTGAGCGTCTTGACCAAGTTGCTCAAGAAAGTTCAAACGGCTTTAACAATGCCGGAACAGGCCACTCTGGCTTTATGGAAATGAACTATACCGAAGAGAAAAACGGTAAGATGGAAATTGCCAAAGCTGAAAAAGTTGCTTCTCAATTTGAAGTTGCTAAACAGTTCTGGTCATATCAGGTAAAACAAGGCGTTTTAGCTGAACCAAAATCATTCATTAATCCAGTTCCACATATTGCTTTCGTTTGGGGCGATAACGTTCAATTCTTAGAAAAACGTTATGCTGCCATGATCCAAAGCCCGTTGTTCAAAGGTATGAAATTTACTGAAGACCCAGCTGTGATTAAACAATGGGCACCTTTAGTGATGAATGACCGAGACCCTAGTCAAAAAGTTGCAGCAACCCGTATGGATGTTGGCTCTGACGTGAACTATGGTTCAATCACTAAACAATTAGTGGGTCATTTAAATCAAAATCCTAATTTCAAATTACAGACATCAACTGAAGTGACTGGCATCAGCCAAAATGATGACAAAACTTGGACTGTGTCTTTCAAAAATTTGAAAACTGGTAAAGTAGATCACGTTAAAACACGTTTTGTATTTATCGGTGCAGGTGGTGCAGCAGTTAAATTATTGCAACTTACTGGTTTACCTGAAGCTAAACAATATGCTGGCTTCCCTGTTGGTGGTGAGTTCTTAATTACTGACAACCCAAAAATTACTGCTGAACACACAGCAAAAGTGTATGGCCGTGCTGAACTTGGTGCGCCTCCAATGTCTGTACCGCATATTGATACACGTTATATCGACGGTAAAAAATATGTATTGTTTGGCCCATTTGCAACGTATTCAAACAAGTTCCTGAAAAATGGTTCTCAGCTTGATTTACTTGCATCAACCAACAAAAACAACGTTTTACCAATGACTACTGTTGGCTTGGAAAACCTTGATCTTGTTAAATACTTGGTTAGCCAAGTCATGATGTCAGATGAAGACCGTCTCAATGAACTTCGTAAGTACTACCCAGATGCGAAAGCTGAAGACTGGCGTTTAAGCCAAGGTGGTCAACGTGTTCAGATCATCAAGAAAGAACCGGGTAAACCTGCAACACTTCAATTCGGTACAGAAATCTTTGCGTCTAAAGATGGTGCTGTAACTGCATTGTTAGGTGCGTCGCCTGGTGCTTCGACTTCTCCATACATCATGCTTAACTTGCTTGAAAAAGCTTTCCCTGAGCAAACTGAAGGTAAGTGGAACCAGAAGCTTCATGAAATTGTAGTGTCTTATAAACAAGACTTAAGCAAAGATCCTGTGTTACTCGACAAAGTTCGTCAATACACAAGTTCTACGCTTGGCTTGAACTACACATCTCCGTTCAAAGCTGCAAACGATGAAACTGCTGCTGCCCCAATTGCAAAAGCAAACTAAGTTTGACGATGTATAAGTAAAATTCCAAAAGGATGAATTTCGATTCGTCCTTTTGTTTTTTAAGACCTCAGTTGAGATATTTAGATTCACTATGAAGCCTTTAAACCCATCACCTCGCCTCTTGTCATTTGGTTTTAAGCTCGTGCTTGTTTTACTGCTGGCTTATCTTTTGGTTAGCGGTTTTTATATGTGGATGATTGGCGGCACAGCAATTTACATCAGCTCAGCGGTGTTACTTGTCATAACTGCCTTCTCTTTTAAGCTCGGTAAATATCAAAAGCTATGTTCTGTTTTAAATCTGCTGATGGGTGCAGTAGCGTTATATTTCAGTACTGCTCATTTATTTTTCTCCCCTGTTCAATTCTTTATATTTTTACCTGCCTTATTTTTTGTACTGTTAGCTTTTGCTCGCCTAGAAAAAGTTCGTCGCTTATCTAAAGTTTTAATATTCATCAGTTTATTAATTTGGTCAGGCATACACATTATGCAGCTTGAACAGCTTAAAGCGTATTATCAAACTCAGCACACTGGTGAAAGTTGGCAACAATATGGCGCGTTATAAGATTATTTTTTAGTCTATATTTTCAAATAAATACGTAATCTTTTTCACATGAAGTTCATCAGTAAAACTGAACATCGTCTACAGAAATCCTTTTAAGAAAAAATATTCATAACAATCTAATTTATTTAGAAATATATCGAGCATATTCGCGATTGAATACGATCCATCTACACGCTAGATTAGCTGAATTATTTTTCTCCCTTTATGTTGTAATTTATGAAAATTTTAGATGGCGGTTTAGGCCGTGAATTAGCCCGTCGTGGCGCTCCGTTTCGTCAACCAGAGTGGTCTGCGCTTGCACTCATTGAAGCACCAGAAACAGTAAAAGAAGTACATCTCGATTTTATTAACGCTGGTTCAGAAGTTATTACGACTAACAACTATGCTGTTGTGCCATTTCACATTGGACAAGAACGCTTTGAAACTGACGGTGTGCGTTTAATTAAAGTTGCAATTGAACAAGCAAAAAATGCAGTTAAAGAAAGTGGCAAAAATGTCAAAATCGCAGGCTGCTTACCACCATTATTTGGTTCTTATCGTGCTGACCTGTTCCAACCTGAACAAGCTAAAAACCTTGCTGAGCCGATCATTAACACATTGGCACCAGAAGTAGATTTCTGGCTCGCTGAAACCCAATCGTGCTTAAAAGAAGTCGAAACAGTCCATGCGTTATTACCACAAGATGGTAAAGACTATTGGGTGTCATTTACGCTGCAAGATGAAATTAAACAAGAACAAGCATTACTTCGTTCAGGCGAAAATATGCAACAAGTGGCTGATTTCATCAAACAATCAAATGCCAAAGCAGTATTGTTTAACTGCTGCCAACCTGAAGTGATCTTGCAAGCAATTAATGAAATTAAAGGACTCATTCCAGAGTCGGTGCAGATTGGTGCTTACGCCAATGCTTTCCCACCGCAAGATGAAAGCGCTACTGCCAACGATGGTCTCGATGAAATTCGTAAAGACTTAGATCCTCCAGCTTATCTAGGTTTTGCTAAACAATGGCAGCAAGCAGGTGCAAGTTTAGTGGGTGGTTGCTGTGGTATCGGGCCAGAACACATTGCTGAACTTTCTCAATTTTTTAAAGAATAAATGCCATGTCTGCTGCCAAAATCGGATTATTGTCTCTTACAGCGCTGGTCTTTAGTTCTATGGTGGGGTCAGGCGTCTTTAGCCTCCCCCAAAATATGGCTCAAGTTGCCAATGGTTCTGCCCTTCTAGTTGCATGGCTCATTACTGGGGTCGGCATTATTTTCTTGGCCCTCTCATTGTTGCATTTAACGCGTCAACGACCGGACCTTGACGGCGGTATTTATAACTATGCACGCGAAGGCTTTGGAGACCTGATCGGGTTTTGCTCGGCGTGGGGCTATTGGTTGTGTACTACCATTGGTATTGTGGGTTATGTAGTGATTGCCTTTTCAGGCGTTGGTATGTTTACCGACAGCAAAGACCATATTATTTTTGGTGAAGGTAATACGCTCTACTCACTGATTGGCTCAAGCATTTTTGTATGGTTGGTGCACTGGTTAGTGAGTCGAGGCATTAAAGAAGCTGCGATTGTGAATTTACTGGCAACCATTGCCAAAATTATTCCAATGGTGGTTTTCATCTTCTTTACCTTCATTGCCTTTAAGTTTGATTTATTCAAACTCAACTTACATGACTTTTCTTTGCAAGTTCCACTTTGGCAGCAAGTGAAAGACCTGATGCTCATTACCCTTTGGGTATTTACCGGTATTGAAGGTGCTGTAGTTTTATCATCGCGTGCAAAAAAACGTCATGATATTGGTAAAGCAACTATTTTAGGTGTTTTGCTGGCATTAAGTTTTTACGTGATGGTGACAGTATTGGCTTATGGTGTGGCGAGTCGTGAAGCGCTTGCAGGCATGCATAACCCATCTATGGCGACCATTTTGCAGCAACTGATCGGCTTGCCGGGTACCATTATTATTACTATCGGGCTGATTATTTCGGTTGCATCGTCATATTTAAGTTGGACTTTATTTGCCACTGAAATTCCATTTCTGGCTGCAAAAAATGGTGCTTTCCCGAAATTATTTTTAAAAAATAATCAAAATAATGTGCCGATTTCATCACTTTGGCTGACGACGCTTGTTGTACAAGGCTCACTCATTGCCGTGTATTTTTTCAATAAAAATTACACTCAGCTTTTATTGATTTCATCGGTGATGATTTTGCTACCTTATTTTCTGGTGTCGGCTTTTTACCTTAAAGAATCCATTCGCCATAAACGCATGCCGCATATTGCGATTGCAAGTGTCGCTTCAATCTATGCGCTTTGGTTACTCTATGCCGCAGGACTAGACTTACTGCTGTTGTCTGGTGTGTTGTATTTGGTCGGCTTGGTTATTTTTTCAATCAGCTATTTTGAGCATAAAAAATCGCTCAAACAAAATCAGCTAAATTAATTATTTCAACCACTGTTGACCTAGTTCAGCAGTGGTTTTCTAAAAACAAAAATTTCTATTTTGAAGGCTGCGACTGCTTTAAATGCAATCGTAAAATACGGCGTAACTCTAAAATTGCCTCAGGGCTAGTTTGAATCGAATGCCCACCCTTAATAATTAGTTCTGACTGTTCACCACCTAAGTGTGAACTTTGATAAGGCACAATTCCATCACTACTTTTTAACTTATCTGTTGTCCCGTTAATATTGCCCATAATCGAGTGATAGACCACTTGTGGCGACGGTTGAATAGCTTGAGTCAACTGCATAAAGTTAGAAGAGCGACTTAAATTACTCGCCCCATTTTCAATTAAGCCTTTTCTGAGTTTTGTATTTTTCTCATCTCTCATTTCAACTGCAATAAAAAAATCAGCGGGCAAACGAATAATACGGCGGGCAATTTGGGTAAACCATCGGTCAGCGTAGTCAGTACCATGGTGCGGTGCCGAAACAAAAACAACTCGATTAAAATATGGCAAAGCCTTGAACTGAAAACGCTCACGAATAACAGGATTTTCTTTTAAACGCTTTAACTGCGCTTCATTCATTTTTTGTATGGCTTGCTCTGAAACATCAGCATCACTGACCAATAAACGGCTAATCACTCCACCCATGCTATGCCCGACCAGCACTGCATCGTGTGCAGCATAACTGTCTTTGGCAATGTTTTGAAAAGCCTGATTCAGCAAAGAATAAATCTGAAAACGACTTTCAAAAATCGGCATATTGGTTGAATAAAACACTTGCCAAACCTGATAGTTTTTCCTTAATTCGGCATCGCCCATAATGTCATTGGTTAGGCTCACCCACGCCTCGGGACTACTTGCCAAACCATGAACAAACACAATAATTTTCTTATTCGGGTTAAAAGGTTCCAGCATATATAAATGCGGCATGATTAAATTGGCTTCTTTATTAATTAAAGACCAATAACCTGCTGCACCTAAATTATATTTCGATAACCACAGCCCATAAGGTGCCGAATAGTTTGCAGTCAGTGGATAGTCCACTCCTTCAATTTTTACACGGTCTTGTCGATATGGATCGAACATCGCAATTTCTAACTCTGCCCCAGCAATGACCTGATCGGCTGTGGCTTTTTGTTTTGGGTATGCAATAGCAGTGGCTGGAAAGAAGCGTGGTAAATGAATATTAGGGTTGGCTTGGTGAGCATAAAAATTATCTGGGTCTAAAATGAAGCCGTGATTCACATCATTTTCTTTACGCCCAACAATAAACTCTGCACCTAAACCATCCTTACGGTTAACAGTATTAAAACCAGAAAAGTTCATGTTATAGCTTGAGCGAAAAGTATCGACTTCAATTTTTTGTACATCTAACGCGTGGTCAAAATTGACGTGGTACTCATGACCATCCGCTTTAAGCAACGGTGGAAAGCGATGCGTATTTAAATGATTAAAATACGTGGTCATAAGCTTTGACAAGGCGACGTTATAAAAAATACGTACCTGATTTTGGCGATGGTCAAACACCCGATCGAAAGGCGACTCTTCAGAGTCAAATAAATAGACATAACTATAGCGCAAGCTTTTATCGAACAGCGCTAACTCTTGCTCAACGCAACTGTTACTTTTATTAATGACATTACACTGGCTACTACGCCCGACATCTAAAGCTTTTGCCAAGTAAATTTCACTCAGCGCAGCATAGCGTTCTTCTCGGCTGCTATTTTCGGACAGGCTCTGAACCTTATTTAAACAATCATCAAAATTTTGTAGGCAAGTTTTTTCATCTTCTTTGACCAAATACAGTAAGTTTTGGGTTTGATGACTTAAGGTACCGTCGGTCAGAATACTTTCATTCTTACTTTTTAAAGCATTGCTTAAATTACTTTCTTTTAAATGAATGACCTGACAGCCACTGAGCAAAGCCATTATTGTTATGATTGAATAATGGTAAGACTTTGTCATTCTGCCTTCCTTAATCGAATGTATTCCCCATCTGGTCATTATGCCTGTAAAGCAGTGAACGAACAATTTCGACTCCGCTTCCGTCTTCCTTTATTTCAAAAAAAAGCCTGAACTCATTTTAATTCAGGCTAATTTGTTATTTTGGCAAATCAAGCTTGGTTGAACTTTTGCTGTGAAGCTAAATAAGAGAAATACAAAATTGGTAAGATAAACGGCGCTACACTCCAGAAATCAAAATAGACATAAAGTATCGCCCCTAAGAAAGCACCAATCACAAAACCAATTACAATACTGGCACTTTTTAGAAAACTTGCCCGATTGGCTGCATTATTGTTTTTAAGTAAGTTGGCAATATCAATCCCGAGCTGAGTCGTGTTACCTGTCATCATGGTGCTTGGGCTAATATTTTTAATAAGGGTTTTGCTTGAAGTATTACGAATAGCCAAAGCAATTAAGCCTAGCCCACCCGTTACTGCAACTGTTAATGCATCCGGATCTTTAAATGGCTCAAAGTAAAGCCCAGCAGCCATAAAAGCAAAGAGAAAAATAGCTTCAAATAAAAATAAATAAGACAGCGTTTTGTGTTTGGTCTGACTACGGTCAATTAAAAGTTTGGTAATCACCACCGTCACAATAAACAATGGAATAGCCGCAAGTTTAATCCATAAACCGGCACCACCCTTCACCAACGCAGCCCCGGCCAATACCAAGTTGCCCGTCACATGAGCAGTAAAAAAACCAAATAACGCAATAAAGCCAATGGTATCAATTGCCCCGCCCACCATAGTCAATAAAACAGGATCTCGACATATTGCCCACGTACTTTGTGTTTCTTGTTGAATTGAAGTCTCTGGCATTACCTTTCCTATCAAATATTGGTTTTTAATTAGAAAATTTTTGTCAGAAATTTAATATAAATTCCATTCATTAATAACAACAGATCTTAATGTAAAAACCTAGCTGTTCATTTTAAGACAGAGTGTATTTAAAAAAGATACAATGCAATTGGACTTTTTATTTTTAAAGATAAGGGATTTTAAATGCATCACTAAGATGCATTTAAAAAGTTCTCTGTTAGTTGAGCTTGTTCATAAGCATCAATAAACTGCTTTTGCGGTATTTCTTGTTTAGGGACACTACAAGTTACTTTCTGTTCAGCAGCTTTTTTATCCCACCCTTCACCACTGGCGCTACGACGTGACTCATAAACTTTTCTCTGACGGAAATAACTAAATGGTTCTACATTACTTAAAAAGCCATATTTAGAGTCATGAACATAATTTAAATAGAATTTTTTAATATCATCACTGACATTTGTATTCCAACTCTCAAATTGCCAATCTTCTACACCAATCATATATTCATAGGCAGTTGAAACCGGTGAAAAAACTCTAAAAATATTAAAACCATCTTTTTTCGAAGCGGTTGCTTCTTTTAGTTTCATTAATCTTTGCATTTCAGTTGCCATATCGGATGGGCCAACTGGTATAAGTTCACGATATTTATTTTCCTGACGTACACGCTGACTAACAGAAAGTTCATTTCCAGCACGTGCAATCGTACCGTAGGCACCGTAGTAAATTTTCATACAACCTTTAATCTGATCTTGAATACTTCCTTGGCTTGGTATAGCGGCTTTTACTGCATCATAATATTTTTGAGAATCTGGTTGAATTTCAAACTGCTCAAAAATTTCGGAATGTTTTAATTTCAACTCATCATAGCTATACATTTTGACACCTGCTTGTAAGGCATCCTCTAGCATATGTTTTAACGGAATTCGGGCAAAATTGTCATTTACTCCTTGGCTACCTGGTTCATAACCACCACCAACGTCAGAATGTACTCCGGGATATACCACTTCTTTCCAATTACTGTTAGCTAACTTATTGTCTTTATGAATAACATCAACAGGGAAAGCAAAGCGCAGTTCATTACCAGCGATATAATGTGAACAGTTTTGAACCCGCTCATCTACAACCAAATCACGTTCTAAAAAAGGTAAGCTATTACTTAAATTTGTGGCAGGCAAGCCAAATGAAGCAACCGTATCAAAAATTCCTAAAAACTTAAATTCAATCGGATACTTACCTTGACCATACGTCAGCCCATCACAGTCTGATTGACATTGCCACATAAACTGATTTGTAAATGCACGGGCAAGTGCAGCGCCCCGTGAAAAACCGAACACAGAAATATTAATTTTCTTAATTAATCGATGTTCTTTTAAACTTTTATCGACTTCAGCAAAGCTGTACTCCTTTTTTTCAATTACATATTTTTTAATGTCTTTTTCAACCTTTTGTGCATTAAAAATCAGGATTTGTTTTAAAGCATCATTTAACTGGTCTTCACCATAATCTAAACGTCTTGCACCTCCCAACCCAGCACCAGCACCTAAACCAAGGTTATCTTGTACCCACGAAATAGCCCTTTGAAAGATATTTAACTCAGCATTAAATCTTGTTCCAACACCAGAAATATAGATAGCGTAATTTGGCGATATTTGCTTGTTTTTATCAGCCATTTCCTTTTCTCTTAATCCTTGAGCATTTCTCCACAATCGAGCAGGATTTGACCACCTTTTGGTATCTTCATCCTCTTTTTTATTATTACCAGTACCATCAAAAAATACCGAAATATTAACTACATCGCTACAATCTTGTTTGCATGATGGCTCATCGTTTGAAATATCACTATTTAATACCTGTACTCTTTTTAAATTTATATCCATGACATAATCTCTTTAGTTTTTATGATTTTTTTCCCAAATGTCAGTCCGCCAATCGAGACCTTTTTTTATGGGATTAGGCCAGTCATTTGAAGTTGATATTTCTACGGTATCATCAGGATATATATGTACTGCTAAATATTTTTTTCCTTTTAATTGTTCTTTTGTAAGAATAACTTGATTCTTTGCTACATGCTTTTTTTTACTATTTGTCTCTCCCCATGTAACTATCTGTGGTCCTATCTTTACGCTAGCAGTATTTGTTCCACCTCCAAATCCACCACCTATTTCAGAACCATTCAACTTCACCATATAACTTGTATAACTTGGATCGTAATTAAAGGATGTAGCCGCTATATTATAAGTCGCATTTGGACCAATACCTGCACAACCTGCTGCACTCAACATTAAACTAACCGGGAACAGTAATATTTTCTTTAAACTCATTTCATTAAACCTCACTCTATAATCCAGTTATTAAATTTATAAAAACTTATGATTTTTATAAATTTAATAACTTATAATTTAATACCAACTATTGGATAAAAAAACCACCTACTTCAGCCTTAGCTATATATCAGTTGATTAATAAAAAAATAGTATTTATATAGTTCAACTAATATATTCTTCCAAAACTTATTTAGCTTTTTTTAAGTCATGCATCCACTTTATCCCTTTTTCTGTTGGTATAGGCCAATTATTTGAAGTCGTTATTTCTACAGTATCATCAGGATAAAGATGTACTGCTAAATATTTTTTTCCTTTTAACTGTTCTTTCGTAAGAATAACTTGATTCTTTGCCACATGCTTTTTTTTACTATTTGTTTCTCCCCATGTAATGACTTGTGAACCAATCTTAACTGGAGAAGTATTCATGCCTCCACCAAATCCTCCTCCAATTTCCTCACCATTTATCTCAGTCATATAAGCATGGTAAGAAGTAAAATATTGAAAGGATGTTGTACCCATATTATAAGTCGCATTTGGACCAAGGCTAACACAGCCTACAAGACTGAATATCAAACCAAATATTAGTAATAATCTATTCGACCATTGTGTTTTATTCATCATAAAATTTATTAACTCGCATTTGCTACAAGTTGGACCATCACTTCATCCATAGATATTTTTTTATCTTTTAAGCGTTCTAGTTTTTGATTTAACCCTTTATCTGTTAAAAAGTTTTCTTTATAAATCAATTTTAAACAAATAAAATTTAAAATATCTCGTGTACCAAATAAGTTATACGCTCTAGCCTCAGGAATGGATTTAATAACAAATTGATATAATTCATTATCTGTCATATGACTAATAAGGAATTCATTATTGAGTTTTAAATAATAAATAAGATTATCAGGAAAAGTTGCCTCAACCATCATTTCTTCTTGTTCAACAGTAAAAGTTAAAGGAACTTGCACATAAGGTAATTGTTCAACCCGTTCATTTATCCCCCAAATTACTTGAAGCTTGCCTAACCTATCCCAATACCACCAACTTTGAATAGGAGTAAGTAAGTCTTTAATCTGCTGAGTATTGAATACAGGCCCATCGACATACAAAGTTTTATTTTCTTTATGGCCAACCAAGGTAGCTAAGATTACAGGGTCCCAAAATGCCAAAAACATTTCGAGTCCACCTTCAAATTTCACTTCTAAAAATTTTCTTAAATGCTCAAACAAATAATTGAAGGACAAAGGGCTTACTATAATTGTCATGCGAGCCGTGCCTGCAATATTTTGTTGTATCCATTGCCATTCTTGTGATGAAAAATCTTGAGGGAGTTGAAGTAAATGGGGAGATACCGCTTTTGCCTCCTCACCACTAGCTTCTAACAAAAGGCATTTTTGACGTAGATGCTCAAATTTCTTCAAGAAACTATCATCTTGTGCAGCATCTGCAAGTGCAAAAACGTTTAATCCAACTTCTGCAAAAGAGTGTGGCTCAAATGTTTTAAAAAATGTCTGAAGCGGTAGTTTAGCAGTCATTTATCGACCATCCCCTTTGTTTATAAATGCACCCCTCTGCGCTGCTCGTCTCGCCAAACATTCCCAGCATACATTATTTGGAAAAATCGGTAAGGTTGGGGTTTCACTTGCTCCTGTTGTAAAGAGATGTTGACCAGCTTTAGCCGTAAATTTTTGCGGGGTAATTATTGTTACCCCTGATGCATCAATTCTTAATGCACTCTCTTTAGCCCTTAATACAATTTCATTAGGACTATTGATTTCAACTTTGCCTTCTGATGAAGTAATTTTGACATCTAATCTTGCAGAAGCGTCGAGTACATTGTCTTGGGCCTGAATATCAAACTTGCCTTTAGCAGCATAAATTTTTAAGTCTTCTTGACCTGCAAATAAACTTACTTTTTTCTTCGCATTTAAAATTAGATTTTCATCTGTACTTGTATTAATAGATTTTCCGCTACCAAGCGTAATGCTTTCGGATGCCTGAATATGGATATCTTTGCCTGAAGTTAGGCCAATACTTTCAGGAGCAGCTAAAAGCATGAGTGCATCTTTCATGGCTTTTAAATCTTTCCATTGAGATTCTATTTTTTTGATATAGAACTCAACATTTTGAAGCATATCTGCTGCCTCTGCTTGCTGTTTACCTGCATATTCAGATAAAGCTTTCATACGCTCCAAGCCCTCGGAAAGATTTTCAATCGCTTCCTTTGCTTCGAGTTGTGTTTTTTGAGCACCCGGTTGAATGAAAGTTGAAACATATAGTCCTTTACTACGAATCGCGCCAGATAAATCAGACCTTAATTCAAATCCCTGACCTCTTCCATCACTTTCAGCCTGCTCTTTAGGGTGACTTAAGTTACCTAAATTTAATTGACTTGCCCCATGACTACTATGAAGCTGAGTACTAATTTGCCCAGTCGTATCATCAAACCGAAGTTGGTTAAAACCAGACCCACTTACTTCTTTAGTACGAATACCACTTAACTTTTTAGTATCCGGTAGCTGGCCTTTAATATCAAATTTGGTAGGTGACCGTTGCCCTTCATGGACTCGCCCTGTAACAAATGGACGATCAATATTTCCATCAAAAAAGTCAATTACAACGATTTCACCCACTCGTGGCAAAAAGCGTGCACCGTATCCTTCCCCTGCCCATGGCGTTAATACATCTACCCAAGCCGAGTCAGTATCATTGTCATTGCTTCCTGCACCTCCATCATGTTGATGGTCATCGGTACGGGTGAATAAAAAACGAACCTTGATACGCCCCCATTCATCTACATGAATTTCTTCTCCATCTAAACCCACTACTTTGGCCCGTTGCACATGGGCCGAGGGACGATGTATTAATGGGTCAAACTCTGGAACAATATCGATATAGCGGCGTACAACCATGAGTTCATTGGCTTGACGTTCTTGCGCTCGATCATGGCTGACTTGCCAATGGCTCAAACTTAATAGTTGTTCAACTTGATCACGTATATCTTTTGGTAAATTGTTCTGGTTATAAAACCGCTTACTTAAAATCAAAAATTCTTTATCAGAACTTTCATGATTTCTTTCAAGTTCAGGATGTTCATTTAACTTGAACCAATAACCAACTTGAGCATCTCGTACGCTGCTTCGAGCAATAAAATACTTTGCCTGCAAAGCTTGATATTGATTTAATTGTTTATTTAGTTTTTCAATCTGACTATTGCTTGAAGTGGTTGCCTGATCTTCTCCGTTTAAGTCCGTAATCCAAGCAGGTGCAATTGTCCATGCCTGTTCAAGACTTAAACTTTCATTATCACGTTGTGAACTATGCTGATGTGCGCTTAAAACACTACCACTTGCATCTTCTTGACTTAAGTTATCTGCTTGCCAACGTTGAAGATGGATTGCCGTGGGCTGCAGCTGTCTTTGTGCAATAAAACTGGTAATACTGTCATTTTGTTCAGTTGCATCGCTTCTATGATAGCGAATAGCTCGACGCTCTAAGACTTTATATTCATTATTATGATCAATAAGGCGTAGTTTTTGAGGCTCAATCGTCTGGCTATTACTCAAGACCATAGACTCTGATTCATCAATTAACCAGTTGATACCCTCTTCCCGCATGAGACGGGTTAAATACGCATAATCACTTTCATTCGACTGCATAGAAAAAGGTCGAATATCATAATTCTTAGTTAAGCCACTGCTATCTAGTTGTAAACTTGTGGCAAATAAAGAACTTTTGTTTTGCCATTCTTTAAAAATAATCTCAATAATTTCTACTGCACTTTTATTCATAAACACCCGACTATTACGTCGTTTGTGCCATAAACTTGTCGCATCTTGCATAGTCAGTTTATATAAACAAAGTGCGCCATCACTTTGCCCTTGACTCGCCCCTGTGATAATTCCTGTAGTTCTAAATAATTTACCTGAATCTGTTACTTGTTCTACGGCAACTTGGGATCCAATAAATTGTTTTAAAGAAATATAAGGGTTTATTGATAAGCAAATAAGCTCAGCAGAAAGCCCTTCATTTATAGAATGAAAGCCATCAATACGTTGTAAAAAAACCTGATTATTTATTTCAGAATTAGTAAAATAAATATGTAGAGCCCGTTTTTGTGAAGCAAAACCAATCTTGTCTAAGAAATCAAAAATATTATTCAACATTGTTATTTTAACCACGAATTGACTTAATTATGTTAACAAACAGATACAATAAGCTCAAACAAAGAAACATGTTAAATTTCAATAAATTTAATTAAAATCAAACAATTAAATATAATAATATTTTTGTATTAAAAAGTTATCTTAAAATAAGCTTTTGCTTAATTGAATAAATGTAATTTCATAATATTTATCGATTTTAATTAAAAATAAAATAATCTTAAATTTTTATTTAAAAATATTTATTAAATTCTGAAACTTATCTCCAAAAATTATTTAGTCATTTTATCACCAAATCAATTTGACCTCTAAAACTGTTCTAACTATGATGAAGCCGCAAGTTTCGCCAATATTTTGCACAAACGGCTGTTGTGCTGAGTGATTGATAAAGAAAACAACAATGACGAGAAGGAATATGTCTCTTTATAATTTTTCAGTTTTTTTGGGTGGATTATTATTTGTATCAATTGCCTCTGCTGGCTATAAAAGTAATGCACACCGAGACTTTTATTTAAAATGCGTAGCCGCTGGACATAGTCGCGCGACCTGTCTGTGTATTTATCACCGTTTAGAACGCCAATATTCCCCAAAACTCATGCATAAGCTTGGAAAGTTAAGTCTACAAAGCCCAGAAGTGCCGCGTGATTTTGTAAAAACGATGCTTCGAACGATGCAACAGTGCCAGTCATAAAGTTACAAGTTTTTTTAAAGCAAATCGGCAAGATTTCTAATTTCTTCCATCACCGCCTTACACGCAGGCGTTAAATAGCCGTGCTTAGAAATAGACAAAGATATATAGCGCTTGAGCGCGGGATTAATAATTTTTGCGGCTTGAATTGAGGTGTATTGGCTGGCTTTTTTTAACGCTTGCGGCCCCAGCATGGTGTACATGCGAGACTCGGAAACCAAATGGGTTTGTAAACTAATCGAGTCAGCTTCAAACACAATATTTAGCTCTACCCCATTTTCATAGGCCATGTGGTCTAAAAAGTTTCGCCAGTTACTTGGCCTGCAAAAGGTGACCAGTGGTAACTGGCTTACCTCTTTAAAGTCGACTTCATTGGCCTGAGTGAGTACATCTCCTTCACAGCCGACCAAATAAGTATCGGCTTGGGAAAGGTAAACATCGCCTTGTTTAGGCGTCGGGTTAAAGCGATAAAGTATGGCTAAATCGACACTACCATCTTCAAGCCATTTTTCTAAATGCACCCCTTGCCCTTCACGCACCGACAGTTTAATTAAGGGATATTTCTCTTGAAGCACTTTATACAGAGTCGATAACAATGGATGAGCAGTAGACGGTAAACTGGCAATGCGAACCGTACCAATTGGGGTATCGGTCGAGTGCAAAATTTCATTATTGAGTTGGTCGGTCACGTTCAGCCATGAACGAATTTTAGGAAGTAAATGCTGACCTAAATCGGTCAACTCAACGCCGCGTCCAGTTCGGTTAAATAAACGACCGCCACATTGTGCTTCAAGCTCGTTCATTTGCCGACTGATTTGCGGTTGGTTGGTGTTATGCAGCATGGCGACTTTGCTTAAGCTACCGAGTTCCACCGCGTCTAAAAATATTTTCCATAATTCATAATTCATCGATTCTTCCTAAATCGTAAATAGGCAGCATTTTTAGCTATACATTTTCAGTATAACTGAAATTCAAGAATTGGTAATTCCTACATAGCTCACCTATTTCTATACTCCAATCATGTTCTCTACAACACGATTTAAGTCAGATTAAGAACCAGAGAATATTTAATTACACTGTATAGGAAGTACGATTATGAGTTTAGATTTACGTGGATTAACCCCAGCACCTGTGACTCCTTTTACCCGTGACGGACAAGTAGACCATAATGCAATTCAACGTTTAGGTTCATGGTTAGGCAGTATTGATGGTGTGAAAGGCTTGGTTGTTCTTGGGCATGCAGGTGAAGGAACATTCTTGTCGCAAAAAGAACAAATGCAGGTCATCGAAAGCTTTGTTAAATCGGTAGATGACAAAATTCCGGTAATCGCTGGTATTACACTCGAAGGTACTTCGGTTGCAGCAGAAGAAGCAAAACGCGCAGTGAGCGCTGGTGCTTCGGCAGGTTTGATTTACCCTTCACATGGCTGGTTGCGTTTTGGCTATCAAAAAGGCGCACCACAAGACCGCTATAAAGCGATTTATGAAGAAAGTGGTTTGCCATCTATTTTATTCCAATATCCAGATGCAACTAAAGCCACTTACGACCTAGAAACTCTACTCGATATTTCTGCACAGCCAGGTGTATTTGCCATGAAAAATGGTGTGCGTAACATGCGCCGCTGGGATGTCGAAATCCCGATTATTCGCCGTGAACGTCCAGACTTACAGGTGTTGACATGCCACGATGAATATTTGCTTCACACCATGTTTGATGTAGACGGCGCTTTGGTTGGCTACGGCAATATTGCCCCTGAACTGCTAATTGAAATGATTAAAGCAGGTAAGGCCAAAGATTACGCCAAAGCTCGTGCTATTCACGACCAATTATTACCAGTGACTCGTAATGTCTATCACCGCGGTTCACACATGGAAGGCACGGTCGCGCTTAAACATGCATTGGTTGCTCGCGGAATTTTGGATCATGCCACTGTGCGTTCGCCTCTGCTTCCACTGGCAGATGGTGCTGAGCAAGAAATTCATGATGCAATGCGTCAAGCCGGAATTGGCAAGGTCGATTTAACCCAAGCCGTTGCTTAAATTCTATTCGGGCTAGCATGTACGCTAGCCTTTTTTTCCTGTACGCTGCCTGAGGCCAAACATCGGGCATGTCTCTTAAAAACAATAATAAAAAGCATGCAAACTGTGGTGAACAGGTAGTGCGAAATAGAACAACAAAACTACGAGGAATGTAGTAATAAGGAGATAGAAGATGACAAATCTAGCGGATGTAGAACAAATTAGTCATCATCAAAAAAATGCGGAAATTATTGCAAGACTTGAACGACTACCTGTCACTGGTCGATTGCAATTTATGCGAATTACCATTGGTATCGCGACCTTTTTTGACGCTTATACTGTTCTTGCGATTGCCTTTGCTTTACCCCAACTCATTACCGAATGGCACCTGACGCCTGCCTACGTCGGTGCGATCATTGCCGCGGGTTATGTCGGGCAACTGGTCGGTGCGATTTTCTTTGGTTCTCTTGCCGAAAAAGTCGGTCGTTTAAAAGTACTGTCTTTTACTATTTTACTGTTTGTGGCAATGGACATTTCTTGTCTGTTTGCGTGGAGCGGAATGTCGCTGTTAATTTTCCGTTTCTTACAAGGTGTTGGAACAGGTGGCGAAGTGCCCGTTGCGAGTGCCTATATTAACGAGTTTATTGGTGCAGAAAAGCGCGGTAAGTTTTTCTTGCTCTATGAAGTTTTATTCCCACTCGGTCTTATGTTTGCAGGCATGGCGGCATTTTTTCTGATGCCAATTTACGGCTGGAAAGTCATGTTTATTGTGGGCCTAATTCCATCTTTACTGGTGATTCCTTTACGGTTTTTCTTGCCTGAGTCACCACGCTGGTTGGCTTCAAAAGGTCGTTTTAAAGAAGCCGATCAAGTCGTCAAAAGCTTTGAAGATGGTGCCATCAAAAGCGGTAAAACTTTGGCTGAACCTGTGGTTAAAGAAATTAACCCGCAAGGCATGGCAAAAACTGACTGGCGCGAGCTGTTCCGTGGCATTTACCGCAAACGTACCTTTACCCTGTGGGGCATGTGGTTTTGCGTTTATATGGTGAACAATGCCATGGTGACTTGGCTGCCATCTCTTTACAAACAACACTTTGGTCTGTCACTTCAAACCAGTTTAGGTTATGGCTGGATTACTTCGGGCGTGGGTGTAATCGCCTCTATTATCTGTGCGTTAATGATTGATAAAGTTGGCCGCCGCCCTTGGTACAGTACAGCGTTTTTCTTGGCGATTATTCCACTCATGAGCCTCTCGGTTTTAGGCGCAAAATCGGCAATGGAAGTTGTAATTTTCGCAACGATTAGCTATGCCATTTTGCAGACCATATCATTCTCTTTATACCTTTACGCTGCCGAACTTTACCCTACTCGCCTACGTGCGATGGGCATTGGTTTTAGTACCGCTTGGTTACGGGCTGGCTCTGCAATTGGACCTGTTATGGTCGGCCTCGTGGTTGGTGGCTATGGCATTCAATATGTGTTTAGTGTGCTGGCCGTCGTGGCACTCATTGGTGGCCTAGTGACCTTCTTGTTTGCCATTGAAACCAAAGGCCAAGTGCTCGAAAAACTCTCTCCTTAATTCATCCATTTCATAAAAAGCTTGCCTAACCCCAGCGTTAGGCAAAGGGCTTATTCATGCTTAAAAAAGGAATTTAAAATGAATAAATATTTGCTATGGGGCTGTATTGGTTTATGCAGCGTGAGCAATGCTTATGCAGAGCTTCCTCAAGAATTTGGCAAGTTAGAATTAAAACTTAACACCCGTTACTGGAACGATGAAGGCACTGCCCACCCTACGCTTGCCAATCCTTCGCCTTCGTCAAGTGAATATGAACAAAGTGCGTTAGGGCTTGAGTTAAATTATCAATCACCGTACATGTGGGACTGGCTTGGAGTAGATGGCTCACTCTATGCAGTCACCAAGTTATTTGACTCTGGCAAGCCGAGTGCTCAGCTTTTAGAAGTCGAAAATAACGGCAAACTCGACCAAAACTTTGCGACTTTAGGGCAGCTCTACATCAAAGCTAAACTGGGCGATAAAGGCGAAATTAAATTAGGCCGTCAGTTGCAAGACTCACTCTTACTTAAAAGCACCAATAACCGCGCGGTGCCCGACACTTTTTCGGGTGCGAGTGGGCAGTTTCAACTGAATGATCAGCTACAGACTTACATCGCTTACTATGACCGCTGGAAACCGCGCAGCATGGACTCTTTTGAAAAACTGGTGACTGAAAATGATGAGCGAATTGATTATGTCGGTTTGCTTGGTGCCAAGTATCAATACAAAAACTGGAGCGTAAATGCCGAATATTTAAATAGCAAAGATTATTTAAAAAAGTACGGGGCGATTGCTCAATATAAATTGCCCTTGCATGGCTTGGTGTGGACATTCAACACAGGTGCTTTTTTCTCGCGTGATGATGGCAAGCTGTTTAAATGCGGTGCCGAAAGCGAGCTGGACTGTGTAAAAGGCCAAGACATTAACAACCGTGGCAATGGTTATTTTGTCGATGTAAATGTGACCAAGAATAACCTTGAAGGTGGCATTGCCGTTTCAAAGTTTGATGGTTTTTGGATAGAAGATAACTTTGCTGTGCACTCCGCCCGCAACTCGGTTTTGACGCAAGATCACGGCACTAACCCGTTTCCGACCTCTGCGACCATTGGCCCAGACTTTACCAATAACGATGAAACCGCCGTTGCCCTTCGCTTGAAATATAACTGGAAAGACTATGTGAAAGGTTTAAAAACCGAGGCGAAGTATATTTATGGCTTTGGCACGCATCAAAGTAACATCAGCAGTGATATTGAAGGTAAAGAGCGTTACTTTGACTTTACGGTGAGTTATGCCTTGCCGTGGGTGAAAAACTTAGATGTGCGTTATTCATTTTTGCATTATGAGTCAAAGTTTGAAAATGCAAACCTAGGTGAAAAAATAAATGGCATGTCTCGGAAAGATTGGGACCAGCACCGTGTATTTATTAATTATCGTTATACATTTTAAGCACAGGCTAAACGTTTAGGTTGCAAAATCATGATTATTACTATGTAACAGCACGGGTCGTAATCATGATTTTTTAACTAAAAATTTACGCTACCGCACTTTGATTAAATGCTTCAACAACGCCAAATATCTTGTCAGCATCCCTATCAGCAAAAACACCATCAATACCTTCATAGTGAATCTGATTGAACGGAGGTTCATAAAGTTGGGAAGCTTCCAAAGTTCCGCGCATAGTTAAATGGTCAATAATCATCTCTACGAAACGGATTTGTTTTTCGTTATATGTAGTGCCATGTAAATAATTTGAAAATGCCTCTTGTACTGCCTGCCGATCTAAACCCACTAGAGAACGGATAAAGAAAGTTAAAGACTTTTCTGTACCAAAACACTTTTCAAATTTTTCTTTACTCTCGACTTCTTGTGCTTCAAAGACAAAACGCTCTAACTCAATTAAGTCAGTCGGGGTTAATGCTAGGCCACGTTTTAATTTTGCGATAGTAATATGGTTTTCATTCGCCTTAATGAAATTTTCAACGCGCTTACGATATTGAGCAAGATTGACACCACTAGAGACGACAGGAATATCAATTTCTACGGCATTACCAATTTCATCATCTAGCATGGAATAAACAATGGTAGAGGTGGATTTTTCAATCAGTTTTACCAAGCCACGAATACGTTTACGCATCGATTCAAGCATTGGAAGTGTAATATCCTTCCAATATTCAGCAGATTGAATTTCTTGAATTAAAGTGATTTGTGCAGCAACAACAGGAATATTTTCTTTAGTCTCTAGCTTAGATGCAACTTCAATCACTTTATTAGCATACGTTTGAATTGCTTTATTGTTCTTTGCTAATACTGCAAGTTCAAGGTTATAGCACAACATATCAAATAACTTTGCTTCTAAGGTTTCAGCCTCAAGCTCATTTGGTAATTTTGAAATATGCTCGCGTAATATGCCCATAGATAGGTCATCTAAATTATTCCAAGCATTATCATTTTTGAAATGTTCAACATATTCGAGTTCAGACCGCACAATGAAATTCTCATTGTTCATCGATCTCACTTCTGTCTGTAAGCTTTGACGAATATCTTGCTGTACTGCTTTTAGTTCTTCAGTATCAAAATCTTTGGTATTCAATAAACTCAAAATATTTAATCGAGCTTTAAATAATCGTTGTCCCAATGGTTCAGTCGTAGAAACTGGAGCACCTTCAGGGTTTTCATTAAAATATTCAAAGTTTGAGCAATAATCGAAAATATAAAATTCTTTTTTATCTTGTTCTGGTGCAAATAGCTCTTTACACAGTCGTGTACCTCGCCCAATCATTTGCATAAATTTGACTTTAGAACGTACCGCTTTAAAGAACACCAGATTAACCACTTCAGGTACATCAATGCCAGTATCAAGCATATCCACAGATATAGCTATTTGTGGGTCTGGTAGGTCTTTTTTACTAAAACCATCGATTAAACTTTGCGCGTACTTAGTCGCGTGAGTAATTACACGTGCAAATTTACCATCATATTGCGGATAGTTTTTGTCGAAGCGCTCGGCAATGAAATTAGCATGATTTTGATTTACGGCGAAAATAATTGTTTTTCCTAACCGATCACCACCTTCTACCTTAATGCCATTTTCCATTAAGTGTTGAAGCATCTTATCGACTGTACCCGTATTAAAGAGTTCTTTATTAAGTTTGGATGCAGAAACTTCTTCCGGTGCATCTCCCCCTTCCCAGTCCAATTCAATCCAATGCTGTTTTTCTTCTTCTGAAAGTTCATCATATTTCACGCCTTCACGCATGAATTTAAGAGGAACTGAATAGGCTTTTGGTGGTACTAGATAACCATCAGCAATAGCTTGATCGAGATCGTAGTAATCGGTTGGGACACCACTTTCTAAACCAAACAATGCATAAGTATCACGATCCACTTCATCTCGCGGTGTTGCAGTTAAACCAACTAATAAACTGTCAAAGTAGTTAAAAATCTCACCAAATTTTTGATAAACACTACGGTGTGCTTCATCAACAATAATCAGGTCAAACATACCTGTACCGTATTTACGGGTTCCATCTGCATTCATTTCATCAATCAGGCCCATCATTGTGTGATAGGTAGAAAGATAAACTCGTCCGTTTTGGTTCTTACTATCGACTAAGTTTACTGGTGCAGCATCAGGTAAATTGGCTTTAAAAGCATTGGTCGCTTGATTGACTAATGATGTTCTGTCAGCAAGGAATAATACTTTTTGCACTACATTAGCTTTCATCAATACATCAACTAGGGCAATCGATGTACGAGTTTTCCCTGTACCTGTTGCCATGATGAGCAAACCAGCACGTTCTTTACGTTGGAATGCTGCTAGCATGGCTTTAATAGCGCGAGTCTGATAGTAGCGTTCTACAATTTCTGTATTTATAGGGAAGCTGCTTAAGTCAGGATTATTCTTACGTCGCTCAATAAGCCGTTTAAGCTCTGCCTGAGTATAAAATCCATGGACTAATCGTGGCGGGCCACCCTGCACATCGTTCCAAATTCGAGTTTTGTAGCCATTGGTGTAGAAAATTACAGGCCGTTGCCCTGTTTGTTGTTCTAAACAGTCCGCATAAAGCTTTGCTTGTTGCTGTCCAATATCAGGATTGGCAGATGTACGTTTTGCTTCAACAAGCGCTAAGGGTAAGCCGTCAGCATCATAAAGCACATAATCAACTGAGCCTTTACCTGATGAGTTTGGCATACCGGTAACTGGTACTTCTTCGCGTACGGTGTTGCCAATTTCCCAACCTGCCTCTTCAAGAAGTAAGTCAATTTTAAGTTTACGGGTTTCGTCTTCTTTATAGTCGGTGTTGTCTAGAATCTGACTATTCGCAATTTTGGCTTGTTCAACTTCAGCTCGTTTTTGAGCAAGGTCGGCATCAATGTTAGCAAGTAATTTTTCGCGTTCTTCTAAACTTGCAGATTGTTCAAAGAGTTTTTGTTCACGTTCACGTAGCGCCTTGTGTCTTTCAGCAAACTCCTTTTCTTTCGCTTCCGCTTCTTTTTGTAATTGCTCTTTATTAGCTGTAATTTGCTGAGCGCTGTCAGCATTTGGAATTAGTTTTGGGTTAAATAAAATCGGCTGTGAACGATCTTTTGAAGGTGAACCATAATTACGTTCAAACCAGACATAAATTAAAAATAAATGACTGATGTGTTTTACAGTTTCTTCGGTAGTTAGTTGTTTAAACTTTTTCCCATGCACAGCACTGTTGCCGACCATGCGGATATTGTCCATTTTGTCCCAAATATAGGGTGGGACAAGGTCTTTAAACTTAACGTCATTTAGTAAATTATAAATAGAAGCATCGTAAGGCTGGTTTAATTTTTTATCATATTGATATAACCAAAACACCAAGTTTTCTAAAGAGTTTCGGGCAAACATCAAAGAAGCTTGAGGTGAAATATACACGAGCTTTTCAGCTTCTTTGGCAGTAATAGCCAAACTGCTAAAGTCAGGTTCTAGAAACGAGAAGTTACTCATGTATATACCCTCAAATCTTAAATTAATTATTTATAAATTTCCGCTAAATGCTTGGTTTTGTAATGATTTAAATAGAGTATCCAATATACTTAACTGATTAATAAGTAATCGCTTTTTCTCTCTAATAGTTAATACCTTATTCTTAAATTGAATTTGTTCATTCTCTGGGGGAATAGGCAAAACTATTGATTGAAACTCTTTTGCATTAATATTTGCCATTCCAACAATACTTTTACACATGCTTTGCAATTTCTCTTTTCCCCATGGTGAATTTAAGAAAGCAGAGATGTATTCTGGTGCATAGTTTGCTTTAGTTCTAGCCCTTACTAAATAGCCTGCATACGCCATTGGTTCAGGCCCCACATAAACGGCTGTTTTTCCAACTAATTCTTTACTGTTAGTTCGATTAAATAAAATATCACCTTCTTTTACAAGATATTTTTCATCTGCTTGGACTTTAGTTATATATTTTAGATCAGTTAAATCCATTTCACCTGAATAAGTTAGGTTATTCATTCGAAGAATTGGAATTTCTCCTTCTAAGGTCGCTTTGTCGGATGAACCATATTTTACAGATTCAAGCATATCTCCAATACATCCAACATCCCATCCTTTAGGATTACTTATAGGATCCCCAAACATATCAATAAAAGTAGCCTGTAAAAGCTGATCTAGCTTTTCAATCGCCTGCTGACGTTTTTGGCGTAGCTCATCCGCTTGATCTAAAATAGAGGCAATTCGGCGTTGTTCTGCAAGAGAAGGATATTTTATTTCTAACTCTGAAAAACGAGATTTATTTACAATAGGTAATGTTGTAGAGGAAGAAGCTTTTTCTAGTTGCGGTTTTAATGTTTGAGCAAAGTAAAAACCATATTTGGGAAAAATTTTACTTTCATCGAATATTAATCCATTGATTTGTTGATTAAAACAAACCTCTTTATTAACAATTGCTAATTTACCTAAACTCCCAATACAAGAAACAAGTACAGTATTTTTGGGTACTATATAAACTTGATCAGCACCTTGTTTCGTTAAATAAATCTTTGTTTTACCTAAAACACTTTCATTTAAATCAGCAGGTGATACAAATGGTATATCACCTCCATAATATTCAGTTTTAGAAGTCTGAGGAGTTTTGCCTGTTACAACTTTCGCAACATCTTTAAATTTTGCTGTTACCCACTCACTCACTTCAACAACTCCTTAAGCTCATTCATTCCTTTAAGAATGTCTTTCTCAAGCAACTCTAGATCTGCCAGAATCTTACTTGGTGCTTCATATTCAACTTGCTCGTACACCACTTCTTTATAACGGTTAATCGACAAATCATAACCATTGGCAGCAATATCAGCTTTATCCACTAAGAAGCTTTGCTCTGTCGCTTTACGACCTGTTTCCGATGCTAAGTTATGGAAACGAGCAATAATGTCAGGAATATTGTTATTTTCATGCTTAGAAGCATCTAGTTCATTACGCTTATCATCAAGTGAATAACCATCTGCCTGCATATCATAAAACCAAACTTTATCTGTACCACCAGACTCAGTTTTAGTGAAAATCATAATGGCAGTGGAAACACCCGCATACGGTTTAAACACACCGGACGGCATCGAAATAATCGCTTCGAGCTTTTGCTCTTCTACAATTTTTTGGCGCAAATCTTTATGCGCTTTAGATGAACCAAATAACACACCATCAGGCACAATCACCGCAGCGCGCCCACCTGTTTTAAGCAAGCGTAAGAACAAAGCTAAAAACAGCAATTCAGTCTTTTTGGTTTTAACAATCGCCTGAATATTCTTGGCACAGCTTTCGTAGTCCAAACTACCCGCAAATGGAGGGTTAGCAAGAATTAGGCTGTACTTACTTTCAATATGTGAGTGTGCTTCGCTTAATGAGTCACGGTTTTCAATACTTGGGTTTTCGACCCCGTGTAGCATCATGTTCATTGAACCAATTCGAAGCATGGTACTGTCAAAATCGTAACCGAAGAATGTTTCTTCACTAAAGCGTTTTGCTGCTTCAGAATTAGCAAAAATCTCGGTACTGTAATGTTGGCTAAGGTATTCACTTGCTGCCACAAGAAAACCGGCCGTACCACAAGCTGGGTCACAAATAGTATCGGTTGGCTTGGGCTGCATGAGCTCCACGATCATCTTAATAATATGACGAGGTGTCCGGAATTGCCCATTCTGACCTGCTGAAGCGATCTTACCGAGCATATACTCGTAAACATCACCTTTAGTGTCTTTATCATCCATTGGCACATCTGCCAAAAGGTCAATCACTTTAGTTAATAATGCAGGATTAGGAATAGTAAAACGGGCATCTTTCATATGATGACTATAAGTAGTGTCATCATCACGGCCTAAGTTTTTAATAAAAGGAAAGACTTCCTCTGCAACCGTTTTATATAACTTAGCTGGATCACCTAAATGAATGAGTTTAGACCAACGTAAGTGATCTTGTTCTGGTTTAAAAATTGGTTGTTCAACAGCAATTTTGAGACGATTCGCCTTTTTTTCTTTTGTAGTTTGAATTTCATCAAGACGGCGAATAAACAGTAAATATGTCATTTGCTCCATGACTTCTAAAGGGTTAGAAATTCCACCACTCCAGAAAGCATTCCAAATTTGGTCAATTTTACTTTTAATCTCGCCCGTAATCACAATGTTGAACCTCAAATTTCTTCGATGCGTATTGTGTTAGAAATATCTTTGAAATGCTATAGCCATACATGTTCAGCGGCAATACATGTCGTCCCTCTCAATCTTTTGCTTATTTTTAAAGCTATATTTAGATAGATTGAATTAGAGGAGAAATTAAGCAAACGACTACAGACGCCTTCAAAGCTTCGATCAAGATTTTTTAAACTTTTATTTCTGATTTGAATTTTTGAAAATGCAAACCTAGGCGAGAAAATAAATGGCATGTCTCGAAAAGATTGGGACCAGCATCGTGTATTTATTAATTACCGTTATATATTTTAAGAACAGGCTAAACGTTTAGTTTAGCTTTATTATTTCTATTAATTTATAGCTTTAGAGATATTAACTTTTGAATTTAATTAAAATATAAATTTATATTTAAAATTTTTATAATATTTTATTTAAATTGAATTGACCTGTTAAAAACTTATGATTATTATGGTCCCGCTGGCCTACATTGCCAGTCGGTTTTGACAGACCGCTATACATACAGCGCATCAGATTTGCTCCTTCTGAGGGGGAGATCTGTGTGTAAAAACCACCGTCCCCTTCACGTTGCGGTAGGGTGATCTGACCCCATAAAGTTGGACAGTTAGTTAAGCAGTTTTTAAAAACTGGTTT